>CAZPFD010000109.1:0-1070 GCA_964585725.1 uncultured Ectothiorhodospiraceae bacterium | reverse complement strand
CTAGGCTTCCATCTCTTCGAAGAGGACTGCGGGCACGTAAACGACGGCGGATGGAGAAGCACATGAGACTGAGCGCACGTCATCGCACCTCGAGCCCGGCCCATCCGCGCCGGATGGCGGCGGTGCACGTTTTCAACGCCGCCGGCGCCGCCCTGCGTCGCGCCGGCATGCCTCTGGTATCCCTCGACCCCGAGGAGCTCATGGAGGCGGCCCGGCACCGCATCGGGCTCGACGACTTCGGAGATGGCTCGTTTCGCGAAGGGCTCTCCGTCCTGCTCGACGCCTACGAGCACGAGGCCAGACTGAACCTCGCCGGGCGCATCGTCGCCCGGGCGGACACCCTGCATCTGCTCGCCAACCGGCTGCGCATCGAGGCCGACCTCAAGCGGTATCCCGCCATCGCCCGGGAGGAGATCCGCCGTCCGCTCTTCATCACCGGGCTGCCGCGCAGTGGCACCACCCTGCTGCACTCACTGCTCGCACAAGACCCGGGGCATCGCGCGCCCGCGGGCTGGGAGATCATGCACCCTTCCCCGCCACCCGAGCGGGAGCAGGCCCATACCGATCCACGTATCGCCAAGGCGGAGCGGCAGATACGTTGGTTGGACCGCCTCGCACCGGACTTCAAGACCATACATCCGGTCAGCGCGCGTCAGCCCGAGGAGTGCATCGCCATTACCAGTCACGCGTTTTTGAGCGCGCGTTTCCATACGACGTACTGGGTGCCGTCCTACGAGGCATGGTTGGAGCGCCAGGACATGCGTCCCGCCTACGCCTATCACCGCCGATTCCTGCAGCACCTGCAGTGGCGCTGGCCCGGTGATCGATGGGTGTTGAAGTCGCCCGCGCACCTTTTCACGCTGCCTGCTCTCTTCGACGTTTATCCCGATGCACTCATCGTTCAGACGCACCGGGACCCGACAAAGGTGTTAGGCTCGGTGGCGAGCCTGAGTGCGATGCTGCAAGGCGCGTTCAGCGACGAGATCGACCTCTCGGCCATTGGCAGGCAGGTCAGGGATCGCTGGGCTGCCGGGCTCGATCATATGCGCCATGCGCGCTCCACCACCGGT
>CAZPFD010000108.1:0-11774 GCA_964585725.1 uncultured Ectothiorhodospiraceae bacterium | reverse complement strand
CGGTCGAGGAGCGCCTCGTTCTCCTTCTCCTGGAGGAACTTGCGGAACTCCGCCATGTTGGTGTGGGCGAGAATGGTCTCATCCAGATAGATGAGCGGAAACCGCGAAACCTTGACGTTCTTCTCCTGGGTGAGCGTGAGAAGCAGGTACAGAAACTCACGCTTCACCTTCAGGATCTCGATCATCTCGAGCAGGCCGCGGCTCGCCGCATACACCGCGCCGGACCACGACCAGGCTCGCGGATCGCCCTCGTCCCCGTACTTGGCGACCTTCGACAGGTCGACCGAGCCCACCAGATCGGCGATGTCGGCGGTCGTGGGATCATGCGGCGCGTAGGTTCCCACGCCCGTGCGGCTTGCCTCGGAGAGGAAGATGCGCTCCACGGGGAACTGCATGAAGTCTCCCTCGAACTCGTCCTCGAGCCGCGAGCGGCAGTACGGGCACAGCTCGCCGGTGACGCTCAAATCATAGGTTTCGCGGAATTCGGGGCGCAGCGTGTGCGGGATGAGATGCAGCGGCGACTCGTGCACCGGGCAACCCTCGATCCCGTATATGGCGCCCTCGTCGGTCTGACTGTACTCCTCGAGACCGCGCTTGAGCAGAATGACGATGGTCGATTTTCCGCCGGAGGGCGGACCCAGGAGCAGGAGGAGCCGCCGGCCGACCTCGGAGCCGGCACTCGCCGCCTTGAAGTAGCCGGCGACCCGCTCGAGAGAATTCTCGACGCCGTAGAGCTCCCCTGAGAAAAGGCCGATGCCCTCGCGCGCCTCGCCCTCGGATGTCTTCCACCGCAGCATGTCCCAGACGTACTGATGACTCGTTCGAGACACGCCACGCGGGTCGCTCGGCAGGATCTCCTCCACGAACTCCCGGAAGATGCCCCGCCAGTGCCGCGCCCTGTGTTCATGCGTGTATTCGGTCAGCGATCTCAGGAACTCCGCCGAACCTCTGCCCGAGCTATTCGTAGCCTTGGTCATCTCTCCTACCCGCTGGGCTCAAGTGTTTGGGCAGCTATCAGTCAGATAGTCATGCAAAGAAGCTCGTCCGCTCGCGCCCCGCGACCTCACCGCCCGCCGCTCGGCGAAAGAGGGCGCGCGCCACCGCACCCTGTGCCGGCACGCCACTCATTTATATATGAGCTCCTTCGCAATGACTCGTTCCTCTGACAATCCCGTTTCCCTATGGATAATGAAATTCATGCAATATTCGATCCGAAGTCAAGGCTTGACACCCAAGGTGGGCATGCATTGGCCACACATCCGCGCCCGGAGTGCATCCGCGCGTGCCGAACGTGCAACCGGCCTGCACCGGCGCCCCGCTCGGGTGCGAACCGCGCACCCAAAGGCCGGAATTCTGGCGGATGAGCTCGGGCCAGACTCTTGACGGATCCGAATGAAACACGGCCTGCGCATCGGCCTCCGACACCTGCCAGTCACCGCGCCCCAGCTCGCCTTCCAGCTGGCCCGGTGCCCAGCCTGCGTACCCGGCATAGGCATGAAATATGTTGCGCGGCCCGTTCCGGTGGAGCATCTCGCGCAGGCTCGCCTGGCTGAGGCTCACGTAAATGTCGTCGACGACATGGTTCGCGTCTTTGGGCGGCGTCTTGCTCTGAATCAGCAGCAGAATCTGGTTGCGCGCCACCGGACCGCCGAAGTAGACGCGGTCGCGGCGATCCTCCAGCCCTTCGAGATCCGGCAACACGCTCGCGAGCACGATTCGGGTGGGGCGATTGATCACCACGCCCATTGCACCACTTGCATCATAGTCCACCAGGAGCACGACCGTTTTCGAAAAGTTCGGATCACGCATCTCGCGGCTGGCGACGAGAAACACGCCCTTGTCCAACGTCGGGGCCCGCGCCCGCGGCGGCGCTTGCTGCGTGCTCGCCGTCATGTATGGCGAAGGGGCGCTCGAAGTCGCATGCGCCGGCGCCTCGGACATGTCGCCCGCGCGCAGGACAGGCGCATCATCGACGTTCCGGGTGGAGTGCGCGCCGGCCGGAGCGCTCAGAGCCAGCGCGAAGATCGAGAAAACGAAGCTGCGTGGTAACCGGATCAAAGCCCCTCGGCGGGGAGACTTTCCGATGGTGGGTGACAACCACGCCGCAACCCATCTCATCATTGCGTCAGACCCCGAGACGCAGGCATGAAGTACATGATGTAACCTTAAGCTGGAATAAGCGACTCCGCAAGAATCCGCTTCGACCTGCTCCCGATTCAGTGCGCTCTGCCGCATGACGCAGATTGAAGAGATAGCGTGTTCGGCTGCCCCGCCAGCTGTCAGATTCCGCCGTGGACCTAAATATCGGTCGATTCCCATTATCCATTAACACTCTCGTACGCATTGGAGCCGAATCGGAGCCGAATCGCACACTCCGGGGCGGCGGCGACGGGCGCGCTGTCGGCGTTCAGCCGATGCACCCGGAGCGGCCGCCACACGCCGCTCTGCGGCGCCTCGCGCAGCCGGTTCGCCCCGCTCATGTACCGCATAAGAGGTGCAAGGGAGGGCGAGGAAGGGGAAATCCCCCTGTAAGCCCGGACATTGCCGCCCCGAGGACGGCTTCAGACCCCGTGTCGGGCGCAATTCAGGGTCAGAAACGCCCCATAAGCGGCCGGCGCTGCGCACTATGCGACCCGGATTGACCTGCACGGCGCCCCGGGCGGCGCTTTCCGAGGGCCCGGCTCAGGCGCGTGCGCCGTGGCGGGCAAGCCATGTGCGCACCTGAGCCCGCAAGCGCGCGCGTCCGGCTTGGTCGATGCCTGCGGGATCGAATCGATAACGGTAGTGAAGGGGCAGGATGTCGCGACGCAGCGCGGCGGCGCCGGGAAAGGTGCCGGCGCCGGCATGGCGATCGAGCCATCGAAGCAGGGTTTCGCCGGGGGGGCGCTGGAGGCCCAGCCGGGAGAGATGGCGTTCGATGAGGTAGAGCTCGGAATCCACACCGAGACGCTGCACGCGCGCGGCGTCGGACGCCCCCGGCGCGCCCGCGCGCCGTACCCCGCGCGAACGCAGCCGCCATACCAGGAGCGCCAGCAGGGGCACCGCGAACAGCAGCACCCGCCGACCCGGCCCTTCCCAGTCGCTCAGGCGCCAGAGCTCATATTTATATAACGCCCAGGCCCAGAGATCGTAGACCGGCTGCCACCAGGCGGCTTCGCCAGCCTCGACGGCGCTCCACACGGGCGGAGTCGTGTCGAAGTCCCGCCAGCGACCGCCGGCGTAGACGAGGACCCAGGAGTGCGCGTGCCGCCGGCGTACCACGTACTGCTCCTCCAGGGGGCTGTACTCGTCGACGGCATAGCCAGTCGCATAGCGCGCCGGCAGGCCGGCGGCGCGCAGCAGCAGCGCCGTGGCCGTGGCGAAGTACTCGCAGTGCCCGGTGCGCGAGCGTTCCAGAAAGTGTCGCAGCGGAGTGTAGGCGGCGCGCCCTCCTGCGGCCAGCGAATAGCGGAAGTTGTCTCGGAAGTACGCAGCCACGCGCTCCAGCTTGCGCGCCGGCGTCAGCTCCGCCAGGCCGAGGCGCGCTGCGGTGCCCTCCAGGAGCTGGCGGTAGTGGTGCGGGATGGAGAGATCGGCGTCGTTCGGCGCCGCGTCGAACGAGACATCCTCGTCATAGCGTACGCGGTACTCGATGAGGTCCGGGCCCTCGCGCACCTTCACCGCCCCCAGCGGGTTGGCGCTCATGCTGTCGACGAGCAGGTCGTCGATCTCGAAGGTGCCGTTGGGGACCGCGAGCAAGCCTCGCCCGTCGCGGAGATAGGCCGAGATGACGGCGCTGCGCGCCTCGCTCGGCACCTCGCTCGACGGCTCGTGCAGCCACCAGGTCACGCCCTCGTCGTTGGAGCTCACGTCGATGAACGCGCTGTCGCGCGCCAGCCACACGTTGCCGCCGAACGTCTGATAGCTCGCCTCGCGCAGCAGCCGCGGCACCTCTCCCTCCGCGTCCGGGCGGACGCGCAGCACGATTCGGTCGGAGCTTTTCAGCCTGCCGATGTATCCGAGCCGCGTCTGGGCCCGGTACGGGTCCCGGTGCCGCCACCAGCGCTCGTGGAACCAGTTCATGATCACCGGCTCGATCGCCGCGCGCAGCTCGAGCACGCCGAGCTGACCCGCCAGCCCGCCGCTCATGGCGAGAGTGCAGCCCATGGCCCAGACCCAGGGCGGGTATCGCCGCGAGCGCTGTCCCCACAGAGCCCAGGCGACGAGCCCGCACAAGCCCAAGTAGTACGCGCGCGGATCCTCGGCGCCGGCGCTCGCCGCGACCAGGCAAATGATGAAGAAAGGCCAGGTGACGTCCACGCTGCCGACATGGCCGATCTGTCCCCTGGCTTCGGCGCGGCGGACGCCCAGCAGGAGGGCGGACAGCTTGATACGCTGGCGGGTGCTGTAGAGCTGCGCGGCGCTCAGGAAGAACAGGACGAAGGGAAGATGCTCGAGTATCACGTACACGCCGCGAAGCGAGTGAGAGTAGAAGAGGTAGATCACCAGCAACAGAAAAGCGACGGCGCTGGCGTCGGCCAGGAGGTTGAACTCCTTGTCGGACAGCTCCCAGCGCCACCCGACGAAGCGCGCGCCCTCCAGAACGAGGGCCATGGGCACGGCGAACGTGAGCATCTGAACGTGCCAGCCCCAGAAGAGCACGGCGCCGCCGAGCAGGATCGGAGGCAGCGTCATTGCGGCCCCCGTTCGTGTGCGCCGACCGGCAGTGGACGCTCGCCCAGCGAGGCCAGCCCCTCGGCGACGTGGCCGACGCGCAGACTCCGCAGCCGCTCCGGCTGGTCACGCATCGGCCCCGACGGCAGGGAGCTTTCCGCCCCCTCGTCCACGATGACCAGCACGAGCAGGGAGAGCCCTGCCCGGCGCAAATGCTCGACCAGCTTGCGCCGCGGCGCATCCCAGTCGAGCAGCACGAGGACGCAGGCGCCTGCCTCCAGAAGATGCGCGGTGACGATCTCCCGGTGCTCGCCGAAACTCTCGTCGCCGCTCGCCTCGACGCACGCGAGCACCTCGAGCAGGCGCTCGACCGGTCCGGCGCCGGGTCCCGCGGTGAAGCGCAGCACCTCGGCCCCCACCAGGACGAGATCCATGAGCCCCGCCTTGACGGCGTCGGCGCCAACCAGCGAAGCGGCGACCGATACGGCCTCCTCGAAGCGCTCGCTCACGCGGTAGCGCGTCCGGGCGTCGAGAAGCACGGCGTGGCGCTGCTGCTGCGCTCCCTGAAACTCCTTGACGACGGGCTGGCCGAAGCGCGCCCAGCTCGGCCAGTGCAGATGCCGCAGGGGATCCCCGGGCCGGTACTCGCGCAGCGCCACGAACTCCTCGGTGAGGCCCCGGGCGTGCGCGTGGTCGGCGCCATTCGACTGAAGCTCGGAGCGGCCGGGCAGATCCAGCCTGGGCAGGGAATAGCGGCGCGGCAGGGCCAGCAAGGACGCCTCGGTGCCGGCTGGCGCGAATGCGTTCACCAGCCCCAGCGGGTCCGCGCGTTGCACGCTCATCCCGAGCAGCCGCACGTAGCCGCGCCGCAGCGCTGTGAAGGTCATTTCCACCCGTGCCGTAGCGCCGGCGGGTATCTCGGGCACGCTGCACAACGGCGCGTCGCCTCCGTGCTGCCGGCGCATCAACCACGCCCACCTCGGATACCCGACCAGGCGATCGAATACATTGCGCCGGCGCTCCTCCGCCGTTTCCTCCGTGCGCGCGAACGCCTCCGCGGAGAGCGGATCCGAGCGCAGGCGTTCACGCAGGCACAGGCCGCGCTGCGGGCGCGAGGTGTGATTCGTGAGCTGCACCACGTAGGAGGCGGGCTCCCCCACGGTGGCCGAGCGCGGCAGCTCCCGGGTCGCCGAGAAACGCCCGCGGAACAACGGGATGCTGAGAAACCCGAACGCCAGCATCGCCACCGCCAGGGTGAACACCTGGTAGGCCAACGTCTGATGGACGTCGAGCCCGAAGAGCCCCGCCACGCACAGTGCCACGATGACCAGCATTCCGGCCGGCGTAAAGCGGCGTCCGGCCCACTGATCCAGGCGGTACAGGACGTAGAAACCGTGCAGCAGAAGGCGGCGAGGCAGGCTCATGAAAGACTCATGGGGGGTGCGCCGCGACCTCGTCCAGGCCTCACCAGCTCACGCCGCTCAGCTCGGTACCCGGACCTTCTCCAGGATCTTGCGTACCACCCGCTCCGGGGTTTCCCCTCCGAAGCGGGCGTGGGCATCCATGACCAAGCGATGGGCAATCACGGGCTCGGCCATCTCCTGGATGTGATCGGGGGCCACGTAGTCGAGTCCGTCGAAAAGCGCCGCCGCCTGCGCCGCCTTCATCAGCGCCAGCGAGGCGCGCGGACTCGCCCCGATCTGCACGCCTTCCGCGCGCCGGGACTCACCGACGATGGCCACCGTGTAATGCTTGAGCTCCTCGCTGATGCGCACCTCGTGCACCGAGCGCCGCAGCTCCTCCACGTCGGCCCGCGTAACGCAGGGCCCGATGTCCTCCAGGGGGTGCCGTATGGTCTGGTCGCTGAGAATCGCCACTTCCTCCGCCGGCGTCACGTAGCCCAGGCCGAAGCGCAGCCCGAAGCGGTCCATCTGCGCCTCGGGCAGAGGATAGGTCCCTTGAAACTCGATGGGGTTCTGCGTGGCCATGACGAAGAACAGGGCGTCGAGGGGCCGGCGCACTCCGTCGGTGCTCACCTGTCCCTCGGCCATGGCCTCGAGCAGGGCCGACTGGGTCCTCGGCGAGGCGCGGTTGATCTCATCGGCGAGCAGGATGTTCGTGAACACCGGACCCTTGTGAAAGCGAAATCTCCTTTCACGCTGGTCGTACACCGATACGCCCAGAATGTCGGCGGGGAGCAGATCGGGTGTGAACTGAATGCGCTGGAATTGGGCGTCGACCGAGCGGGCCAGGGCCTTCGCCAGCGTCGTTTTCCCCGTGCCGGGCATGTCCTCGAGCAGCACGTGCGCGCCGGCGGCGAAGGCGGCGAGCAGTTTTCGCACCGCCGCCGATTGCCCGCGAATCACGCGCTCGATATTCTCGGCGACGAGACGATAAGTCTCGAACGGCTGGTGCCGGACCTGCGAGTGTCCTGCCTGTGCGAGCTCACGCGGTTCCAACCCTCGGCACTCCTGGACGACAGGACCGTTCCGTTGCTTACATTCCCGTTCGTTCCTGCGGCCTCGGAGCGGTTGGTGCAACGCAGCATCAAACGCTCCCCCGGGCCGGGGCGGGCGGCCCGCGACAACAACGGAATGCAGCCGGACTGGGTAATATTCGAAGGTCCGCAATCAAGACTCGGACGGGTGGACTCGAACTTTAGCAAGCCGTCGAGAGAGCGAATCCGGATCACGCGTTGTCTGCGCGCGCATCCCGACGTCACCCTCACGGGCGCCTCGAACGTCCCCAGCGACGTAGGAAGGGCGAGCATCAGCGACTACGACCTGAACCAGTCGCCGCGAGGCGTGCGCACCCTCACCCCCGCCGCGGTGCTCGTGCCCCTCATCGAGCGTGCCGGCGGACTCACCGTCCTGTTCACCGAACGCACGCAGCATCTCAGCGACCACGCGGGCCAGATCAGCTTCCCGGGGGGGCGTCTCGAGCACCAGGACCGGGGGCCGGTGGACGCGGCCCTGCGCGAGACCGAGGAGGAGGTCGGGATCGGGCCCGATTACGTGGACGTCGCCGGGTACCTCGACAGCTACGAGACGGTGACCGGCTACCTCGTGGCCCCGGTGGTGGGGTTCGTACGCGAAGGATTCCGCCTGCGTCCCGACCGCTTCGAGGTGGCGGACGTATTCGAGGTTCCCCTCGCCTTTCTCCTGGACCCGGACAATCACCAGATGCACAGCCGTCACGTGCGCGGGCAGGATCGGCATTTCTACGTATTCGAGTACGGAGCCCGCTACATCTGGGGAGCGACCGCCGGGATGCTCATGAACCTGTGCCGACGTCTTCGGAGCGAGGACTGCCCCGGAGAGGAACGGGGCTGAACCCGGGAACGGCGCACGCCGGCCCGCCGCAGGCCGCAGCCGCCTCTCGTTCGCCATCAGGATGCTCCCCGCACGGAAGCTTGACAGGGCCCGACCGGTCGCGAAAGCTGTCGCTCTGGGGTGCGGCAGGGGGCGGGCAGCTGCGCCGGCCCGGGCGCCAACCGGCTTGCGTGTCGCGCGCGACTCGTTGATTTTCAACAACCTGCCGAGCCTCGTCGCTCACACCCTGGCCAAGAACCAGAGAGGAAGCGCCATGAAGAAGCGAGTAACAACGACCCTTCTGAGCACCGTACTCGCCGCCCTCGCCAGCTTGCTGATCGGCTCGGCCGCGCAGGCCCAGGTGGAGGGGGACACTATCGTCCTCGGGGCCGCGGTCTCCCTCACGGGCAAGTATTCAACGAACGGCAACCACACCCGCAACGGCTACGACCTGGCGGTCGAGCGAATGAACGCCATGGGGGGCGTCCGGGTGGGCGGCAAGTCGTACCCGATCAAGATCATCTATTACGACGACGAGTCGACGCCCGCCCGCGGAGCCCAGCTCGCCGAACGGCTGATCAACCAGGACGGCGTTCATTTCCTGCTCGGCCCGTACAGCTCGGGGCTCACCAAGGCCATCGCGCCGGTAACCGAGAAGCACGGAGTCCCGATGGTGGAAGCGAACGGCGCCTCGCGGTCCCTGTTTACGCAGGGGTATCGCTACCTCTTCGCCGTGCTGTCCACGTCGGAGCAGTACCTGTCGAGCGCAATCAGCTTGGCAGCGGAGCTTGCCCGTGAGCGCGGCGACGATCCGTCGGATCTGAAGGTGGCCCTGGCCTTCGAGAACGACCCTTTCTCCCAGGACGTGCGCGCGGGCGTCGTGGACGACGTTCATGCCCCGGGGCACGACATGAAAATCGTCATCGATGACAAGCTGCCGCCGGAGCTCAACGACATGTCGGCCACCCTCACCAAGGTGCGTGCACTCCGACCGGACATTCTGGTGGTCTCCGGCCACGCGAAAGGCGCCGCGCTTGCCATCAGGCAAGTCTCCGAGATGGGCGTGTACGTCCCCATGCTGGCGCTCACGCACTGCGACTCGGCTGACGTCATCGGCAAGTTCGGCGAAGCTGCCGAGTACGCGCTGTGCGCTTCGCAGTGGGACCGCTCGCTCAGTTACCGCGACGACGTCTTCGGCAGCGCCGAGGACTTCGCCCAGCTCTTCGAACAGACCTACGGGTACGCGCCGCCCTACCAGGCGGCCGAGTCCGCTGCGGCGGTGCTGGTGTTCGCGGACGCCATCCAGCGGGCTGGCTCCACCGATCCCGGCGCGGTGCGCGACGCCCTCGCCGAAACCGACATGCAGACCTTCTACGGCAACGTCAAGTTCGACGAGACCGGCAAAAACATCGCCAAGCCGATGGTTCTGTACCAGGTGCGGGACGGTCAGTATCGTGTGGTGGCTCCGCGACGCTGGGCGGACTCGGAGATCGTCTACCCGCGCCCGAAGTGACCCTGACGCCGTCCTGGCGCCATAGGCGCGCGCAGATGCGCTACCGCGCGATCTACGCGAGCCGATGCGCAGGACGACCGGGTAAGCCCGGCCCGCGGGGCGGAGAAAGCGCGAGCCCGCCAGGGATGGCGGGCCGCGGATCCGCGTCCGCAGCCGCGAACTGACAAGAAAAACAGCCGAACACGCATACTCTGCTCGCTTGGTATCGAGTTCACTCCGCCGTGGACGACCTTCAGCTCCTGTTTGATGCACCGGTCCTGAACCTCCAGCTCCTCGTGGACGGGCTGCTCGTCGGCGCGATCTTCGCACTGGCGGCCTACGGAATGGCGCTCGTGTGGGGCGTGATGAACATCATCAACGTCGCCCAGGGCGAGTTCGTGATTCTCGGGGGCTACGTGGCCTTCTATCTGAGCAGGGCGGACATTCACCCCCTCTACGGCATCCCGGTGGCCGCGGTGGTGCTGTTCGTGCTCGGGTGGGTCATCTACCGTCTGGTGATCTTCCGCGTCGTGGACCGCGATCTCTTCACGTCCATTCTGGCCACGTTCGGGCTGAGCATCCTGCTCCAGCAGCTCATGAACGAGACTTTCGGGGCGGACGTGCAAACCGCGGAAGCGGGCTTCGGGACCCGGTTCTTCTTCGACGGCATGGTCAGCGTCTCCGAGGTCAAGGTCGTCTCGTTCCTTCTGAGCTTCGTGCTCGCAGGCTGCCTGATGGTCTTTCTCAAACGGTCGCGCCTCGGGCAGGCGATTCGCGCCACGGCCCAGAACGCCCGTGCCGCGCGCATCCTGGGCGTGGACACCGATCGGGTGTACGCCACGACCTATGCGCTGAATGCCGCGATCTGCGGCGCCGCGGGCGCGCTGGTGGCCGTGACCTGGGTGATTCACCCCTTCCTGGGTCTGGCCTACACGGTGCGCTCGTTCATGATCGTGGTGGTGGCGGGCTTGGGAAACGTCGGCGGCGTGGTGGCCGCGGGCCTGGGCCTCGGGGCGGCGGAGAACTTCGCGGGCTTCATTCTGGGCGCGGAGTTTCAGGTCGCCTTCGTGTTCTCCCTGCTGGTCGTCGTGCTCGTCGTGCGCAGCCTGCGTCTGAGCCGCCAGCGAAGGTATCTGAAGTGAGCGGCGCGCTCACCCGGCTGGTCCTGTACGCGGGGCTGCTGGCGCTGGGGCTGGCGGCGCCGCTGTTGTTCCCCGCCTTCATCACGCAGATCACGTTTCTCTGGATCATGATCGTGTTCGCCCTGTGCTGGGACATCCTGGGCGGACACATGGGCTACAACTCCTTCGGCAACATCGTCTTTTTCGGGATTGGCATGTATGTCTGCGCGATTACGCAGGTGGGGCTCTATTACGATCTCGCCAAGTACACCGCCGCCTCGGGCGCCATCAGCATCGACCTGACCCCTTATCAGTACTTCACCGGCTTCGGGCTGGGACTCGCGCTGGCGGCGGTGGCCGGCGCGGCCACCGCCATGCTGCTGGGCACGGCGATCCTGGCCCTTCGCGGCCACTACTTCGCCATCGGCACGCTCGGTCTGGGGATCGCCGCGGGCGAGATCGCCGGCGGCATCGACCTCATCGGCGCAGGCTCCGGCATGGTCACCCCGCTCTTCCCGGGAGATATCGAGTCGCGGCTGCTTTTCTTCTGCTACCTGGCCTTCGTGCTCACCGTTGCAACCTTCCTGTTCCTGAGGCGCATATACGGGGGCCGCTTCGGTCTGGCTTTGAACGCGATTCGCGACGACGAAGACAAGGCCGAAGCGCTCGGGATGTACACCACCCGCTACAAGATTGCGGCCTGGAGCATCTCCGCCTTCTTTCTCGGTATCGCGGGCGGCATCATCGGCAACGTGGTGGGCTTCATCGATCCTCGAGACGTCGCCTTCGCCGGCGCCACCTTCGGCGTGTGGATGGTGCTGATGGCCATTCTGGGCGGCAAAGGCACCCTGTGGGGTCCGGTGGTGGGGGCCGTGGTCTTCCACGTGACGCAGGAGCTGTTCTGGACGTTCCTGCTCGGCTGGCAGCGCGTCGCGCTGGGGCTGCTCATCGTGCTCATCGTGGTGTTCTTCCCCCAGGGCATCCTCGGCTGGCTCAGAGAGCATTACCCGGAGCGCTTCGGGCGCACGATACTGCGCCGCGTTGCCGACGCGCAGACTCCGTCGAGGAGCGGCTGATGGGCGCCCTCTTGGAGGTAGAAAACGTCAGCAAGCGCTTCGGCGGCGTGACGGCCAACAACGACATCAGCCTGAAGGTCGATGCCGGCAGCATCGTCGGTCTGATCGGCCCCAACGGCTC
>CAZPFD010000107.1:0-11856 GCA_964585725.1 uncultured Ectothiorhodospiraceae bacterium | reverse complement strand
GTGCCGCAGGCGCCGCAGAAGTCTTACTTACTTCTTAAACAATATGTTATAGATAATTTCTAAAGTATATTCTAATTGACATCGGGATCTTGGGGTACGTGAGCTCGGGGGGGGCATGGGCTCCCTCGAAGGGCGGACCTGTCTCCGATCTGCAAGGAATGCGTCATCCGTGGCTAAGCCGCTGACATTCAGACTGTCGTGGTGGCGGGAGAAACGGAACAGCTTTTGCCCGCCAGGCGGAAACCACCCCCACCGCCCTTCAGGCGCCTCGCCCCGCCGGTCCCAGGGACGGCTGGCGGGGCTTTTTTTCGGTTCTTCGCGGATTTCCGGGAAACCTTGCCGCCGAGCGTCCTTGGAGATGGGTCCCGGCGGTATGTGCAGCGGATCAGCGGCGACTCAGGTCTCCGCGGCCTCCGATGTGACATTCAGCTCGCCGAGCTGCACGCTGTAGGATTGCGCGACCTTTTCTATCTGCTCCACCACTTCTCTCGTATCCAGCACCTTGGCGAGCGCCTTGAGCTGGATGATCTCGAGAGCTATCTGGCTGTTTCGGTGCAGGTCCCACTTCTCGCGCAGCTTGAGCACCTTCTCCAGGCTCGCAAAGACGGTTGCGGCAAAGGCCAAACCTGCGGTCAACGCGCGGCCGCCGCCCGTATCCGTGATGAAGCCCGCAGATGCGGTGGCGAGCGCGGCCGCGATGACGGTGGTGGCCGCGAACGCGAAGTACGTGAACGACCAGACTCGACGCCAGCGTCGATGGAAGACGATCCGGCCGTTCAGGGCTTCGAGAATCTGTTCCTCTGACATGGAGCTGCTCCTCGCGGGACACGGCGGCTCGGCGCGCCGAGCGCAGTATAGCGGGAGGCTTCTCGGCCGGCGCAAGAGGCGCGGGGCGGATATGGCTCGTCGCCGTCAGCTTTCGCGGCGGGATTTTCGCTGCGCTGCGCCCTCGCCCCAGATCTTGCTGCGCCCGGGGGTGCATCGCGCCCTACGCCGGAAATGGGCGAAGAACCGTAAAGAAGGCCCCGCCAGGTGGGGTGCCCGGCGGGGCAAGGTCGTGTGGGGGGTGCCTTCATGCGAAGACGGGTGAGAGCGTAGCCGACGGCTTCGCGCGAGGATGTGGGTTTTCTCACAAATGGTCGGCTCGAGGGGTGCCGAGCCCCGAGGCCGTCGCGCGATCAGGGCGAACCCCGGCGTGTGGCAAAACCCACAGCGTGACCGGTCATCACGAGGGATGATGCATGCCGAAAAGACAGAACACATGGGGGTGAGCCATGGGTATGCAAGTCTTCTCGAGCGCCGATTTTCTGATCGGCACGCTGTTCGTGGGCGTCTTCGCGCTGACCCGTTTTCACGAAGACAAGGAGATCCGGCTGGAGGCGCCGGCGCTGCGCTTCGAGTGCGTGGCCGTTCTATACCTTCTGACCACGGAGCTTCTCTTCGTCGTCGTCACCTTCCTCATCGCCGGGCTGCGCACGGCAGCCGGCGAAGAGTGGTCGACCGTTCTGAGCGGTGCGGGGCTCCCGGTCACGGAGCAGAATGCCCAATTCTCACCACAACTCCTGGCCGCGCTCTTCCTGACGGTGCTGCTGCCGAAGATTCCCCGTCTGAAGAGCCTGGACGCGAAGATAATCCGCTCGTTCCAGCGCACGGCGTCGTTGTCGAGCGCCGCCGGCAAGCTGAGCAAGGTGCTGCAATCCTGCACTCTCAGCCTGGATGAGCACGAACGCAACTCCATCAAACAGGGCATGATTGCCGATGGGCTGAAGGAGCGGGATGTCCGCTTCGAAGACGATGGAAGCCCGCAGCATCAATGGACTCGAGCGTACGCGTTCTGCGACAAGGTGCTGAAGTGGGAACAGAACGAGGCGTTCCACCCCTTCGTGGATCGGTTCTACGGTCAATACCAGGCGCTCGCAGAGCGCTTCAGGGAGTTCCGCGACAAGGCAAAACATGCATTCATGCTGGATCGGGCGGCCGCGCGCGACCCGACGTTGGGGCGCGCCGTCGAGGAGTGCAAGCGGGAGTACGAACGGCAGCTGCACGCCTTCGCCCAGCAGACGTGCGATTTCGCCAGTCGGGCGATCCTTTACACCTACCCCACGTCCGAAGGGCGGAAGCTCGCCCTGAAGCGGCTCGGCATAGACGGGGGCAACCCGCCCGGCTTGACCGTGCACGAATTCGCACGAATGTTTCTGCTGCTTCTGGTCACGCTGGTCATCGCTTTCATCATCACGGGGCACTTGTTCGGCGACCCGGACAGCCGGGGGCAGCGCGTGCTTCTGTCGATCATGATCGCCACCAACTATTGCGTGGCCATCCTCTGCGCCGTGGTGGTGAAGAGGCTGGTGGACCCCGCATGCGCGGCGGACAGAAGGCCTTGGGCGACGTACGTCCTGGCCGGCGCCGCGGCCGCAGCATGCGCGTCGGTGATCAGCATCCTCTATAACGGGATCGCCGAGGGCGGGCTCACGCCGGGTCTGAGCGGGTTCCTCGGTGGAAAGTTCTGGTGGACGGTCATACCCATGGTGACCGCGATCGCCACCAGCTACATGACGGACAATCGGGTGGACGAGAGGACCCAGCACCGGCTGCGCTGGCAGGAGGGCGCGCTTCAGGCGTGCTGCACGGCGCTCGGCGCCGGGTTCGCCACGTACATGATGGGAATGGGCGGACGGGCGGCCATACCGATCGTGATATCAGGGGTGCTCGGCTTTCTCATCGGCTACCTCGTGCCGACCTGGTATCGGGGGACGCCCACTGAGGCCCACCGCCCCCACAATGCGGCACTACGCCACAGCCTCGCGTGAGGAGAGGCAGGTTCAGGGCGGGAAAGACCGCGAACGCCACCGCCCTCGTCTTGCCGCGGGCCGGCAAGACGTGGGCGGGCGGACCCCCTTCAGCGGCTTGCGTCGTCCTGCTGCGAGTACTGCTTGAGGCGGTTGTAGAGGGTCTTGAGGCTGATGCCGAGGGTCTCGGCGGTGCGCGGCTTGTCGCCCTGGAAGTGATCGAGGGTGGCGAGGATGAGGCGGCGCTCGGCATCGTCGATGGAGGTGCCGACCGGCAGACTGAGCTCGTCGGAGCCGTTGCCGGGGCTGAGCTGATCGACCCATTCCAGGTGCTTGGGGGCGATGGTCTCGTCCGCGAGAATGAAGGCGCGCTGCACCGTGTTGCGAAGCTCGCGCACGTTGCCCGGCCAGGAGTGGCCGGCCAGGTGCTCGAGCGCCTCGGGGGTGAAGCGCCTGCGGGCGTCCTGCTGGTCGTTCAGGAGCGCGAGGAAGTGATTGGCGAGCAGGGGTATGTCGTCGCGCCGATCGCGCAGCGGCGGCAGGACGATGGGCAGAACCATCAGCCGAAAGTACAGATCCTCGCGGAACTTCCCTTCGGCCACCGCGGACT
Source organism: uncultured Ectothiorhodospiraceae bacterium (assembly GCA_964585725.1). Classification (GTDB taxonomy): domain Bacteria; phylum Pseudomonadota; class Gammaproteobacteria; order HK1; family HK1; genus CAZPFD01. The sequence goes on along the minus strand of CAZPFD010000107.1, from coordinate 8,457 downwards.
CCAGGTCCTGGTTGGTGGCGGCGATGACCCGCACGTCGATCCGGATGTCCCGATCGCCGCCGAGACGGCGCATGGTGCCGGCTTCGAGCACGCGCAGGAGGTGCACCTGAAGCTCGAGGGGCATCTCGCTGATCTCGTCGAGGAGGAGCGTGCCGCCGGCCGCGCGCTCGAAGCACCCCTTGTGCTGGCGCGTGGCGCCGGTGAAGCTGCCGCGCTCGTGACCGAAGAGCTCGGAGCCGATGAGGTTCTGGGGCATGGCTCCGCAGTTGAGGGCCAGGAAGGGGCCGTCGCGGCGCCCGCTCAGGTCGTGGATGGCCTGCGCCACAAGCTCCTTGCCGGTCCCGCTCTCGCCCTGTAGCAGAACATTGGCGTCCGTGGGCGCGGCTTTCTGCACCATCGCGTAGAGCTCGCGCATGGGCGCGGAGCGCCCCACGAGGTAGCCGAACGGCGCCCAGTCCGGGCCCTGCGCGCGCTTGGGCAGCACCGAATGCGAGCGCGTTTGCGAATCCGTCACCGCGTCCAGGCAGACCTTGAGGCGCTGCATGTCCAGCGGCTTGATCAGGAAGTCCGCGACCTGCGCGCGCAGAGAATCCACCGCCCGTTCCACGGTGGGATGTCCGGTGATCACGACTACCTGCGCAGCGGTCGACTCGAGCCTCTGCACCAGATCCAGGCCGCTGCCGTCGGGCAGGATGAGATCGACGAGCACCAGGTCGGGGGTGCCGCGCTCGAGCTCCTCGTAGGCGGCGCGCAGCCCGGGGGCGACGTTCACGCTGAAGCCATATTCCTTGATGAATTCGCCGATGGCGGGCGTGAAGCCGGGGTCGTCGTCGACTATCAGTGCATGCGGCATGTGGTGTCTTGCGGTTGCAGGTTGTGATGAGATACGGGCACCGCGACACCGGGGCGTCCCGCGCAGGCCTTCGTGGAGGACTGAAGACCTTCTCCAAGCCCCGTATTGTAATCTACTCTGAAAGGTGGGGCGGGGGCTCGAACGCGGGTGGGTGTGTCCGGCCGGCGGCGGCTCGCTTGGTAATAAGCGATTGTTTTTCCAAAGATTGCCCGGGCGCCCGTCTCCGGGATCGCGGGCGGCATGCAAACCCGTGACCGGGTCGTGCCTGGAGGTGGGGTATGGACTGGGAGCAGATCAGGACCAACTGGGAGGAGTACCGGCAGCAGGTCCTCGACGCGTGGGACGAGCTGACCGACGACCAGCTCGACGAGATCCGGGGCGATCGCGCCATCCTTGTCGGAAAGCTGCAGGAGGCGTACGGCATCGACCGGGCCGAGGCGGAGGCCCAGGTGCAGGCCTTCGAGGAAGGGGTGCAGTGAGGGAGCACCCGGTGCGCGGGTTCAGGAGGGCTCCTCGTCCGGGGCGGCTTCTTCGATGGCGTGGACCACGCGCTCCAGACTGACCGGCTTCACCAGCACGTCGCGCACCGGTATGCCCGAGAAGTGGGACGTCACCTCGCCCGCAGGCAGCCCGGAGATGAAGAGCACCTTCAGGGCCGGCAGCGCCGCCGCCATCGCGCGCGCGACCTCCAGCGCGCTTTTCTCGCCCTCCAGGAGCAGCGAGCACAGCAGCACCTCCGGCTCGAAGGTCTCCCCGAGCGCGAGCGCCTCCGTGCCGGTATGCGCCACGCGTACGGAGTGCCCGCGGCTCTGGAGAAACTCCGCGATGGGCCTCGAGGTGTCCTCCTCGTCCTCAGCGATCAGGATGCGCGCCATCGTCGGAGCTCTGTGCTTGTGCGACCGGCAGCTCGATGGTGAAGGTCGTCCCTGCGTTCGGTCGGCTCTGCACCCGGATCGTGCCCCCGTGCTCCTTGATGGTGCGGTGAACCAGACTGAGCCCCAAACCCGTCCCGTCGCGGTGGCGGTTCGTGGAGAAGAGCGGTTTGAACACCTTATCCAGATGCTCGGCGGCGATGCCGGGGCCGTCGTCGCTCACCGTGATCACGACCGTATCGCCGGTGTGCCGGGTCCCGAGGCGTACGCGCACCCCCTTGCCGCCCGCTTCCGCGGCGTTGCGCAGGAGATTCACGACGGCGTGCTCCATGATGGTCGCATTCATGCGCACAGGGGGGAGCTCCTCGAGATCGAGCTCGAGGATGGCGTCGTGCATGCGGAAGTACGCGGCGACGAGCTGGCGGGCCTGTCGAACGACGTCGTTGGGATCGTGCGGCTCCCGGTGCGTGTCCTTGGCCTTGGAGAGCTGAAGCACCCCGTGGGTGATCGAGCCGCAGCGCTTCACGTCGCGGATGATGGTCTCCAGCGCATGCCTCACCTTGCCGCGGTCGGTGCTCTTGTCGAGCGCGATCAGGGCGAGCTCGGCGTTGACCATGATGGAGTTGAGGGGATTGTTGATCTCGTGGGCGACGCTGGCCGCGAGCGTCCCCAGTGATGCGAGGTGCTCGACCCGCTGCATGGTTTCCTCGGGCGGCGAAGCCGAGGCCTCGGCGAGCGCGGCGACGGCGCCGCGCGGTGTTCCTTCGGCGTCGGTGATCGGCCATGCCGACAGCGTCACGTCGCTCCCGGTGCCGTCGGCGCGCGCCAGGCGCAGGGCCGCGTCGCGGGTGACGGCGCCGTGTGCGAGCGCACGGCGAAGGGGCTCCTCCTCGAAGGACAGCTCGCGACCCCCGAGGGTGAAGGTGAAGGGCATGTCCTCGGGCGCCGTATAGGCGCGTGCATCGCCGGTGGGCGGGAGCCCGGTCAGCTCTGCGCCACGTCGATTGGTGAACAAGCGCTCGTCGTGCCAGACGAGCACACCCACGGGCACCAGCTCGAGGAGCGCCCGCAGGGTGGCACCGCTCAGATCAAGGGGCGCGTCCGGGGCGTCCACGCCCGTCTCGGCGCCATCGGGCTCTGTGCCGGAGTGCCGTGTCATCGGATGATAGAGTTCCCTGCACGCCCTGTGCGCGCGGTGCGCCGTCGCGCGTAAAACAGCGCCGTCACTTGCGCGGCAACCCGGAATCAGCCCCGCTTTCGTCCAGCGCCCGCGCCGGAACGCGCAGTATAGAGTGTTTGCGGGAGCACGTCGTCAGCGATTCGATTGATCCCGGTGATAGCGGTAGAGGACCACCTGGGTGACGAGCTCGGCCAGGGAGCCGGCTTCCATCTTTCGCATCACGTTGGCCCGGTGAACCTCGGCGGTGCGCACGCTGATGCCGAGTATCCGGGCCACCTCCTTGGTCGTCGCGCCGTCCGCCAGCCGCTCGAGCACCTCCCGCTCCCGGGGGGTCAGGCTCGCGACGCGCTCGACGACCTGCGCGTGCTCCTCCTCGCGCCGGCGCGCGCTGGCGTCCTCGCGCAGCGCCTGATGGATGCGATCGAGCAGGAGCCGGTCCTCGAAAGGCTTCTGGATCACGTCCACCGCGCCTGCGCGCATGGCCTCGACCGCGGTGGGCACGTCGGCGTGGGCGGTGAGGATGATGGTGGGCAGGTGGATGCCGCGCGCGGCCAGCTCGCGCTGGAGCGCGAGCCCGTTCATGTCCGGCATGCGAAGGTCGAGGAGCAGGCATCCGCGCATGTCCTGGCGGCATGCGTCCAGGAACGACTGCGGGGACCCGAACGCGGTCACCTCGATTCCGGCCGACTCCAACAGCCACTGCAGTGACTCGCGGATCTCCGGATCGTCGTCGACGACGAAAACCGTCGTCGTGTCGTCTTCACTCCTCTTTACCATCGTGGCTCGTCGTGCTCGGCAGGCGAATGCGGACCGAGCCGCTCTCGCCGCGCTGCCCGTCTTCGAGCACCTCCAGGCCCCCACCGTGCGCCTCCACGACGCTGCGCACGAAGCTCAGGCCGAGCCCGGCGTCGCAGGCGGGAGCCGGTGCCGAGAGCGTTCGGGATGCCGCGGCCGCCGCGGGGGGTGCGCTGCCGCCGCGATGACACAGGGTGATCTCGATGCAGGTCCCGCGCCCGGCGGCGCGAAGAGACAGCACCGGCGCGGGGCCGCGCACGGCATGGAGACCGCCGATGCCCTCGAGCAGGAGCACGAGCAGCGCCTGCTTGAGGCGCCGGGCATCGCCCTGCACGGGAAGCGGGCGCTCGCCGATCTGCGCTTCGAGCCGGACCGCGCGCGCGTCGGCGACCGGTGCGCTGATGCACAGGGCCCCGCGGGCGACGCTCCCGATGTCCAGCGGCTCGCGCGGCATCGGATCCCCCCCGAGCTCGGCGCGAACCCGCTCCACCACCTCCGCGGCGCGTTTGGCCTGGGCCGCGGCCTTGTCCAGCGCCTGCAGGATGCGCGGGTTCACGGGCTCCTCGGCGGCCAGGCGCCGGGCGGCGCCGCGCACGTTGCTGACGATCACGCTGAGGGGCTGGTTGAGCTCGTGGGCCACGCGCGCGGTCATCTCGAGCAGCGCATCGCGGCGCAGCGACACCGCCAGCTCCAGCATCTCCGCCAGCCGCTCGGCCTCCGCACGGTCCCGCTCGGCGGGTCCGCTCCGGTGTGGGTGTGTCTCGCGATCACGCATGTCGCTTCGTTCCGTTCAGATCAGCGCGACGGCGGTGCCCTGGATCACCTGCACGATGGGCTCGGGGTAGACGCCGAGCCAGATGAGCAGCAAGGTCAGCGCGCCCAGCACGATGGGTCCGGCCAGAGGCGCCGCCGCGGGCGGCGCGGCCGGGGCCTGCGCCTGCGGCATGTACAGGAAGACGATGATCCGCAGGTAATAGAAGAGGCCGATGGCGCTGCCGGCCACGAGGATGGCCACCAGCAGCCACAGGGCCGCCTCGACGCCGGCGGCGAACACGTAGAACTTGGCCACGAACCCCATGGTGAGGGGAATGCCGGCCAGCGAGAGCAGCATCAGGGTGAAGGCGCCGCCGAGCCATGGCCGGCGCCAGAAGAGCCCGCGATAGTCCTCGAGCCGCTCGCTCTCCCGGACCTCCGCCGGGGAGGATGCCAGAGCGACGATGCCGAAGGCGCCGATGGTGGTGACGAAGTACGCCGCCAGGTAGTAGCTCACCGACTCCACCGCCAGCGGCCCGGCGGCGAGAAACGCCACCAGCAGGTATCCGAGGTGCGCGATGGAGGAGTAGGCCAGGATGCGCTTGACGTTGTCCTGCAGCAGCGCGAGCACGTTGCCGAGGAGCATGGAGGCGATGGCGATGACCGCCAGCGCGAGCAGCACGGGCGTATAGGCGTAGCCCCCGGCCTGGGCGAAGTAGCGCAGCAGCAGCGCGAAGATGGCGCCCTTGGATACGGTGGCGAGGAAGGCGGTGACCGGGGCCGGCGCGCCTTGATAGACATCGGGCGTCCACAGGTGGAACGGCACCAGGGAGAGCTTGAACCCGACCCCGGCGACGACCAGCGCGAGACCTGCGAGCAGATACACGTCGCGCAGCGCGGCCTCGCCGCCGAGCAGCGCGCCCATGCGCGCGAACTCGAGCGTGCCCATCTCCGCGTACATGAGCGCCATGCCGAAGAGCAGCAGCGCCGAGGACACGCCGCTCAGGATGAGGTACTTGAGCCCCGCCTCCAGGGGCGGCCGGTGCTCGCGGGGATAGGCGATCAGCGCGAACAGGGACACGCTGACCAGCTCGAGCCCGAGGAAGAACGATGCGAAGTGACTGCTCGCGACCAGAACGGCGCCGCCGAGGGTCGCGGTGAGGAGCAGGATATAGAGCTCGTCGCGCTGCTCGCGGCGGCCTTCGAAATACGCATAGCAGAGACCCGCCACGGCGGCGGTCGCGACCAGCAGCAGCCCGGTGTAGAAGAGGGCGTAGCGATCGACGATGAGCAGCGGCGTGACCTGAATCGGGGCGACGCTCCCCGCGACCGGCAGCAGGACGAAGGACAGCGCCAGACCCGCGAGCGTGAGGCTCGCGGTCAAGCGGTGCTCGCGCACGAAGGCGGCGACCAGCATCACGGCGATGGCGGCGAGCGCCAGCGCGATGACGGGGAGCAGGGCCACGAGGTGCGTCCAGGTGAAGGTCATGGCGCGCGAGCCGTGATTGGTGATGGGTGATCGAGGTTGCCTGTGGGCGCGCTCTTTGAGCGCGGCGATCGCGGGCTGGAGTCCGCTCCCGCGAGCTTCGCTCCCCCAGGCTTCGCTGCGCGGTGCACCGCGGCGCTCTCCCGCATCCCGTCCAGCGCCGGGCGTGCGGCGTCGAGCACCGGCTGCGGGTAGAGGCCGAGCCACACCAGCGCCGCCATCATCACCGCCATGTAGCCGGTCTCCCGCGGCCTGAAGTCGGCGATGGCCGGCCCCGCGCGCGCCGGCCCCTGGAAGCTCTTCTGGATCAGGATCAGCGCGTACACCACCGCGGTCACCAGGCCGAGCGCGGCGAGGACCGTGAACACCCGGCTCACTTCGAACGCGCCCACCAGCACCAGGAACTCGCCCACGAAGTTGCCGAGGCCCGGCAGCCCCAGGGAGGCGACGGCGAAGAACAGCGCGATGGCGCCCATGCGCGGCGCGGCGGCCCACAGCCCGCCCATGCGCTCCATGTCGCGGGTGTGCATCCGCTCCTGGAGCGCGCCGGCCACGATGAACAGGGCGCCCGTGCTGATCCCGTGGGCGATCATCTGCATGACCGAGCCCTGGAGCGCGAGCTCGTTCCAGGCGAAGACCCCGAGGAGCACGAAGCCCAGGTGGCTGATGCTGGTGTAGGCGACCAGGCGCTTGAAGTCCTGCTGGGCGAAGGCCAGCACCGCGCCGTAGATGATCCCGGCGACGGCGAGGACCATGGCCACCGGCGCGAAGGTCATGGCCGCCTCCGGGAACAGCGGCACCACGAAGCGGATGAGCCCGTAGGCGCCGGTCTTGAGCAGCACGCCCGCCAGGATCACGCTGCCCGCGGTGGGGGCGTCGGTGTGCGCGTCCGGCAGCCAGGTGTGCACCGGCACCGCCGGCAGCTTCACCGCGAACGCGATGAAGAACCCGAGCATCAGCCACATCCCGAGCTCGGGCGCGACGGCGGTGCCGAGGAGATCGAAGTAGTCGAAGGTCCAGTCGCCGGTCTGCGCGTGATGCACGAGCACCAGCGCGAGGATGGCGATGAGCATCAGCAGGCTGCTCGCCTGGGTGAAGATGAAGAACTTGATGGCGGAGTAGACGCGGTTCTCGTGGCCCCACACGGCGATGAGGAAGTACATGGGGACCAGCATCACTTCCCAGAAGAAGAAGAACAGAAACAGGTCGAGCGCGAGGAACACGCCGACCACGCCCGCGAGCGACCACATCAGGTTGAAGTGAAAGAAGCCCACGCGCTCCTCGATCTCGGTCCACGAGCAGAGCACCGAGACCAGGCCCAGGAACACGGTGAGCAGCACGAGCAGCAGGCTCAGCCCGTCCATGGCCAGGTGAAAGCCGATGCCGAAGCGCGGGATCCAGCGCCAGTCGAGCTGCGCGAACCAGGCGTCGCGCAGCATGAGCTCGACGGGGCCGGGCATCATCGCCCACATCCCGAGCACCAGCAGGAGCGTGGCGCCCAGCGCCGCCAGCGAGATCCAGCGGGGCAGGGCGCGGCTCACGCCCTCGGCGATCCAGGCGAGCACGCCGCCGGCGAGCAGGATCACGATGAGCCACAGCAGGATCATAGGAACAGGGCCACTCCCATCACGAACACCGATCCGACGGCGACGCCCGCGGCGTACCAGCGCACCTCGCCGTTCTGCGTGCGGCTGGCCAGCCGGTGCGAGGCGCGCAGGGTCAGCGCCGTGGCGTCGTAGAAGCTGTCCACCACGTCGTCGCGGTTGACCCGCGCGATCCACACGAAGGGTCTGACGAAGACCCGGTCGTAGAGCCAGTCGAAGCCCCAGCCCGAGAACCAGAAGCGGTGCAGAGCGGCGACGGCGGGCGCGCGCGCGAGGGCGGCGGCGATATCGGGCCGGTGCAGGAACAGCACCCACGCCAGCGCGATGCCGCCGATGGACGCGAGCGCCGCTGCGATCTGGAGCACGATCTCCAAGGTCACCCCGCCGTGGGCGACGCTCGCCGCCGGCAGCGCCGTGTGCAGAAAGTCGGAGAGGAGCGTGACCTCATGCAGCGTGTGCGGCACCTCGACGAAGCCGCCGATGACGGAGAGCACGGCGAGCACCACCAGGGGCAGCACCATGCACACCCCGGGCTCGCGGCGGATGAGCGTCTTCGGATCCCCGAAGAATGCGACGAACACCAGGCGGAAGATGTAGAGCGCGGTCACGAAGGCGCCCGCCAGCCCCGCGAGCCACAGCCAGGGGCTGCCCGACTCCGAGGCCCAGGTGAGCCACAGGATCTGATCCTTGCTGTAGAAGCCCGCGGTCACCAGCGGCAGGGAGGCGAGGGCGGCGGCGCCGATGAGGAACGTCCAGAAGGTGGATGGGAGCTGGCGCCACAGCGCACCCATCTTGTGGATGTCGTGTTCGTGATCGAGGGCCTCGATGATCACGCCCGCGCCGAGGAACAGCAGCGCCATGAAGAACGCGTGGGTCATGAAGTGAAACACCGCCGCGGACCACGCACCCACGCC
>CAZPFD010000106.1:0-11863 GCA_964585725.1 uncultured Ectothiorhodospiraceae bacterium | reverse complement strand
GGCCCCCGCCCGCCTCATCCTTTGACCGCGCCCAGGGTGAGCCCGCGCACGATGTGGCGCTGGAGAATGAAAACGGCGATCAGGACGGGTATCAGCGCGACGATGCCCACGATCGCCAGCTCCCCCCATCTGACGCCCTGCGCCGTGATCAGAGTTGGAATCGCGACCGGGAGCGTGCGCACGTGGTCTCCGGCCAGCATGAACGCAAACAGAAACTCATTCCAGGCGAAGATGAAGCAAAGCACGGCCGTCGCAATGATGCCGGGGCGCAGGAGCGGAAGAGTGATCCTCGTGAGAACCTGCCAGCGGGAGTAGCCCTCCGTCATGGCGGCCTCCTCCAGCTCCACCGGAAGGTCTCGACAGAAGCTGCGCAGGACCCAAACGTAGAAGGACAGATTGAAGGTCAGATAAGCCACGATGAGCCCGCCGAACGTATCGAGCACTTGCAGCTTGCTGTAGATGAGGTAGTAGGGGATGACGAGGGCGACCGGCGGCGCCATGCGCGTCGCCAAAATGAACAGCAGCAGATCGTCGCGGCGCCAGATGGGAAACCGAGCGAAAGCGTAAGCGGCCGGTGTTCCGACGAGCACCACCAGCACCGTGCTCAACAGAGACACGATCAGCGAATGGATCAGGTTCCACAAGTAACCCTGCTCCCACACGTAGCGAAAGTGCTCGAGGGTCGGTTCGAACAGCCAGACCGTCGGGCGCGCGAACATGTCCTCATTGGCTTTGAACATCATGAGGGCCATCCAAAGCACCGGAAAAACGACGATGACCACCCAGACGAGCGTCAGCATGGTGTAGAACCACCGTGTGTGCCGCTGCGCCCGTGATTGGGACATGCTCATGAGAGGTCCTTTGACTCGCTCAAAAGGCGTTCAGCTTGGCCTTCGCGACGCGATAGAACACGTTGCAGAAAAGAAAGAAGAGCACCCAGATGATCACCGCCGTGGCCGTCGCCGGACCCAGCGTCCAGAAATCGAAGACCATCTTGTAGGTGAGCAGACTGACGGATTCGGTTGCGCTTCCCGGCCCGCCGCCCGTCAACAGAAAAATCGTATCAAAGATTTTGAAGGCGTCGATGAAGCGGAGCAGCACGATGACGGCGATGAGCGGCGCCAGCATGGGGAGCGTCAAGCGGACGAAGGTCTGCGCCGGGCGGGCCCCGTCGACGGCTGCGGCCATGAACGGGGTCACCGGCAGCGATCGCAGGCCGGCGAAGAGCGCCAGAGTCATGAACGGGGTCCACTCCCAGATATCGATGAAGATGAGCGTATACAGCGCGAGGCTCGGTGAGGCGAAGACGGAGGTCTGATCGAGTATTTGGAAACGCTCCAGAACGTTGTAGGAGATGAGCCCCCATGACCCGGCGAGCATGATCTTCCAGAGCAGGGCCACGACGATGGGCGCCATCATGGTCGGCACGAACAGCACCGGCACGAGGACGGAGCGGAAGCGGAGCTGCTGGTTGAGAATGAGCGCGCCCGCGAGGCCGAGCGCGAACTCCACCGGCACGGCGATCAGGACGAAGACGGTGGCAATCCACATGCTGTGCCAGAACCGGGCGTCGCCCAATACGCTCGCGTAATTCGCAAAGCCCGCAAACTCGCCCACCTGGGCATAGTTCATCTCGTGGAAGCTGAGATAGGCCGTGTAAAGGAACGGCACCAATCCCACGACGGTGAGCGTGATCATGGCCGGAGCTATGATCACGTATGGATACCACAGCACGCTGTCGGGTGCCGCCGGCTCCGCGGGCGCGAGCCGAACCGCCGCCTCGGACTGGGCCTTCTGCATGGCGAGACCGCTCCCCCGGCGGCGGAGCCCGAAGGAACGCACCCCCGGACGCCGCCGCCTCTCTCAGCCGCCGATCAAAGCAGGCATTGCTTGCAGATGGCGAGCACCTTTTCCTGGCCTTCCCGCAGCCCCTCCTCGGCCGTCTTCCTGCCGAGCGCGATCTCCTGCAGGATGCCCCCGAGCACGTCCTGAATCTGGTACAGATCCGGTGCTCTCGGCTTCGCCTCGCCGTGGGCGAGGGATTGGCGCATGGCTTCGTAGAGATTGGCGAGCCGGGATTTGCTGAGGGTCTCGAGGGACCACGAGCTTTCGCGGATGGGCACACCGACTCCGGTGGATTCGATGAAATGCTTCTGCGTGCGCTTGTCGATGAGCCACTGCAGAAACAGGTAAGTGGCCTCCGGATGCTTGCTGTGCTTGCTCACGATGAGCCCCGAGGGCTCGGTCTCGGCCGACGGCGACCCCGAATGGTCGGCATTGACCGGAATGCCCGCGTAGACGAACTGACCCGCGTACTGCGAGCTCCCCGGTTGATCAACGCCGAGCACGAAGTCGCTCCAGGCGATGGCCTGCGCCGCCACTCCGTTGCCCATGACGTTCGGCACATCGATGAGCGAGTACTCGGCCTGACCTGGCGGGGCGTAGTTCCACAACGAAGCCCAGAACTTGATCGCCTCGACGTTCTCCTTGCGGTCGACGGTCGGCCGTCCTTCGTCGTCGAATATGTCGCCTCCGAAGTTTCGAATGAAGTTGTTCCACACGCCCCAGAACGTGGTGCCGCCCTTGATGCCCTCTTGAACGATTCCATAGAAGTCGTTCGCGAGGGTCTGACCGGCCATCTTCTCACCCTTCTTCCGAGTGAAGAATTCCGCATTATCCCGAAGCTGCTGCAGCGTCTTCGCCGGGCCGAGCTCGTACCCGTAACGCGCCTTGAAAGCCGCGCGCTCCTCCGGGTGCGAGAGCAGATCCTTGCGCGCCCAGTACACCTCGTTGTAATTCCAGTTCAGAAAACAGTAGGTGTCGCCCTTGAACTTGCACAGACTGTCCCAGCCGGGCTGGATGATGTCGGCCGTATCCAGATTCGGACTCGTGAGATTGCCGTTTGCGAGAAAGTCGTCGATGGGGCGGACCACTCCCGCCTTCAGCAGCAACCCCATCTGGGGCGAATGCACCATCACCGCATCGTAGGCTCCGCGGCCGGAGAGCATGTCCGCCTGCCCCTTGCTGATCACTTCGAAGTGATTGAGCAACTGATACTCGACGTTTATTCCCGTTTCTTTCGTGAACTCGGGGACCAGCCTCTGCATCGCCTCTTGCAGCGGAGTCACCTCGTCGAGGACGACGATGGACTGTCCGGCGTAGGGCTTCGCCGCCTCCGCGTACGACCACGCGGCCGCAGTCGTCGGCATGCCCGAGAAGAGAAGCGCCGTCCATGCCGCCGCCGCGGCCGCGCCCGAGCGCTTGGCGCGCCCGCTCAATCGTGCTTTCGTTTTCATCTTCCGCACCTCCCCTGCCAGTACTTTGCGAACTGCCGAGCGCCGCTTCCTTGGCTAAACGGATCGACCCGTCCTGGGGTCGAATGCGAGCAACTCCGCCCTCGCGAGGTCGAGGCTGACGGAGTCTCCGATTCGGTAGCTGGCCTCCCCGTGCACTTTGACCTTCACGACGTCCTGGTCGAGGCGCACGCTGAGAATGCCGTACTTGCCGAGAGGCTCGTATACATAAATCTCGGCGGACACGGCGCCGTCAGATCTCTCACCGGGCTGCACGCCGATGTCCCCCGGCCTGATGCCCAGGATGATCCGGTCCCCGAGAGAAGCCTCCTCGACGCGCCGGCGCACCCCGTCTGCGAGCCGCAACGAAAACGCGGGGTGGCGGAACACGAATGCGTCCCCCGCCTGCTCGAGGCGTCCCTCCAGGAGGTTCATCGCGGGATCGCCCATCAGCCGGGCGACGGCCACGTGATTGGGCCGGCGGTAGACCTCGTTCGGGGAGCCCATCTGTACGACTCGGCCCCCCACCAGAACGCCCAGCCGGTCGGCGGCAGCGAGCGTCTCCAAGGCGTCCGGCGAGGTCCACACCGTCGGGACCTCGGAACGCGTCAGCATGCGCCGGATCTCGCCTCGAAGCTCGTGGCGAAGCTTGGCGTCGAGGTGCGACAGAGGCTCATCCAGAAGATACACGGTCGGCTCCTGCACCAGCGCCCGGCAGAGCGCGACCCGCTGCTTCTGGCCGCCCGAGAGCTCGCTCGGATAACGCTTCTCGAACCCCTCCAGCTCGACCAGACGCAGCACGCGGCGCACGCGCTCGCGCTCCTCTGCGCGCGGGTAACGTCCTTTGCGCGCAGGTGCGCGCAGCGGAAAAGCGATATTGTCGAAAACCGTCATGTGGGGGTAGAGCGCGTACGACTCGAACATGAATGCCGCAGCGCGCTCCTGCGGGGAGAGCCTGTTCACGCAAGAGCCGTCGATGCGCACTTCGCCCTGCGTGAGGGGCTCCACCCCCGCGATGATGCGACAGGTGGTGGTCTTGCCGCTGCCCGACGGACCGGTGAGCCCGAAAATCTCACCCGCCTCGACCGTAAGATCGACGCCCTCCAGCGCCGGCACGCCTCCATAGCGTTTCCCGACACCCTTCAGCTCGAGACATCCCACTCCGGTGTCCTCCCCAGGGCGTGGGATCCTGCGAGCGAAGTGCACAGATTGACGCCGGTGCGAATATCGAAGACATGCACGTACCCTTCGGCCAGCCCGATCGTAACGAGCTCGCTCTCTCCGAGACCCGAGGGTGCGGGTAGCTCGGCCGTGACGATGTCGGGCGCCGAGCCCGTGCCACGCTCTTGCTGCACCTCGTGGATGCGCACGCGAAGCACCTCGACATCACCGCGCAGCTCGCGGAAGAGCACGCGCCCGGGCAAACGGCCGTTGCCCGATGCAGCCTCCGCGGGATGGAGCCCCACGCTCTCCGGACGGAATCCGATCGCTACCTCGGCTTCCTGCGCCGCGCTTCGCAGCCGCTGCGCCGCTTCCGATTCGAACTCGTAGCGCCACTCTCCGCGCTCGAAGCACAGATCGCGCCCGCGCGAGACCAGGCGCCCGGTCAGGATGTTCATCGGCGGCTCGCCGATGAAGCTGCCCACGCACAGGTTGGCGGGCGCGCGGTACAGGGCGCGGGGGGTGTCGATCTGCTGCAGGACACCCGCGTGCATGACGGCTACACGGTCGGCCATGGCCATGGCCTCGGTCTGATCGTGGGTCACGAGCACGGCCGTGAAGTTCGTCTCTTTCTGCAAGCGCTTTATCTCTGCGCGCAAGCGAACCTTCTGATCTCCGTCGAGATGGCTGAGCGGCTCGTCGAACAGGATCAGCTCGGGGCTTCGCACCAGCGCCCGGCCGATGGACACCCGCTGCTGCGCGCCGCCGCTGAGGTTCTGCACGGTCTCCTCGGACACATCGTGCAGCCCGAGCAGCTCGATCATCTGTTTGACGGCCCGCTCGATATCGCGCGCCGGCCGCTTGCGAACCTTCAATGGAAACGCGATGTTCTCGGCTACGCTCAAGTGCGGATACAGGGCATAGTCCTCGAAGACCATGGCGATGTTTCGCTCGGGGGGCGTGAGCCGGCTCACGGGCCGATCACCGAAGTAGATCTCGCCGGCGGTGACTGCCTCGACGCCCGCCGTCATCTTCAGGGTCGACGTTTTGCCGCACCCGGAGGGTCCCAGCAGGGCCAGCAGCTCACCTTCCTCGCAGGTCAGACAGAGGTCTTTCACGGCCTCTATGGGCCCGTACCGCTTCCACACGTGGTCGAGGCGGATCGAGGCCATCGACGACTGCTCAGCGGGAGTCCCGAATGAGGCAGCAGCGGCCGCCCGCGCCGCGGGTCACGACGGGCGCCGAGCGTAGACCTCCGCAGGCGTGCAGAAACTCGCGCCGGCGCGCGCCCCTGCAGCCGGTTCGGCGCAGATGCGAGTGCGGCGTCACGGATCCCGCGGGCGGGATCGACGCCCTAGTGGCGCGCACCAGATCGGATCCGGCCGGACCGCGTGACATGCACTCTCCTCCCGCGAGAAAGGGCGGGTCCTCGTGGATTATTAGTTAATTATCGACGGAATTGTTACTATAGTCCCAACGATAGAATGATTACAACGGGACCGAACTCTTGACCGCTCCTGCTCGCATCATCGTGGGCATCAGCGGCGCATCCGGCGTGATCTACGGGATCCGCCTGCTCGAGGCGCTGCGCCCCACTCCCCTCGAGACGCACCTGATCATGAGCCGCGCTGCGGTCATGACCCTCGCCTACGAGACCGATCTCAAGCTCGCCGACGTGCGCGCGCTGGCCGACGTGTACCACCCGGTGCACGACGTCGCCGCCAGCCCCTCGAGCGGCTCCTACCGCACGGCGGGCATGGTCATCGCGCCGTGCTCCATGCGCACCCTGGCGGAGATCGCCACCGGCGTGACCTCCAACCTCATGTCGCGCTCCGCCGACGTGATGCTCAAGGAGCGCCGGCGCCTGGTGCTGCTGGTGCGCGAGACGCCCCTGCACACCGTCCACCTGCGCAACCTGCTCACCGTCGCCGAGCTGGGCGCGGTCATCGCGCCGCCGGTGCCCGCGTTCTACAACCGGCCGCAATCCATCGACGACCTGGTCAACCACACCGTGGGCCGCGTGCTCGATCTGTTCGACATCGACACCGGGCAGGTGCGGCGCTGGGGGGAGACGCCGGCGCAGGACAAGGATCAGTCGGCGCCGCCGGAGGTGCCCCGCAAGTCACGCATCAAGTCCTGAGCCGCATCCGCGCCGAGCTGCGGGAACGCGCGCGCGAGCAGCACCGAGAGACGTTGTCGATCCTCCGTGTCCGGCGCCACCCGGCGCGCGGCGAGGTAGGCGCGCACGTTGGCCGCGGCGGTGCGGGCCCGGCGCGCAGCCGGCACCCCGGCGGCGCCCGGGGGGCGCCCCTCGACCAGGAGCCGCTGCTCCACGCGCTCGGCGTCGAGCTCCACCTCCAGGACGCGGCGGCGCAGCGCCGCGGCGGCGTCCGCGGGCGCGCCCTCGACACCCGCCTTGAGGCGATCGCGCACGGCCCGCAACGGCGCGATGACCGCCTCGTGCCACGGGCCCAGGGCGGCCTCGATGCGCGCGAAGTCCTCCCCGGAGAGCGGTGCACCGCCCTCGCCCGCCAGCCAGCAGCAGTAGAGCAGCACGTTGACGTTCAGCCCGCGGCGGTTCTGCAGCGCCAGGCACGCCGGCGCCACGCCCTCCCCGCCGTAGACCTCGAGGGAGAACTCCCAGAACCGCTCGGCGTCGGATCCGCTGCCGGACATCTCGCAACCATCCAAGTTTTCTGTGGAAAGAAGGGACATTCTGATTACCCATGAGGCTCAGCGACTATCTGCGGGTCGGCGAGGCCTCGCTCAGGGCTCCGGGGCTGCGCTGTCGCGGCGCCCGCTCCCTTCGAGAAAAGTGGGGTCAGACACTACTTTCCCTTCCGCCGGCTTGTCCTTGTAGCGCTGTGGGCAGGGAAAGTAGTGTCTGACCCCACTTTTCCGCTTAATGCCGGCCGAGGAGCCTGGCGAAGAAGCGCCGGATGCGGGCCCACAGCACGGAGAACACCAGGCGGCCCGCGTGCAGCTCGGCGGGCCGCGACGGAGCCGCCTCGCCGCCTTGTGAGCCGGCCGGCGCCTCCAGGGCGTCGAGGCGCCCCTGGAGGTTCTTTGCGAACTCCTGGGCGAGACGGGTGGCCAGATCGTTGACGATACCTCCGCGGCTGAACTGGGCGAGGGATCCGGCGAGGGAGAAGTCCACGCTCACGTCGACCTGGGTGGCCGCTCCGCCGTCGACGCCGCTGAGCACGTACTGCACCTCGCCCTTGGCCCGCGAGCCGCTGCGCGTGTCCCGCCCGCTGCCGCGGATGACGCCGCGGTGGGCGGCGTCGTCGCGCTCCACCTCGGCATCGCCCACGAACGCCGCGCGCATGGGTCCGAGCTTGACGTCGAGCTGGAACTTGACCTCGTTGTCGGTGGGCGGCTCGCGCACCGAGGCGCCCGGCATGCACTGGGTCACCTCGGCGATCTCCCCGAAGTACGCCCACACCCGCTCGGGCGGATGCGCCACGCGGATGCGTTCCTCCACCTTCATCGCGCCTCGCCCCCTCCTGTGCGACGCTCCTCGAGCACGCGGCGCACCGCGCGCACGATGCCCACGTATCCCGTGCACCGGCACAGGTTGCCGCTCATCTCCACGCGGATGCGCCGCTCGTCCGCGTCCGGCAGGCGCGTCACCAGGTCGCGCGCCGTGACCAGCATCCCCGGCGTGCAGTACCCGCACTGCAGTCCGTGCTCCACGGAGAAGGCCTCGCGCAGGGCCGCCATCACCTCGTCGTCATCGAAGCCCTCGATGGTGCGCACCTCGGCACCGTCGCAGGCCACGGCGTAGGTGATGCAGGAGCGCACCGGGCGCCCGTCGACGAGCAGCGTGCACGCACCGCACACCCCGTGCTCGCAGCCGAGATGGGTGCCGGTCAACAGCAGCGTCTCGCGCAGAAAGTCCGCGAGATGCAGGCGCGGCTCCACCTCCGCGCTGATCGGCTTGCCGTTGACCCGCAGGCTGATGGGCTTCTTCGTGCTCATGCGGCCTGCTCCAGGGCACGCGCCAGCGCCACCACGTGGATGCGGGACTCGTAGGTATCGGCCTGCATGCCCGCCTGCGCCAGCAGCCCGCGCGCGGCGTCCACATCGAGACCGCGTCCGCCCTCCAGCAGCTCGGAGGCGTCGGCCACCACCACGGGCCGCGAATGGGTGGCGCCCATCACCAGGCGATGCACCGAGCGCTCGGGGTCGTGCAGCACCACGCCGATGGCCTCGGCGAACTCGCCGGTCTTGCGGCAGAACTTGTAGTAGCCCCAGCGCGCCGCCTCCGAGAGCCGCGGAATGCGCAGGGCCTCCAGGATCTCGCCCGGCTCGAGGCCCACCTCGAACGCGCCGGCCATGAACTCCTCCACTGCGAGCGTGCGGCTGCCGGCGGGGCCGCGCACCACCGCCTGCGCGCCCAGGGCCGCCAGACAGCTCAGCCAGTCGCCCGCCGGATCGGCGTGGGCGACGCTGCCGCCGATGGTGCCCCGGTTGCGCACCGCGCGGTAGGCGATGGCCCCGGCGACCCCCGCCAGCACGCCGCCGGCCGGCCCCGGCACGCAGCCGTCCTCGATGGCGGCGGTGGTCACGCACGCCCCCACCACCACGGCATCGCCCTCCTCCTCCACGCGCGAGAGCTCGGGGATGCGGGTCACGTCCACCACCAGATCCGGCTGCACCAGGCGCAGGTTCAGCATGGGCCCCAGGGACTGCCCCCCGGCGAGCGGCTTCGCGAACACCGTCTCGGAGGCGAGCAGCTCGCAGGCCTGGGCCAAGCGCGTGGGCCGCTCGTAGTCGAACGCCACGGGCTTCATGCGAGCGTGCCCTCCGCCTTGCCGGCACGTGCGGCCTCGATGGCCGCGAGCACCCGGGGCGGCGTGATGGGCGACTCGCACACCTCGGCGCCGAGCCCGCGCAGGGCGTCGTTGACGGCGTTGCCGATGGCCGCGGGCGGTCCGATGGCGCCCCCCTCGCCGATACCCTTGACGCCGAACTCGGTGTAAGGCGAAGGGGTTTCCATGTGCTCGATGCGCACATCGGGCACCTCGGTCGGGCCGGGCACCATGTAATCGGCCAGGGTCGACGCCAGGGGCTGGCCCTCGCCGTCGAAGGGCATCTCCTCGTAGAGGGCGGTGCCGATGCCCTGGGCGGCCCCGCCGTATATCTGCCCGTCGACCACCATGGGATTGACCAGCACGCCCCCGTCCTCGACCACCACGTAGTCCAGCAGCTCCACGCTGCCGAGCTCGGTGTCGAGCGCCACCACCGCCGCGTGGGCGGCGTAGCTGAAGGTGCCCGAGTCACGCGCGGGCTTGTAGCCGGCGGTGGCCTCGAGGCCCCCCGGATCCACGTCGTCCGGCAGATCCTGGGGGCGCAGGTACCAGATGCGCGCGATCTCGGCGAGGCTCACGCTGCCCGAGGGTCCCACCACCTCGCCGTCGCGCACGCTCACCCCGGCCTCGTCGGTCTGCAGCAGGCGCGCGCCGATGCGCGCCGCCCGGCGCGCGATCTCCTGGCACGCGCCGGCCACGGCGCCCCCGGCCATGACCATGGACCGCGAGCCCCAGGTCCCGGTGGAGTACGGCGTGTACGCAGTGTCGCCGTGCACCAGCTTGACCCGGGCGGGGTCGATCCCCAGCACCTGGTTCGCCACCTGCGCGAGCGTGGTCTCCAGGCTCTGGCCGTGGGAGTGCAGGCCCACGCGCAGCTCCAGCCCGCCGTCGGGGGTCACGCGCGCCGTGGCCTGCTCGTGGCCCGGCACCATGGGGATGCCCCAGCCCGAGTACACCGAGGTGCCGTGGGCGGCCTGCTCGCAGTAGATGGAAAACCCCACCCCCAGCCGGCGTCCGTCGGGCTCGCCGCGGCGCTGGCGCTCGCGGATCCCCTCGAGGTCGATGGCGCGTACCGCGCGGCGCAGCGCCTCGGGATAATCCCCGCTGTCGAAGTGCTTGTGGGTGATGTTGTCGAAAGGCATCTTCTCGGGCGGCACCAGGTTCTTCAGGCGCACCTCGTAGGGCTCCAGGCCGATCTCGCGCGCGATGGCGTCGAGGAGAAGCTCCATGGCGAAGCACACCCCGGTGCGCGCCACGCCGCGGTAGGGCAGGATCGGGCACTTGTTGGTGGCCACGGCGTAGGTGTGGCAGCGGTACACGGGAAAGTCGTAGGGGCCGGGCAGGATGCTCGGGACCTGCGCCGCCTCCAGGCACGCCGAGAACGGATACGACGAGTAGGCACCGGAGTCCACGGTGGCCTCGGCGTCGACGGCGAGCAGCCGCCCGTCGCGATCGGCGTAGCCCGTGATCCGATAGTGATGCTCGCGGCAGTTGGCCGAAGCCACCAGATGCTCGCGCCGGTCCTCGAGCCAGCGCACCGGGTGCCCGCAGCGCAGGGCGAGCCAGGCCAGGCACACCTCCTCGGGCAACAGGATCCCCTTGTAGCCGAAGCCCCCGCCCACGTCGGGCGCGATGACGCGGATCCGGCCCTGCTCGAGGCCGAGGTGCTCGGAGAGCCCGGTGCGCACGATATGGGGCAGCTGGGTCGCGCTGTAGACGACGAGCTGATCGAGGCGCGCGTCCCAATGGGCGATCACCCCTCTGCCCTCGATGGGCACCATGCACTGGCGGGCGGTGCGGATCTCGCGGGTGACCTTCACCGGGGCGCTCTTCGCCACGGACTCCACGTCAGCGTCGACCCGGCTCTCGAGAAAGATGTTGTCGCCCCAGTCCTCGTGCAGCAGCGCGGCGCCGGGCTCGCGCCCGGCGAGCATGTCCGAGACGACGGGCAGCTCCTCGAAGTCGACCAGCACGGCGGCGGCGATGTCCTCGGCCTGGGCGCGGGTGTCGGCGACGCACATGGCGATGAGCTCGCCCACGTGGCGCACCTTGTCCATGGCGAGAGCGGGCTGCTCCGAGGGCTTGAAGCCCGGCAGGCCCGACACCGCGCGGATGGGCCGTACGTCGCGCAGGTCGCGCGCGGTGAACACGGCGTCGCGGTGCTCGTCGGGGATCTCGATGTCGCCGATGCGCGCGTGGGCCACGGGGCTGCGCACGAACGCGACGTCCTTCATGCCTGCGAGTCGGATGTCACCCACGTACTGGCCGCGGCCGCGCAGGTAACGATCGTCCTCTTTTCTGCGCAGGCGCGCTCCGACGCCGTGCTCGCTCATGCTCGGCAGGGCTCCTCCCCCGGTGCTGCGCCCCGAAGCGTAACGCAGGCGCAACGACGCTGACGTACTATCTTACTATCCTTGGTAACTTATAGAGGACGCAGGTGCGATGCAAGGGCGCCCGCCACCGCGCGGCACATGCCCCGTGCCCCCGTGCGCATCGAGGGGCGGTGAGGCATTGCGAGGGACTCAAGGGCTTCGCGTCATTCGGCGCGCGGGCCGGGCCTCGCGATTCGACATCCCTGTCTCAACGCTCGGAGCG
>CAZPFD010000105.1:0-11992 GCA_964585725.1 uncultured Ectothiorhodospiraceae bacterium | reverse complement strand
ACCGCGTCGGCCATGGCGGTGGCCGGCACCGCGAAGCGCTCGGCGTACTCGCGCACCCAGCACAGCGTGTTGACCAGCTCCACCTGCTCCACCGTGGTGCAGCGGATGGCGGTCAGCGCGGGGCTGGCCACCACCAGGGACAGGCAGCGGGCGCGCGAGATGGCCACGTTCAGGCGGTTCTTGTCGTAGAGGAACTCGATGTTGCGCGGCAGATGCTCCGCGCTCGAGGTGGCGAGGGAGACGATCACCACCACCGCCTCCTGGCCCTGGAACTTGTCGACGGTGCCGACCCGCGCCCCCGGGGGCAGCGTGCGCCGCAGCAGATTGACCTGGAGGTTGTACGGGGCCACCACCAGGACGCCGTCCGCGCCCAGGCGTTGCCGCCTGCCGTCGCGATCGCACCACGACTGCTTCATCAGGCTGGCGTAGAGATCCGCCACCAGCGCCGCCTCCTCCTCGCTGCGCTGCGAGCACCCCTCGTGGGGCACGCCCACGAAGCGGATCCCGCTCGGGCGCAGCTCCGGATGCGGGTCTGCGCGCAGCACCAGGCGCTGGCGCTGATTGGCGGGCTCGGGCTCGAGGCGCCCGTCGTACACGGCGTCGGAGATGAACCGGCACACGTCCTCGTGCATGCGCCAGGTGGTGCCGAGGAAGACGCCGCGCTGGGGCGGAATGGTCGCCGCCCCGTCCAGGAGATAGTCGAGCACCGAGTCGCCCGAGCGCCCCGGGTGCACACCCTGAACCGGCTGGCCGAGCTGCATCTGATCGCCCAGCAGCACGATGTTGCGCGCGCTCGTACCCATGGCAACCAGATTGGCCAGCGCGACCTGACCGGCCTCGTCCACCACGAGGTAATCGAGGGTCTGGTCCAGCTCCGGACGCGCGAACAGCCACGCCGTCCCGGCCACGAGCCGGGGCTCGCCGCGCAGCACCGCGTCGTTGGTGAACACGTCCTCGACGTACCTCCCCCCGAGACAGGTGTCGTCGCCGCGGCCGACGGATTTCTTGACGCCGGTGAAGTCCACCCCTTCGCTCTCGGCGCGGCGCTCCACCGCCGCCAGCAGATGGTTGATCGCCTTGTGGCTGTTCGAGGACACGCCGACGCGAAAGCCGCGCTGGAGCAGAGCCACGACGAGGTGGGCGCCGGTGTGGGTCTTGCCCGCCCCCGGCGGCCCCTGAATGAACAGATGGCTCCTGTCCAGATGCGCCACCGCCTCCACGGTCTCGCGCAGGTGCTCGCGGGCGTTGCCCACGACCGGCGCCCCGGGCGCGCGCCCGGCGATGCGCGGGAGCGATCTTTCGAGCACGGAGCGCACCGCGTCGTAGCGCGGGGCTCCGCTCGCCACGCCGTCCGCGAAGCGGTACAGAGCCTCGGTCAGCACGCTCGCGTCCACCGGTCCCGTCGGGATCAGGGACAGGCGCTCGGGCGGGGTGCCCTTGCGCGCGCTCACCTTGAGCGTCACCTCGCAGCGCTGCTCGTCGAGGGCGTGGATGGTCCCCAGCTCCTGCCCGGTGTCCGCGCGCCGGCAGCGATCCCCCGCCTGCAGCTTGAACTCCTGCTCGGGAAACGCGTAGCGGTAGAGAAACGAGCGCTTGTCGGGCTCGGGGGGCTCCCCCGGATCGCGCGTGCATGCGCCGATGCACTCCGGGTCCTCGACGAGCTCGGGCTCGCTCATCTCCTGGCGCGCGAACATCGCCCACCATTCGGGCTTGGCCGCGCGCCGGTGGAAGTCGAGCAGGTGGTAGACGAGCTCGCGCAGGCGCCGCCCGGCCCGGTCGCGATCCCCGCTCGGCTCACCCAGGAGCCGGGACTCGTAGGCCTTCAGGCGCGCCTCCGCCTGCGCCGCCCTGCTCCCGGCGCCCGCGCCCGGCGCGTCCTCGGAGGTCGCGGTCTGCGCCGGCGTCTCGCCGAGCCAGGGCAGCTCGGCCGGACGCAGCCCGAGCAGCCACTCCCGCAGCCCCCAGGTCGAGCGGCAGTCGTCCTCGTTGTAGCGGCGGATCTGCTCGAGCAGAAGGGGGTCGCCGCTCTCGCGCCAGCGTTCGTACCACACCATGCTCTCGCCGGCGTCGGTCACGTCCCCGGAGCGCCCCTCCATGTAGAACACCTCGAGATTCTTGAGCGAGTAGGCCGGCTCCGAGACGCGCAGGCCCTCGCGCACCACCTTGTAGAGGTCCACCAGGCGCCGGCCCCGCAGCAGATCGTCGACCTGCGCCTCGCGCGTGCCGTGCAGCGACATGAGCCTCTTCAGAGCGGTCTCCTCGTAGTGCCCGTAGTGATAGACGTGCATGTGCGGGAACCGCGCCGCGCGCTCGCTCACGAAGTCCACGAACGCCTCGAAGGCCGTGCGCTCCTCGCGGCGGTCGTGGGCCCAGAATGCGCGGTAGCGCGCCTCGCCGTCCTCGCGCCAGTACACCCCGAACAGATACTCGAGCCCCTCCGGCTCGTAGGGGTCGCCCTCCATGTCGAAGAAAATGTCCCCGGGATCGGGGCGCGGCAGGCGCGCGAAGCCGCGCGTGCGCCCGGGCTCGAGGGGCAGCAGCTCGTAGTGGTGCTCCCCGCTCTGCCGCGCGGCGAGCTGCAACGCCGCCTGCCGGCGCAGCCGCGCCAGGGTCTCCGGCTGCATCCCCGGCACCGGTCCGGTCGCGGCGAGGGTGGCGAGCCCGGTCAGCGTCTCCACCCCGCCCGCGTGCAGCTTGCGTATCTGCGCGCGGGTGATGCCCGCCACCTGATTGAGGTGATCGTCCGCGCGCCACTGCGCCCGGCACAGCTCCCGCCAGTGGCACAGAGCGCAGTGCTCGCACGGCTCCGGATAAGTGTCGGGACGTTCGCGCACGTGGGCCAGGAAGCGCTCCTTCACCGCGCGGTAGTAGCGGAAGAAATCCGCCACCCGCAGGCTGCGCTCGGTGCCGTCGCCGAGCGCGAGGTGCATGGCGCGCGGCAGGGTGCCCTGCACCTCGCCCAGAAGCTCCGAGTAGAGGCAGAGCTGGATGACGAACTTCGCCTTGGGGCTGCGCGCGAGCTTGGCATCGAGCACCTCGTAGCGGTGCCCGCCCAGGGCGCTCGGGCCGTCCACCCGGCGCAGGAAGTCGGGCAGGCCGAGGAAGCCGCCGGAGCACAGGACCGCCTGGTAGATCACGGGAGCACCCTTGCGCATCGCCTCCACGGTGCGCGCGGCGCGCTCCGCCAGGCCCAGGCGCGCATCCGAGAGGTCGACCACGATCACGCCCTCGGCCTCCAGCCGCTCGCGCCACGCGGCCTCGTGCTCGCGACCCTTGGCCTGCACCAGCTCCGCCTCGACGTCGTCCGCCGCCCGGGGCAGCGGGGTGTCGAGGTCCATGCGATCGAGGCTCGTCAGATGCTCGCACTCGAGGTAGTGGATGAGATCGCTTCCGGAGAAGCGAATGCCGTTGGCGACTTTCAGCATGGGGTACCTCGTCCTCTTCGCGTCCGGCCGATCACCGCTCGTCGTAGCCGGCGTCGTCCTCCGCCACCATCAGCGCGACGCGCCGTTCCTCCTGCCCCGGCTCCGCCGCATTCTCCTGCATCTCGTCCGCCTGCACCGTGCGCGGGTGCGCCTCCACCGGCACCGGCGTCTCGATCTCCACCCCGGCCGGGGCCGAGTGCAGATCCCTGAACTTGCGTCCCGTCACCAGCACCCGCGATTCGAGCGATCCCACCGCGCGGTTGTAGCTCTCCACCGCGCTGCCCAGGTTCTTGCCGAGCTTCGCCCAGTGCCCGGCCATGTCCGAGAGCCGCTTGTAGAGCTCGCGGCCGAGGTCGCTGATCTCCTGGGCGTTGCGCGCCAGGCTCTCCTGGCGCCACCCGTAGGCCACCGCGCGCAGCAGCGCGATGAGGGTGGTGGGCGTGGCCAGGATCACGCGCTGGTCGACGCCGGCCTCGATGAGGCCCGGGTCCTGCTCCAGGGCGGCGCTGAAAAAGGTTTCGCCGGGCAGGAAGAGCACCACGAACTCCGGCGTGGGCTCGAACTGGTCCCAGTAGGACTTCCGGCCCAACGCCTGCACGTGCTGGCGGATCTGGCGCGCGTGATCGGCGAGCCTCGTGCGCCGCTCGGTCTCGTCCTCGGTCTCGAGCGCATCGAGATAGGCGGCCAGCGGCGCCTTGGCATCCACCACGATGTTCTTGCCGCCGGGCAGCTTCACCACCAGGTCCGGCTTGAGGCGCCCGTCCTCGCCCGTGGCCGCCGCCTGCTCGAAGAAGTCGCAGTGGTCCACCATGCCCGCCATCTCCACCACCCGGCGCAGCTGGATCTCGCCCCAGCGCCCGCGCACCACCGGCGAGCGCAGCGCCTTGACCAGGTTCGAGGTCTCGCTGCGCAGCTCCTTCTGGGTCTCGAGCAGCGAGCGCACCTGCTGCTGGAGCGACTCGTAGGCGCCCACGCGCGCCTTCTCCAGATCGTTGATCTTCCCGTCCACCTTCTCGAGGGACTCGCGCACCGGCTTGACCAGCTCGTCGATGGCCTTGCGCCGCGCGTCCAGATCGCCGCGGGCGCCCTCCTGGAACTTCTCCAGCGTGGACTTGGCGAGCTCGAGGAACTGCTGGTTGTTGCTCTTGAGCGCGTCCGAGGACAGCGCCTTGAATGCATCCGAGAGCCTGGTCTGCGCCTCGTCCACCAGCGCGAGCTTCTCCTGCGCCGCCCGGCGCTCCTTCTCGAGCGTGGTCTCCAGCCGCGACTGCTCGGTGCGCAGGCTCATGGCCTCGGATTGCAGCCTGCGCAGCTCGCCCTCGCGCTCGCCCAGCTCGGCCTTGAGCGCCTGGATCTGCTCCTCGCGCCCCGCGAGCCGCTCGCGCAGGGTGGCCTCCTGCACCCGGGTCTCCGCGCGCCCGCGCTCGTAGGCGGCGCGCGTGCCCGCGCGCCCCAGGTACCAGACGCTCGCCCCGCCGATGACGAAGCCGGCCAGCGCCGCTGCTATGGCGGTCTCCCACATGAGGTTCGTGCCCTCGCTCAGCCGGTCCCGGCTGTCTCCTCGTTGGCCACGCCGAACGGGACGTGGCCGGTGGTCACGTGCTCGGCCGCCGACGAGCAGTGCCCGCGCTGATCGTCGAAGAAGATGTCGGCGCCGAACGCCTTCAGGAACTCGCCCTTGTCGAGCCCGCCCAGAAACAGCGCCTCGTCGATGCGGATGTCCCAGGCGCGCAGGGTACGGATCACGCGCTCGTGGGCGGGCGCACCGCGCGCGGTCACCAGCGCCGTGCGGATCGGCGAGCGCCCCGCCGGGTAGCGCGACTGGATCCGATGCAGCGCCGACAGGAAGGGCTTGAACGGCCCCCCCGAGAGCGGCTCGCGCGCCGCGCAGCGCTCGCTCTCGGAGAAGCGCTCGAGCCCGCGCTGCTTGAACACCCGCTCGGCCTCGTCCGAGAAGATCACCGCATCCCCGTCGAAGGCGATGCGCAGCCGGCTGGACTCGCGGGGGCGCGTGCCGGCCGGCATCATGGTGGCGGCGGCGAAGCCCGCTCCCAGGGCCGCACGCACGTCGTCCGCGTCCGCGGACAGAAACAGGTGCGCGCCGAAGGGGCCCACGTACCGGTAGGGCGGCTCGCCCCCGGTGAAGGCCGCCCGCGTGATGCCGAGCCCGTAATGCTGGATCGAGTTGAACACGCGCAGCCCCGTGTCGGCGCTGTTGCGCGAGAGCAGGATGATCTCCACCCCGGGCGTCTCGCCCTGCGGATCATCGAGCGCGAGCAGCTTCTCCACCACCGTGAACGCCGGCCCGCGCTCGAGCGGGTCGTCCTCGTGCTCGATCTGATAGCGCGAGTACGCCTCCACCCCCTCGCGGTCGAACACCCCGTGGCTCTCCTCCAGATCGAACAGCGCGCGCGAGGAGATGGCGACCACCAGTCTCATGGGAAGAAGACTCCGCGTATTCACCTACCCTATTGTCGGTGACCGCAGGCTCACTGGATGAGCCTCTCGCGAAGCAACGTGCGCGGGGCGCGCGAGGATCCCGAGATGCACGGCCTCTCAAGCTTCGCGCCCCAAGGTTTTGTTGTCAAGCGAACAGATGAACACTATATGTTGCGCCGGATTGGAAATGCTGCGGGGCTTCCACGGCAGTTGTCTGTTTACGCCCTTTCTATAAGACCTTCTTGGTCTTTTTTGAAACGCCTTGTTGGTCATTTTCCATGAGCCACCGCCGGGACGGCCCCGGCTGGCCGCCGAAAACTTTCGTTTCTCGAGCGCGCGTGGCGCCCGCGCGCAGCTTGCAAGGGGGCGACGGGATGTGCCACCTTGGTTGTCGGACAGCCATCGGGATCGAGCACGCGTGGCAGCCAACGATCGTATGGCGAAAGACCTGGTCTGCTGGCAGTGCGGTGCGTCCCTGAAGGGCGTGCCGCTCCCGCTCAGCCGGCTCGCGGAATGCCCGCGCTGCCGGGCGGATCTGCACGTGTGCCGCATGTGCAAGCACTACGATACCCGCCTCATCGGAGAGTGCCGCCACGACCGCGCCGAGCGCGTCCTCGAGAAAACCCACGCCAACTTCTGCACCTACTTCAGACCGAGACCGAACGCCCACGACCCGGCGGCCAACGCGGAGGCGGAAGCGGCGCGCGCACGCCTGGAGGCGCTCTTCGGGATGCAGCAGGATGCGGAAGACCCGCCCGCCGACGGGCCCGCGCAGGGCGAGGAGCCCGCGGCGACCGATGCCAGCCGGCATCCGAAATCCGAGGCCGAGCGCGCCCGCGAGCAGCTCGAGGCGCTGTTCAGCGGTCTGGACAAGAAAGAGAACGGTTAAGACAAAAAGGGCCCCCTCCTCCGCAGAGGAGAGGGCCGAGTCGAGGAGGGAGGGAAGGAAACCCCGATGCGTTCAGGCGGCGCGCCGGTCCCCCGGCCGAAGGGTACGCTCACCCGTGCCCGCGCTGCGCGCGATGGACACCGCCGGCGCCGGCTGCGGCCACCACTCGCCGCGGGCGACGGCCGGGATGTCGCCCCGGCGCAGCCCGATGTCCGCCAGCATCCGATCGTCCAGGGCCATCAGCTCGCGGTAGGTGTCGCGCGCGAGCCGCCGGCGGCGGCGGGGCTCGATCACCGCGCGCCGCAGCACCGCCGCGAATCCGTCCCGCACCGCGCGCAGCCCCTGCCGCCAGACCCGGGCGCGCTCGCGCCGCGCCCGCGCCGCATAGAACTCATAGTCGATGCCTCCGTCCGAGCGCCGCCGGATGGGCCTGAAAGCGGTCCGCTCGAGTCGGTCCAAATGCCGGTCAATCTCTCGTGTGGCCATCGCCGATCTCCTTAACAATTCAAATCGTCTCATGTATAAGTCGCTGTCGAGTGTGATAGTAGGCGCCTGTTTAGAGCTCGACAAACGATGGTTTCTCAAGCTATACATGAGTGACTTTCACTTATCGGGGAAGATCTGATGCGCCGCCTGCCGCCGCTCAACGCGCTGCGCACGTTCGAGGCCGCGGCCCGCTTCGAGAGCTTCAACCGCGCCGCCGAAGAGCTGCACGTCACCCCCTCGGCGGTGAGCCACCAGATCCGGACTCTGGAGGAATACCTCGGGGTCACCTTGTTCCGGCGCCTGACGCGCCAGATCAAGCTGACCCCGGAGGGCAGAGCCTACCTGGCCCCCATCCGCGACGCCCTGGAGCAGATCCGGATCGCCACCGAGCAGCTCGCTCGTGCCGGCGACGCGGGGCCCCTCACCATCAGCTCCGCGCCGGCCTTCGCAGCGGGCTGGCTGATGCCGCGCCTCAACGACTTCCAACTCCGGCACCCCGAGATCGAGGTGCGCCTGACCGCGGCCGTGGAGCTGGTGGATTTCGCGCGCTCGGACGTGGACGTGGGCATCCGCACCGGCAAGGGTGAATGGCCCGGGCTGCGCGCGCACCGTCTGATGCGCGAGGAGCTGGTGCCGGTGTGCAGCCCCGCGCTGCTGGACGGCCCCAACCCGCTGGCCCGGCCCGAGGACCTGCGCCACGCCACCCTCCTCCACGAGCTGCCGCGCCTCGGCCAGTGGCGCACATGGCTATCGGCCGCCGGAGTGGAGGGCATCGATGCCGAGCGCGGCCCGAAGTTCCAGAACGCGGCCATGGCGGTGGAGGCCGCGGTCTCCGGGCTCGGCGTGGCCATCGCCGATCGTTCCCTGGCGGAAGGCCATCTCCAGGAGGGCCGGCTGGTCGCGCCCTTCGACATCAAGCTGCCGAGCAAGCACGCCTACTACCTGGTCTACCCGGAGCAGCGCGCCGGGGATCCCAAGATCGCCGCTTTCAGCGCCTGGCTGGTCGCCGCCATCGAGGACACGGGGGAACTGGCGCAGCCCGTGCAATCCTGACCCGATTTCAGTTGCGGCAGGGGGCGCTTGGGGGTACAAAGAACCAGCCTGCGGCACGACGACCCAAACGATAACGACTTCACAGGAGGAGCCGCGATGCACGCGAGAACATTGCAGCGCGCAGTTGCTGCTGCTGCGCTCGGCCTGGCGCTGATGGCGAGCGCCGAGGCCAAGACCCTGGTGTACTGCTCCGAGGGCAGCCCGGAAGGGTTCAATCCCGCGCTCTACACCGCGGGCACCACGTTCGACGCCTCGTCGCGCCAGGTCTTCAACCGCCTGGTGGAGTTCGAGCGCGGCACCACCCGCATCGTGCCCGCGCTCGCCGAGTCCTGGGACGTCTCCGAGGACGGTCTCACCTACACATTCCATCTGCGCGCCGGGGTCGCCTTCCACACCACGGCGGCCTTCACCCCGACCCGCGACTTCAACGCCGACGACGTCGTGTTCAGCTTCGCGCGCCAGCTCGATCCCGAGCACCCCTACCACAAGGTGTCGGGCGGCAGCTACGAATACTTCGTCTCCATGGCCATGGACGAGCTCATCCGATCCGTCGAGAAGGTCGACGAGCACACGGTGCGCTTCCATCTGAACCAGCCCGAGGCGCCGTTCATCGCCAACCTCGGCATGGACTTCGCCTCCATCCACTCCAAGGAGTACGCCGATCAGCTGCTGGCCGCCGGCACCCCCGAGAAGATCGATCTGGAGCCCGTGGGGACCGGTCCCTTCCAGCTCCTCGCCTACCAGAAGGACGCCGTCATCCGCTACAAGGCACACCCCGACTACTGGGCCGGCAAGGCACCCATCGACGATCTCATCTTCGCCATCACGCCCGATCCCTCGGTGCGCTATCAGAAGCTGCGCGCGGGCGAGTGCCACGTCATGCCCTACCCCAACCCGGCGGACCTCGAGGCGATGCGCAACGACTCCGAGATCAAGCTGCTCGAGCAGGAGGGACTGAACGTCGGCTACCTCGCCTTCAACACCCAGAAGGCGCCTTTCGACGACAAGCGCGTGCGCCAGGCCCTCAACATGGCCGTGAACAAGCAGGCCATCATCGATGCGGTGTTCCAGAGCGCGGGCAGAGCCGCCAAGAACCCCATACCGCCCACGATCTGGTCCTACAACGAGAACGTGAAGGACTACCCATACGACCCCGGGCGCGCCAAGGAGATGCTCGCCGCGGCCGGCTACGCCGGCGGCTTCGAGACCGATATCTGGGCCATGCCCGTGCAGCGGCCCTATAACCCGAATGCGCGCCGCATGGCGGAGCTGATCCAGGCCGACTTCGCGCAGGTCGGCGTGAAGGCCCGCATCGTCTCCTACGAGTGGGGCGAGTACCTCAAGCGCAGCAAGGACGGCGAGCACGAGACGGTGCTCCTCGGGTGGACGGGCGACAACGGCGACCCCGACAATTTCCTGTTCGTGCTGCTCGGGTGCGAGGCGGCCAAGGGCGGCGCCAATCGCGCGCGCTGGTGCAACCGCGAGTTCGACGATCTGCTGCGCGCGGCCAAGCGCACCTCGGACGTCGCCGCGCGCACGCGCATGTACGAGGAAGCACAGCTCATCTTCAAGGAGGAGGCGCCCTGGATCACCATCGCCCATTCGGTGGTGTTCAAGCCCGTGCGCAAGGAGGTCGTCGACTTCCGCATCGACCCCTTCGGCGGGCACGTCTTCTACGGTGTCGACCTGAGCGAGTAGACTCGGGCGCTCACACCGCCGATCCCGCGCGCGGGGGAGCGTAGGCTCTCCCGCGCGCCTCTCACGGTTTCATGCTGCGGTTCGTCCTCACGCGCATCGGTCTCGTCGTCCCCACCTTCGTCGGGGTGACCCTGCTCGCCTTCGCCATGATCCGCCTGGTGCCGGGGGATCCCATCGAGCTGCGCGTGGGCGAGCGCGGCATCGACCCGCAGCGCCACGCGCAGCTGCGCGCCGAGTACGGGCTCGACAAGCCGCTCCTCGAGCAGTACCGCATCTACATCGAGCGGGTGATCGGGGGCGATCTGGGTAAATCCATCGTCACCCGCCAGCCCATCGTCGAGGAGTTCTTCCGCCTGTTCCCGGCCACGGTGGAGCTCTCGCTGTGCGCCATGCTGTTCGCCGTGCTCGTCGGCATTCCGGCCGGCATCCTGGCCGCGGTGCGCCGCGGCTCGGTCTTCGACCACACGGTCATGGGCGCGGCGCTCACCGGCTATTCGATGCCCATCTTCTGGTGGGGCCTGCTCCTCATCATCCTGTTCTCCGGCATCCTTCAGTGGACGCCGGTGTCGGGGCGCATCTCGCTGCTCTACTTCTTCGAGCCCGTGACCGGCTTCATGCTCATCGACAGCCTGCTCTCGGGCCAGGACGGCGCGTTCGTCTCGGCGCTGCGACACATCATCCTGCCCGCGGTCGTGCTCGGCACCATCCCGCTCGCGGTCATCGCGCGCCAGACGCGCTCGGCCATGCTCGAGGTGCTCAACGAGGACTACGTGCGCACGGCGCGCGCCAAGGGGCTCGCGCCGGCCCGCGTCATCGCCCTGCACGCGCTGCGCAACGCCCTCATTCCGGTGGTCACCGTGATCGGGCTCCAGGTGGGGCTGCTCTTCTCCGGCGCGGTGCTCACCGAGACCATCTTCGCCTGGCCCGGGATCGGCAAATGGCTCATCGACTCCATCAGCCGCCGCGACTATCCGGCCGTGCAGGGCGGCATCCTGCTGATCGCGACGGCCGTGATCGTGGTCAACCTGTGCGTCGATCTCGTCTACGGCCTGATCAACCCGCGCATCCGCCACCGCCGCTAGCACGATGGCCGCCGTCGACAGCCGCATCCTCAGCCGCGCCGCCGCGCAAGCCCCGCCGGGGCCGCTGCGCGAGTTCTGGATCTACTTCAGTGCGAGCAAGGGCGCGGTGCTCGGGCTCGCGGTGTTCCTCGTGGTGTGCATCCTCGCCGCCGGCGCCGAGTGGATCGCGCCGCACGCGCCCGACCAGCAATACCGCGACCACTTCCTCGCGCCGCCCGCCTGGTTCGAGGGCGGCACCTCGCAGTTCCTTCTCGGCACCGACGCGGTGGGGCGCGACATTCTCTCGCGCATCATCCACGGCGCGCGCTACTCGCTGGTGATCGGCCTCATCGTCGTCTCCCTCTCGCTCACCGTGGGCATCGCGCTCGGGCTGATCGCCGCCTTCTCCCGCGGCGCCCTCGAGATCCTGGTCATGCGCGCCATGGACGTGATGCTGTCCATCCCGAGCCTGCTCCTGGCGGTGGTCATCGTCGCCATCCTCGGACCGGGGCTCTTCAATGCCATGCTCGCCATCTCCATCGTGTACCTCCCGCACCTCGTGCGGCTCACGCGCGCGGCGGCCATCACCGAGCTCGGCAAGGACTACGTCACCGCGTCGCGGGTGAGCGGCGCCGGGCTGCTGCGCCTGATGTTCGTCACCGTGCTGCCCAACTGCATGGCGCCGCTCATCGTGCAGGCGACGCTCAGCTTCTCCAATGCCATCCTCGATGCCGCGGCGCTCGGCTTCCTCGGCATGGGCGCGCAGCCGCCCACGCCCGAGTGGGGCACCATGCTCGCGGAAGCGCGCGAGTTCGTGCTGCGCGCGTGGTGGGTGGTGACCTTTCCCGGGATCGCGATCCTGCTCACGGTGCTCGCCCTCAACCTCATGGGCGACGGCCTGCGCGACGCGCTCGACCCGAAGCTGAAGCGGAGCTGAGCGA
>CAZPFD010000104.1:4843-12022 GCA_964585725.1 uncultured Ectothiorhodospiraceae bacterium | reverse complement strand
GCGGCGAGATCGTCGCCCATCCCGCCGCAGTAGTTCTGGGCCCAGCCGCCGTCGACCAGCAGCACCGCGCCGGTGATGTAGCTCGCGAGTTCGGAGCCGAGGAACAGGCAGGCATGGGCGATGTCGGCCGGCGTGCCGTAGCGCCCAAGGGGCACGCTCTCGGTGACCTTCCTGCGCGACTCGGGGTCGGGCGCCAGCCGGGCCATCCCCTCGGTCCCTTCGATGGGTCCCGGCACGATGGAGTTCACGCGCACGCCGTTCGACCCCCACTCGAGCGCGAGGGTGCGCGTGATCATGTCCACGCCCGCCTTGGCCGCGCACACGTGAATCTGGGCCTGGGTGGGCACGAAGGCCTGCGGTGCGGAGATGTTGATCACAGAGGCGCCCGGCTTCTTCAGGCGGGGATACGCCGCCTTCATGACGTGAAACGTGCCGCGAAGATCGATGTCCACCACCGCCTTGAAGCCGTTCCAGGACAGATCGTTGGCGAGGGCGGGGAAGTTCCCGGCGGCGCCGGAGACGACGACGTCGAAGTCGCCCCAGCGGCGGTGGACCGCGTCCAACCCGGCCTCCACGGCTTCGGGCTCGCGCACGTCCGCGGTGAAGCCCGTGGCCTCGGCGCCGAGGCGCTCGAGGGCGGCTACCGTGTCGTCCACCTTCTCCTGTCTGCGGCTGGCCACCGCGACCTTCGCGCCGTGGGCGGCGAAGGTTTCCGCGATGCCGCGGTTGATTCCGCTGGTGCCGCCGACGACGACCACGACCTTTCTGCTGAAATCCACCGTGATTGCCATGTTCACCTCCCCGGGCTCGCCATCGCTGGAGCACCTTAACCGATCTTCCGGCCCGCCAGCCATGTCGATTTCACGGGAGTCCGGCGCCGGTCGCGGTGCCCGAGGTCGTCGATTCCGGGATGCCAACCGTTACAATGGGCCTTTGGCGATGGACGCGGCGACTTGGCCACCCGGTTGCTCAACCTGAGGCACGTGCCCGAAGACGAGGCGGACGAGGTTCGCCGTCTGCTGGAAGCGCACCGCATCGACTACTACGAGACGCCGGCCGGACCCTGGGGCATCTCCATGGGCGCCATTTGGCTCAAGGACGACACGCAGCGCGAGGAAGCCGCTCGGCTCCTCGCTGAGTACCAGGCAAACAGGGCCCGTACGGCGCAAGAAGAGTATGCGCGGCGAGAGCGCGAGGGGCGAACGGAATCCATCCTTGACCGCGTCCGCAAGCATCCGCTGCAAGCCGGCGTCTACGCCGCGATCATCGCGCTGGTGCTGTACTTCTCCGTCAAGCCGTTCTTCAGCCTCGGGCAATGACGCGACGTTACGAAACTTTTGCGGCGCGCGTTCACCAATCGAGAAGCCTGATCACGCCCACGCTCAAGGCAGGGACGAAAGTGATGATGAGCACGGCAATCAGGCCGAGCACGAAGAAGGGCACTGCGGCGGCGCTGATCTCCAGCACGGGGCGCTTGAAGCGGAATGCCGCAAGAAACAAATTCATTCCCACCGGTGGCGTCAAGTAGCCGAGCTGCATGTTGGCCAGAAACACCACGCCCAGATGCAGCGGGTCGATGCCAAAGGCGCGTGCCAACGGCAGTATGAGCGGCACGATGACGACGAGCGCGGAGAAAATGTCGAGCAGACAGCCGACGACGAGCAGGAACGCGTTGAGGGCGAGCAAGAACAACCACGGCGATGTCACGACCGTTTGCACCCAGTCGGCGGCGCGCGCAGGCACTTCCGAGTACACCAGGTAGTTGGTCAACCCCATGGCGGCGGCCAGGATGATCATGATGCCGCCGATCATGATCGACGCCTCCACCAGAATCCGAGGCAGATCCCTTAGCGGTCTGAGATGACGATGGATGACGAACTCGGTCACCATCACATAGAGGGCGGCGAGGGCGGCCACCTCCACCAGGGTCGCGCGCCCAGAGAAAATGCCGGAAAGGACGGCGACGGGGAGCAGCACTTCCCAGCGGGCCTGCCAAAGCGCCGCCAGGGCTTCGCGTCCATCGAAGGCGCAAGCGCCGACCTCGGTGCTCCAGCTGCGGCGTATCGTGTAGGCGGCGTACATGGCCACGAGCAGCAGCCCCGGTCCGATGCCGGCGACGAACATCTTGTCGATGGGAACCTGCGCGGAGACGCCGTAGAGAATGACCAGCAGGCTCGGCGGCAGCAGGATGCCGAGGCTGCCCGAGGCGGTCAGCGCACCCATGGAGAAGCGCTCCCCGTAGCCGTGCCGCAGCAGCACCGGGAGCATGAGCCCGCCGAGCGCCAGGATTGCGACCCCGGACCCGCCGGTAAAGGTGGTGAAGAACGCGCACACTGCAATGCTGGCCACCGCCGTGCCGCCGGGCATCCAGCCGAAGAGGGCGCGAAACAGCCGCGCCAGGCGCTCCGAGGCCTTGCCTTCCGCCAGTATGGCGCCCGCCAGCGTGAACAGCGGAATGGTGGGCAGAATAGGATGGGAGGCGATGCGATAAGCCTCGAGCGGAACGGATGCGAGCGGCACTGCGTCGGCGAAGAACAGCAACAGCGCGGCACCGCCCAGGAGCACGAAGATCGGCGCGCCGGCCACGCCGGCGAGGCCGATGAGGGCGATGCCCGGCCAGAGGAGCGTGTCACGGGCGGCGATCGGCCACAGTGCGAGTCCCAAGCTCGAGAGCGTCACAACGCCGGCGCAGAGCGCGCCCCGGTGACCGGCTCCCGTGCGCCGCAGAAAGCGCAGGCCCATGAGGCCGAAGCCGATGGGCATGATGGTCTGCGCGACCCACTCGGGCATCACTCCGCCCAGGGTGGCGACGCTTGCCGCGTTCTGCCGCACGAAATCGAAAGAGGCCCAGCTCAGCCACAGGCAGGCGGCGCCCGCTATCGCCGCAGAGACCATGTCCGCCGCTTGGCGCCAGCGAGCGTGCATGAAAGAGTTGAACCCGAGCGCCAGGTGTCTCGTCTCGCGCGCGGCGACGGCAGCTCCGATGAAGCTGACCCACAGCGTCAGGTGGCGGACGTAGTCGATGGAGCCCGGCACGCCCGCGTTGAACAGTGCGCGCCCCAGGATCTCGATGAACGGAAAGAGCGCCATCGCCAGGAGGGCGAGCGTGACGGCGAGGTTTTCCGCGCGCCGCATGAGCCAAGCCGTACGCTCGCATATATGCGTGACGGCGCCTGCCAGCCGCAGGCCCGGCACGCGCCGGAACTCGCCCGTTACCGCCGCCACGGCGTCAACACTCGAACGAGGAATTCGTCGGACGAGGTCGCGCTCCACATCTCGGGATGACGCGATGATATGAGCTCGTGGAGGCGTCCGTCCCAGGCGGACGCCCTGCGTTCCTCCGTCGTGCGCTCCAGGCCCAGGGTCTGCGCGCTCGAGGCGGCGCACAGATACGTGCTGAAGACGGCGAGGCGGATCATCCTGTGCATCGGCATCGCTCAACCTCCGATGAAGAAATCATCGGTCCGGGACAACAACAGGCGTGCGCGCTTTTGCGCGATCATGTTCGCCAGGCGGTGTGCCGGCGCCGTATCCACGTCGAACGCCAGGGCGCGCCGCAGAAGCCGCTCGAACTCGGTGCGATCTTGGGTCTTCACGGAGACCGTCGCCGCGAGGGCGACGAGCGGCGCGATCTGTTTGCCGTCCGCAAGCGCCATGGCGCGTTCGAAATGCCCGCGCGCCTTCTCGATGCTGCCTCCCTGCGCGGGCGGCCGGGCGCCTTCGAAGCTGATGAGAAACTGGTGAACGGCGCCGTGGTTGAAAGCTTCGTCGAGCGCCAGCGCGCGCTGCATCATCGCTTCCACTAAGTGCAGGTCGGCCACGAGATTCAGGTCCTGTTTGTCGCTGGCGATGGCGGCCGCTAGCGCGGCGGCCGCCCAGTAGAGCTCCGGCACGTGCTCCACGCGCAGGCGCGCGAGGGTGCCATTGGGGTCCTCGCTCAGCCGTTGCTCGAACTGCGGCACGTGCAGCTCGAGCGCGCGCAGGGCGTAGCCGCGCCCGCGCAGGTAGAGGCGCTTCGCGCGTCGGCGCATCTCGCGCGCCGCGCCGGGGCTCTGGGCTTCGGCTTCGAAGGCGGGCAGGTCCACGTAAGCGTAGGCGTACTGCACGAAGCCGCTCGCCGCCGCGACCAGCAGGGGGCGATGCTCGGGGGCCTGTGCGATCAAGCTCTCCAGGGTCTTGAGCCCGAAGGGCAGGGCCTCCCCGACCAGCTCCACGTCGTCGTCGGAGGCGTACACGGGGCCACCCTCGGCCAGCGCGTCGCCCACCGATCGCGCGACCACCTGGCGCACGGAGCAGCCCCCGCTCGCCGCCGCCGTCGCCACGAGCAAGCAGGACAGCATCAGGGCCGCAAAGCGCCCCTTGTGCTGGGCGGTTTTGGTACGCACTTGCGGCGTCGCGCCTCTCGCATACATGGTTCTGTCTCTCCGACCGTCCACTTACGGCTTCTGGGTGCGTGCGGAGGCCTGCGCCGCCCGGTATTCGTCGCGCAGGGCCAGCACCTCGTCGAAATACGATGCCGGAACGAGCTTGCCGCGGATATCGGGGTAGATGGATCGCGCGAGCTTCTCCCACTCGTGGTAGGCGTCCGACGGCACAGGGGTCACCTGCATACCGCGCTTGACCATGGCGGCGATGGCTTCCTTCTCGAGGCGGCGCACGTCATCACGTAGCCGCTCTCCGGCGTCGCGTGCGATCTGCAAAAGTTTCGGTTTCAGCTCCGGCGGGATCCGCGACCATACCCGCTCCGAGACGATGGTCGCGCCCGTCAGGGGGGCCCAGCGCAGGTCCGTCATCGACTTCGAGAAGGCGAACCATTGATTCGCGAGAGCCGCGATCGGTGGCGCCTGATAAGCGGTGATCATGCCTGTTTGCAGGGCCGGGATGATGTCGAGTACCGACAGCGGCACGGGCTGGAATCCGAGCCGCTTCCATACCTGCTCCACCGCCGTCGAGTCTCCCGCTGTCCACACGAACACTTTCTCGTTGTTCAGGTCCCGTGGATAACGCACGGGGGTCTTGGTGAAGAAGTGCACCCAGCCCGCATCTCCCCAGTTAAGCACGATCACGCCTTCGCGCTGCAGCGCTTTCTCCATGGTCGGGGCCATGCGCGCCTGCACATGATCGAGCTCCGCATAGGAGGCGAATGCCAGTGGGATATTCAAGGCCGTGGCGGCTTCGTGCATTCGGCCGAGACCGCCGGTCGTCACCGTCGCAGCGTCGATTTGACCCACGCGTATGCGACGTATGATGTCCGCCTCGTCGCCCAGGGTTCCCGCATAGATCTTGAGCTGCACGTTGCCCTCGGATGCTCGCCGCCAGCGCTCGTCGAGGTCCTGCACGTACTCGTGCCAGATCGAGCCCGACGGCGCCACCGTGGCAAGCTTGATCACCAGCGTATCCGCGCTCGCCGGAGCGGCGATTACCGCGCTCCACACGAGCCCGAGAAGCACGTTCTTGATTCTCATCGTACGGCCCTCCACTGCGGCCTGTGCCGGTAATGTGATGATGGACCAGTAATATCAGGCCCGCGCTCACGGTTGTCTTACAGAAGACGGACAACTCCGTTATGCCTGCATATCCTCCGTTTGGATGAGGAGCCAAACGCCGCTGGTTCTTCGTGGGACCCGCAGGTGTGCCCGTTTCACGGGCTCCAAGGTGGCTCCGATCAGCCGCTCGGTACGCACGGGCCGGCCTTCCGGGGACGATTCGCCCGGATCACGTCGTCGAAGAGGGCCTCGTAGTGTCGGTACCACTCGCTCTGGAAACGTCCCTCGGGATCGTAAGCCCGCTTCAAGCGCAGAAACTCTTCAAACCTCGGATGGCACCGTTGCACCTGGGCGCGCGTCGCCCAGCGGTGATAGGTCAGGTAGTAGCTTCCCCCGTGGTCGATAGCGCGTTCGATGAGGCGCCGGAAGTTATCCGCTGTCCGCTGGAGCGCCGTACGGGTGTGCTCGGTGTGCAGGTTGAGGACGATGCACGCGTAGCGGTCCCTGGCCCACGCCAGGAAGCTCTCGTCGTCCCGCTCGATGAAGCGGATGGTTCCGTAGACGACGTTGGCGCGGGCATCGCGCAGGTCGCCGCGCGCATCCTCGATGAACGAAACGAGGCGATGCCGCGGCACGTACACTTCCGTGATCATCTCGGTGCCTTTCCCCGAGCACCGGAGGCGGTGGTCCAGATCCCGGTGGTAGTCGTCGAGGTAGTCGCTGAGCTGATGGGCGTCCGACCAGTATCGCTGTCCGTGAGTAGTGAGGTAGTAGCTCGAGTACAGATCGAAAGCCCGAGTCTTGTCCTCGTGGGCGAGATACAGGAGCTGCATCCAGTCCTCTCGACGCAGGCGCCGCTGGCGCTCGGGAATGACGGCATCGTCGTCGATGGGCTGGTAGCACGAGAAGACTCCCTTGCGCAGGAAGTCGTCGGACGACGCATCGATGGCGAATTGGAAGTCTCCGTAGAGGCAACCCTCCGCAATCCGCTGCTCGACGGCGGGAACGAGCTCCTCGAGCCGGATCACCTTCACCAGGCGCTGCATCTTGCGCCGGCGGCCGAGGCGCAGGGTTGCGCTGGCGATGACGCCGAAGAGCCCGTAGCCGCCGATGGCCAGCCGAAACAGCTCCGGGTTCTCGGTGCGGCTGCACGTGTGAACGCGGTCCTCGGCGTCGATCAACGTGAACGATTCGACGTCGGCGATGATGGGCTTCAGGCGCAGCCCTCGTCCGTGGATGTTGGCTGAGAGCGCACCGCCGAGGCACATGCGATCGGCGCCGGTCTGCTTCTGCCGGATACCCCACTGCGGCCACGATCCGGCCTGGGCCCGGCTCAGATACTGGAGCAGCTCCGGCCACTGGATCCCGGCTTGCACCTCCACCCGTCCGGCGTGCGGGTCGAAGTGCAGCACGCGGTTCATGCTGCGGGTGTCCAGGAGCAGGGCGCCGGCGCCGAACTGCTGCCCGCCCATGGCGTGGCGGCCGCCGGCGATGCAGATGGGGCGGCCTTCTGTTGCCGCCCGGCGCACGAGCGTGCCGATGGCGTCGATGCTGTCCGCACGCACCACCCGGTGCACGTATGTCTCGTTCAGCCGCGAGTGTGTGTCGTTGACGCGCACCGATTCGTAGTGCGCTTCCTGCACCTGCCGCCGGGCGACGGCCAGGGCCGATGTCGTCGTGCGCATCGGCGTGC
>CAZPFD010000104.1:0-4743 GCA_964585725.1 uncultured Ectothiorhodospiraceae bacterium | reverse complement strand
TGAGGCCGCCGGGGTGATGTCTGCATCGTGTTCATGTGGCTCTCCTGCGCTTCAGCCCCGTTGTCGTGCCGGCGGGGACTCCGCCGGGACGGCCGCGTGCCGGTCCGGATGGAGCCGGGCGCTGCGCAGGGATCAGCTTGGCGTGAGGTTGCGCTTCATGACACGATCATGTGAGAAGTCGTGCGATATTGGCCCATGGGTATCAAAATGTGATACTTTTCCCCGCTCCGGCCAAGCGTTTGATGCTCCTGGGAGGGTCGTCATGGCGCAGAGTGCGGCGCTGGTGGATACGCTGAAGCGCGCATTGCGCGGGCACGGCCTGACCTACGCGGCCGTCGCCGCCGGGCTCGGTCTCAGCGAGGCGAGCGTGAAGCGCATGTTCTCGAAGCGCAGCTTCACGCTGGATCGGCTCGATGCCATCTGCGCCATGATGGCCATGGAGCTCACGGACCTGCTCGAGGTGATGGCACGGGAGGGGCGCCGGATCACCCGTCTGACGTTCGAGCAGGAGCAGGAGCTCGTATCCGACATGAAGCTCCTGCTGGTCGCGGTGTGCGCGCGCAACCTGTGGGGCTTTCGGGACATCGTTGCGCAATACGACATCACGGAGAGCGAATGCATTCGGTTGCTGGCGCGCCTCGACCGGCTGCGGCTGGTCGAGCTCCTGCCCGGCAACCGCATCAAGCTGCGCATCACGCAGGACTTTCGCTGGATCCCCCACGGGCCCATCGAGCGTTTCTTCGAGTCGAGAGTGCAGAGCGAGTTCCTGCGCTCGGCCTTCGATGGTCCGCACCAGCTGAGGTTGTTCCTGACCGGCCCTCTGACGCGTGCCTCGCAGGAGGTGCTGGTGCGCCGGCTGGAGGCTGTGGCGCGCGATTTCGCCGAGCTTCACCACGCGGACGGTGCACTGCCGCTCACCGAGCGCAACAACGTCGGGGTGGTGCTGGCGATGCGGCCCTGGGAGCTCCACGCCTTTCAGGCGCTTCGCCGCCGGGCATAAGGGGCCGAGTGTCGAGAGAGGGGCGCGCTTGGCGGCGGCGGCGCCTACCTGGTCTCCTCCGCGCCGGACACGGCCTCTTCCCCAGCGGCGGGCGTCTCGCGCAATACGAAGTGCAGGGCCAGCAGGATGGCCGGTATGCCGATGAGCGCCGCGTACACGAAGAAGTTGAAGTAGCCGTGCGCCTCGACCACGATGCCGGAGAAGCCGCCGAGAAATTTGGCCGGCAGGGTCATGAGGGAGCTGAACAGGGCGTACTGCGTGGCGGTATAGGCGGTATTCGTGAGGCTCGACAGCCAGGCGATGAAGGCTGCGGTGGCGAGACCGCCGCTGAGGTTGTCTGCGCTGATCACCACCGCGAGCATGGTGAGGTCGGGTCCGGTCTTGGCCAGAAAGGCGAACAGCAGATTGGTGGACGCCACCAGCACCGCGCCGACGAGCAGCGGCCTCAGGATGCCGAAGCGCACCACCAGCACGCCCCCGCCGGCGGCGCCGAGGAGCAACATCCCGAAGCCGAACACCTTGGCGACGCTGGCGATCTGGTCCTTGGTGAAGCCGAGGTCCAGATAGAACGGATTGGCCATCACGCCCATGGTGATATCGCTCAGCCGGTAGAGGGCGACGAGGGCGAGGACGAGCCAGACGCGTCCACCCATGCGCCGAAAGAAATCGGTGAACGGGCAGACCACCGCACCGATGAACCAGGCCCAGGCGTTGCGCAGCCACTGGGGGAGATGGGCCGAGCGGGCCAGAAAGTCCACCACTCGCTGCTCGCGCGCGATGCTGTCGCGGCTCACCGTCGCTTCGGGCTCGCGCACCAGCAAGGTGGTGATCATGCCCACACCCATCAGCACCCCCATGGTCAGATAAGCCGTGCGCCAGTCCACGAACTCGGCGATGTAGAACGCGCCCGCGCCGGCGACCAGCAAAGCGACGCGGTAGCCGAAGATGTACATGCCGGCCATGGCGCCCTGGTACTCGGGGCTGGCCGATTCGATGCGAAAGGCATCGATGGCCACGTCCTGGGTGGCCGAGGCAAAAGCCACCCACACCGCGAGCAATGCGAGCCGCGTCAGCTCGCTCAGGGGGTCGGTTGCCGCCATGCCGGCGAGTCCGGCGGCCACGCCGACCTGGGCCACTAACATCCATCCCCGGCGCCGGCCCAGTGCCCGGGTCAGCAACGGCAGGCGCAGGCGATCCACGATGGGCGCCCAGAACACCTTCACCGAGAAAGTGATGCCCACCCAGCTGAAGAACCCGATGGTCGCCAGATCCACCTGAGAGTCCCGCAGCCAGGCGGAGAGCGTCGAGAACACCAGCAGGAAGGGCAGCCCGGCCGAGAAGCCCAGAAAGAACAAGGCCAGCACGCGCGGGCGGGTGTAGGCGAAGAAGGCCTCGCGCCAGGAGTGCTTCGGCGTCGCGGAGGGATGAGCGGCGCTCATAGCTGCTAATCCTAGTCGATGCTCGTTTTGCCGTCCTTGCGATCGGTCCACGGGTCGTGTTTCTTGAACCGCGCCCCCGGGATCCGGATCGCCCCCGCGACGGCGCTCCGCGAATCCGGGAGGAACCGTGCGGGTTGGTCGACCCGCGAGAGGGTGGCTGCGCTAAAGAGTGTCTGCTCCACGCCCAAAGCCGCCCGCCGTGTCTCGCCGCACCGGCGTTTCGGGGTCCGCCGGTGCCAGCTTGGCGAAAGCG
The DNA here is from genome assembly GCA_964585725.1 of uncultured Ectothiorhodospiraceae bacterium. Taxonomy (GTDB): domain Bacteria; phylum Pseudomonadota; class Gammaproteobacteria; order HK1; family HK1; genus CAZPFD01. The sequence goes on along the minus strand of CAZPFD010000104.1, from coordinate 2,051 downwards.
CAGCCAGCGCCTTAGGATCGGTAAAGGTCAAGGACAGCCCATCGGGAGGTGGATCCATGCAACTGGACGGTAAGCGCGTCGCGGTCCTGGTGCACAATCAGTTCGAGGATCTGGAGCTCTGGTACCCGGTGCTGCGCCTGCGCGAGGCGGGTGCCTCCGTGACCCTCGTGGGGCCCGAGCGCGGCGCCGCCTTCAAGGGCAAGAACGGGCTGAGCGCGACGAGCGACGCGGGGATCGAAGAGGTCAGTGCAGCCGACTTCGACGCCGTCGTCGTCCCCGGCGGCTACTCGCCCGATCACATGCGCCGCGTGCCCGCAATGGTAAATCTGGTGCGCGAGGCCGGCGAGCAGGACAAGGTGGTGGCGGCCATCTGCCACGCCGGCTGGATGCTCGCTTCCGCCGGGCTCGTGCGCGGCCGGCGGGTGACCAGCTTCTGGAGCATCAAGGACGACATGACCCATGCCGGCGCGGAGTGGGTGGACGAGGAGATGGTGCGCGACGGCAACATCATCACCTCGCGCGTGCCCTCTGATCTCCCCGCCTTCTGCCGCGCCATCATCGAGGCCCTGGCGGGTGCCTGACCCGCGGCATCCGAGCCGCCCGGTGGGGTCCGTCGGCCCGGCCCCGGCGCCTTGCGCTGTGCCGCCTTCGGCGCGGGGAGCGGCGGCCTGAGGAGCGCGACGCCGTGGCGGTGACCTACCGGCGCTTCCTGCGGCTCAAGCTCCAGGCGGACGCGGTATCGCACCTGCTCGAGGTCAGAGCCGAACGCATCTCGAGCCAGGTGGCGGAGGAAGGGGGGCTCGACACGTTCGCGCGAACGATGATCGTCCAGGACATCGGGGCGGCGCGTGTCACCGGTGAACCAGGCAAGGGTCCCGGCGACCTGGGGCGCCTCAGCGATCCCGAGCTGATACGCGAGCTGCTGCGCGCCGAGGCGACGGCGTGACGCAGCCCGCTCACCGCCACGGCAGCTCCGGGATGGTGAGCGGCGAACCGTCGTAGCCTTCCACTTCGCCGAAGCCACCGGCGAGCCATCGGGAGCGCGCCTCGGCCATCTCCTCGCGCGTGCGCGCGACGAAGTTCCACCAAAGCAGGATGGTCTCGGCGAAGGGCTCTCCGCCGAGGAGCAGCAGGCGAGCGCCTTCCCGGCTCACGATGGAGAGCGCGCTTCGACCCCGATCCAGATAGAGGAGCGTGCCCACACCGATGGCTTCGTGCTCGACGGACGCCTGCCCCTCGAGCACGAGCGCCCCGTACTCGAAGTCGGTGCGCAGCGGCAGCCGCGCATCCGCGCCGGCCGGGATCTCGAGGTCGGCGCCCATCATCGGCGAGAAGATCCGGGCGGGAGAGCGCACTCCGAAGGCCTCACCGATCAGCACCGTGACATCGACGCCGTCGCGCTCGAGGGTGGGCAGCGCCGAGTGATGATCGAACGCGGGCTCGCACCGCCGCTGCCCTTCGGGCAAGGCGATCCAGAGCTGTGCCCCGTGCAGCCCCGGGGGCCGCTCCCTCGGCGACTCCTCCGAGTGCACGATGCCGCGCCCGGCGGTCATCAGGTTGAGCTGGCGCGGGCGGATGTGCTGGGCGTAGCCCAGGCTGTCGCGGTGCAGGATCTCCCCCGCCAGCGGCCAGGTCACGGTCTGCAATCCGATATGCGGGTGCGGTCCCACGCGCAGGCCGTCGCCGGTGCTGACGTCCACGGGACCGAAGTGATCCAGAAAGCACCAGGCGCCGATCATGCGCCGCGCCTTGCGCGGCAGTGCGCGGCGGATGGTCATATTCTCACCCAGCATCGCGTTCGCGGTTTCGACGCGCTGCGCTGTGGGCTTGCCCGCGGCCGGCGGGCAGTCCGAGGAGAGCGAGGCGTCGCATCGTCGTTCGAGGTTGCTCACGTCGTGTGCCTCCGTGCGGCTCATGGCTCAGAGATCTCCGTCCGTTAGCCGCCGCAAAGGGTGACTGGCGGAGCGCGGAAAAGTAGTGTCAGACACTAAAATAAAATGGCCCAAGGTCACCCAGGAAACCCAACCGGACCAAAACTTATATATGTAACA
>CAZPFD010000103.1:6342-12240 GCA_964585725.1 uncultured Ectothiorhodospiraceae bacterium | reverse complement strand
CCGTCGGGGAGCACGGCATCGCGTACGATCAGATCCATCAACGTTCCTCCCTGCGGTAGGGCACCAGCAGCGCCGCCGGGGCGTGCGCCTTGCGCGCCACCACCGCCATGGCGAGGATGGTGGCGACGAAAGGCAGCATCAGAAAGACCTGGTACGGGACGTCGATGGCGCCGCTCGACTGGAGCCGGAGCTGGAGCGCGTCCACCGCTCCGAAGAGCAGCGCGGCCACCATGACCCGCCACGGATCCCATCGTCCCAGGACCACCAGCGCGATGCACACCCACCCGCGGCCCGAGATGACGCCGAAGGTGAAGGCGTTGAACTGCGCCAGCACCAGGTAGGCGCCGCCCACACCCATCAGCGCCCCGGAGATCATCAACGCCTGATAGCGCATCCCGGCGACGCTCACCCCCGCGGAGGCGGCGGCGTGGGGATTCTCGCCCACGGTGCGCAGGCCCAGGCCCCACGGCGTGCGGTAGAGCAGCACCGCAGCCACGGGCACCAGGATAAAGGCTATGTAGACCAGAATGACCTGGTCGAATAGGACAGGTCCCAGGAAAGGTACGTCGGCGAGCCACGGTATCGGCTCTCTGGGGAATCCCGCCACGTTGGGGGGCTGCGAGGGCTCGCCGAACACGAGGCGGTAACCGTAGAAGGAGAGCCCCGTGCACAGCAGGGTCACCCCCAGCCCGGAGACGTGCTGGCTCAAGCCCAAGGTCACCGTGAGCAGGCCCATGAGCAGGCCGAAGAGCGCGCCCGCCGCCGCCGCGGCGGCGATGCCGAGCCACAGCTCGCCGCTGAAGTAGGCGGCCGAGAACCCCACCATGGCGCCGAACAGCATGATCCCCTCGATGCCGAGGTTCAGCACCCCGGCGCGCTCGGTGAACATCTCGCCGATGGTGGCGAGGAGCAGCGGCGTCGCCACGCGCACGAGGGCGGCGAAGAAGCCGATGCTCAGGATCTGATCAATGACCTCGCCGATGGCTCTTCTCCGTCTCAGACCTCGTCACAAAAAGAAAAGATCCACCACAGAGGACACAGAGGACATCACAGAGGTCACAGAGGAAAGACTTTTCAGAATTCCAGGGTTTCGCACAGCCATGAATATCAGGGTCGGTAACTCCTTATTCATTCCTCTGTGTACCTCTGTGCAAACCTCTGTGTCCTCTGTGGTTGATCTTTATCTTTGATCTTTGCCTCACGCTGCGGCGGGGCGGTGCACGCGGATGCGGTAGGTGGTGAAGAGCAGGGCGACCAGCATGCAGATGAGCGAGGTGCCCTGGATCACGTCGGCCAGGAACACGGGCACCCCGGTCTGGCGCGACATGGTCTCTGCGCCGGTGGCGACGGCGGCGAAGAACAGCGCCGCGGGCACCACTCCGAGGGGGTTCAGTCGCGCCAGCATGGCGATGACGATGCCGGTGTAGCCGTAGCCGGGCGAGAGCGACGCCATGACCTGGAAGTGCAGTCCCGCCACCTCGCCCACGCCCGCGAGCCCGGCGAGGGCGCCGGAGACGAGGGCGGTGGCGAGCACCACGCGGTTCACGAAGATGCCGCCGTGGGCCGCCGCGCGCGGGTTCTCGCCCACGGCGCGGATGGCGAAGCCGAACGTGGTGCGGGTCATGAGCAGCCACACCACCACCGCCGCGATGCCGGCCAGCAGCACGCCGAGATGCAGCCGGGTCGCCGCGAGCAGGATCGGGTACTCCGCGTCCATGCGGATGTCGGGTGAATCGGGATAGCCGCTGAGGGGGTCCTTCCAGGGGCCGTCCACCAGCGCCATCATGGCGTAGAAGATCACGAAGTTGAGCATCAGGGTGGCCACCACGTCGTCCACCCGGTAGCGCACCTTCAGCAGCGCCGGCAGGGCCGCCCACGCGGCACCGGCCAGGGCCCCGGCCGCGATCATGAGCGGCACCAGCGACCACACGGGCAGCGCCTCCCGCGCACCGATGAAGGCCGCCGCCATGGCCCCCGCGAGGAGCTGCCCCTCGGCGCCGATGTTCCAGAACTTGGCGCGGAAGGCGACCGCCACCGCGAGCCCGGTGAACACGAGCGGCGCCGCCTTCACCACGGTCTCCACCAGATTGAACCGCGACCCGAAGGCGCCGCCGAAGAGCGCGCGGTAGGCGTGCCAGACCTCGGCATCCGCGAGCACGATGAGCCCGCTGCAGATGAGCAGGGTGGCGACCACGGCGGCGAAGGGGAGGGCGACGTTGAGCCACGCCGGCGTGCGCGAGCGGGTCTCCAGGCGCAGCCGGATCATGCCGCCCCGGCGGCCCGTGCCTCGGGCGGCACGCCGCCCGCCATGAGCAGACCGATCTGGGAGGCGCTCGCCTCGGAGGTGGCCACGGTGCCGACCACGCGCCCCTCGTACATGACCGCGATGCGGTCGGTGATCTCGAAGAGCTCCTCCAGGTCCTCGCTGATGACGGCCACGCCGCGGCCGCGATCGCGCATCGCCAGAAACTGGCGGTGCACGAACTCGCGCGAGGCCACGTCCAGCCCGCGGGTGGGCTGCGCCGCCACCAGCACCAGGGGATCGAAGGCCAGCTCGCGCGCGAGCAGCGCCTTCTGGAGGTTGCCGCCGGACAGCGTTCCGGTGCGCACGTCCGGAGCCGCGGCGGTGATCTTGAACACCCGCATCTGCTCGGCGACGAAGGCGCGGATGGCGCGCCGGTCGAGCCAGCCGAGGCGGCTGAACGGGGGCTGGGTGATGCGGGGCAGGGCCATGCTGTCGCTCAAGGGGAGGGTGGTCATGAGGCCCGCCCCGATCCGATCCTCGGGGATGAGGGCGATCCCGAGCCCCCGCATGCGGCGCGGTGTGGGCCGCGCCACGGCCTGCCCGCTCACCTCGATGCGCCCGCGCGCGGGGGCGAGGACGCCGCCGATCACTTCCGCGAGCTCGCGCTGGCCGTTGCCGGAGACGCCTGCGATGCCCAGGATCTCGCCGCCGTGCACCTCGAGCGAGACCTCGTGCAGGGTCACCCGATGCCCGCGGCTCTCGGCGGTGCTCACGCCCGCGAGCCGCAGCAGGGCGGGGCCGCGCGCGACGGGACGCTTCACCGGCGGCGACAGATCGTGGCCGCACATGAGCTCGGCCAGACGGTGGTTGGTGACGCTGCGGTCGTTGGCGAGGGTCGCCACCATGGCCCCGGCGCGCATCACCGCGATGCGCGTGGTGATGGCCCGCACCTCGTTCAGCTTGTGGCTGATGAAAACGATGCCCACGCCGTCCGCCTGCATGGCGCGCAGGGCGCCGAACAGGCCTTCGGTTTCCTGGGGGGTGAGCACCGAGGTGGGCTCGTCCAGGATCAGGATCCGCGCGCCCCAGAACAGCGCCTTGGCGATCTCGAGGCGCTGCTGCTCGCCGACGCTCAGGCGCGACACCTCCCGGTCCGGATCCAGTCGCAGGCCGTAGTGGCGGCCGATGCCGGCCAGGCGCTCGCGCGCACGGGCATGATCGAGAAGACCGCGCCGCCCGCGGTGGCCGACCATCAGGTTCTCGAGCACCGTATGCCGCGGCACCAGATGAAAGTGCTGATGCACCATGCCCACGCCGTGGGCCAGGGCGTCGGACGGGCGCTGGATGTCGACCTGGCGCCCGTCGATGTGGATGGTTCCTGCGTCGGCGGTGTACATGCCGAACAGGATGTTCATGAGGGTGGTCTTGCCGGCCCCGTTCTCGCCCAGGAGCCCCAGCACCTCGCCGCGCTCCAGGGTCAGATCCACGCCGCGGTTGGCGTGAACCGCGCCGAAGCGCTTGTCGATGCCGCGCAGCTCGAGCAGCGGCGGCCCCGCCGCGCCCGGGGCGCGGGCCGGCGGGGCCGAGGGGAGGGCGTGCGGATCCACCGCGCGCTCGGGGCCGCCTACTCGGAGCGCGGCGCCGACTCGTCGATGGGCACCCGGAAGGTTCCCGCGAGGATCTCCTGGCGGCGCTTGTCCACCATCGCCTTGATCTCCTCGGGCAGCTTGTCCTCCCACGCGTGGTACGGCGCCAGGTAGGAGCCGCCCTTGCCCATGAAGGAGAACTGGCCGTAGTCCTGGGAGGTGAACACGCCCGCCTGCACGTGCTTGATGATCTGGTCGACCGTCGGCCACATGTCCCAAACCACGCTGGTGACCACGGTCTGCGGCGAGAGCTGCCACTGGTCCGACATGTTGCCGATGGCGGGGACGCCTCTCTCCGCGGCCGCCTCGATGACGCCGAAGCGCTCGGCGTAGATGACGTCCACGCCCTGCTCGATCTGGGCGAGCGCGGCCTCCTTGGCCTTGGGCGGGTCGAAGAACGACCCGATGAAGGAGAACTTGCACTTGACCTCGGGGTTGACCTCCTTGGCGCCGCCGCAGAACGCGTTGCACAGGCGGTTCACCTCGGGGATGGTCATGGCCGCGACCGCCCCGATGGTGTTGTTGCTGGTCAGCTTGCCGGCGATCATGCCGGCCAGGTACGCGGGCTCGTGGATCCAGTTGTCGAACACCGCGAAGTTGGGCTCGGCCGGCCCGATGCCGGAGCCGAAGGCGAACGCGGTGTCCGGGTAGTCGCGGGCCACCCGGCGCGCGATGCGCTCGGCGCCGAAAGCGTCGCCCATGACCAGGTCGTAGCCCTGTTCCGCGTACTCGCGCATCACCCGCGCGAAGTCCGCCGCCTTCACGCTCTCCGACCACGTGTACTCGATGCCGTACTTGTTCCTGGCCTGGAGGATGGCCACGTGGATCTGGTTGACCCAGGGCTCCTCGATGGGCGTCTCGAACACCGCGGCCACCCGCAGCTTGTCCTCGGCCGCGGCGCTGTCCGCCGGACCGCCCGCCAGCACCATCGCCGCCAGCGCCAGTGCGCCGCCCAGGGCGCCGCTACGCCAGAGCTTGCTCGTTGTTTTCATCCTCGAACTCCCCCAGAAGAAAGGATCTACCGCGAAGGGCGGCTCGACCGCATGCCGCAACCGAGCGCGGGCCCAGTATATGAAGAGCGATGAGCGCTGACCAGAGAGCCGCAGGCGCGCTCATGGACCTGCGGGGGCCTCTCTGCGAAGGTTCGCATAATGTCTATTATGTTAAATAACATATGCTGCGATAGAGGGACCGCTGGCCGCGGCCCCCCTTGCCTGTCGATCAGTCATGTCGCCTCGCCCGCTACTCCCCGGCAGCGACCCTGGCCACGGTCTCGATGAGCGGCTGCGCGTGCGCATTGCTCACGTCGCGCCGTACCAGAATGTCCCTGGGGCGCGCCTCCTGTCCGTAGTAGGCGTTGTTGAGCGAGTCGCGGATGCCGATGACGGCGCCCTCGAGCGTGAGGCCGCCGAACACGCCCTTGGTGCGCGAGAACTGGATGATGTCGGCGGTGGCGGCCTGACCGCCGGCGCCCACGGGCCCCGCGGCGATGCTCACGTCGGCGCCGAGCTGCACCTTGGTGCTCAGAAAGGACTCGATGCCCTTCTTGGTCATCACCAGCATCACCACCTCCGCCACCTCGGCGCCGATCTGGAGCCCCCAGGTCACCGAGCCCATCGAGTAGAACGCGGGATAGCTCCACTGGCCGCCGGCGTCCTTGGCCAGGAGCACGCCGGTGCCGCCCGAGCCGCCGAAGATGAATCCGGCCTTGAGAAGCTGCGGCACGACGACGACGGCGTGCGCCTCCTTCACGTGCCGGCGGAACCAGCCCATGTTCGGATCCGCGGCGAAGTTCTCGAACGTCTTCCTCGCGCTGTCGACCGTCTCCCGCGCGGTCTTGGCCTCCTCCTGGGCCGCCGCATGCGCAGCCGCAAACAGCGCGGCCGCAAGCATCAAGAGTGCAGTTGCGATTCTTCGCGTCCAAAGCCTCCGAATCACCATGTGAACTCCCTCCCGTAATTGGACGATATCCTTCGCCCGTGCTGTCAACTGCATCCAACTGCATCC
>CAZPFD010000103.1:0-6242 GCA_964585725.1 uncultured Ectothiorhodospiraceae bacterium | reverse complement strand
GCCGGCGACCGCAAACGGCACCGCCCTTCGAAAGCGGGTAGAATCGCCCCTTGCAGGCTTCAGACACACGAGACTACCCCTACGCCGTCGTGGTGCTCACCGCGCTCACCTTCCCCATCATCGGCGCCCTGCTCCTCGCCGGCGCCGCGGCGACCGCCGCCGAAGACATGGTCCGCATCCCGGGCGGCGCTTATCCCCTCGGGTCCGACACAGCCCGCGCCGACGCCCGGCCTGCGCACCGCGTCGTGCTCGAGCCCTTCCTCATCGATCGCTTCGAGGTCACCAACGCCGAGTTCGCCGAGTTCCTGGCGACCCTGGACGTGACGCCGGTGCGCGAGCGCGCGCCCGGCACGGTGCGCCCCTCGGATCTGAAGGGGCCCGATGCGCCGCGGCTCTACGAGGGAGCGCGACCTTCCGGCGCACCCGGCGCGTACGTCGCGCTGAACGACGAGCAGTCGCGCATCGGCATCGCAGACGGCGCTCTCGTGGTGCAGCCCGGCTACGGGCGGCACCCGGTCAACGAGGTCACCTGGGACGGAGCCGTCGCCTACTGCGCGTGGCGCGGCGCGCGCCTGCCGACGGAGGCCGAGTGGGAGGCGGCGGCACGCGGAACCGAGGGCCGTCGTCATCCCTGGGGTGACGCCCCGCCCACGCCCCAGCGCGCCGTGTACGGGCGAGCCTCCAACGAGACCGCGCCCGCGGGCGCGCATCCGGCGGGCGCCACCCCGAACGGAGTGCACGACCTGGCGGGCAATGTCGCGGAGTGGACCAGCAGCCTGTACCGCCCCTACCCCTACGACCCGACGGACGGCCGCGAGGACGCGGGGGCCGGAGGCGAGCGCGTGACCCGGGGCGGCGATCACGTCTTCGATTCCGCGCCGGATCAGCTGACCGGGTTCTTTCGCGGCGGCTTCTCGCGCGCCGTGGAGAGCGGTCACCGCCACATCGGCTTTCGCTGCGCGCGATCGCCGTAGGCCGGGAGCACGCCCCATGGCAGACAGAGCCGGTACTCCGCCCGAGGCGTTCGCAGAGCCGCCGCTACCCGAGTATCCGATCGTCTTCGAGCCGAGCCGCAAACGGGTGCGCGTGGTGTTCAACGGCGTCACCGTCGCGGACAGCGCTCACGCCATGATCATGCGCGAGGCGCGGCTGCCGCCCGTGTACTACTTCCCGCGCGGGGACGTGCGCATGGATCTCATGCACCGTACGCGCCACCGCACGCACTGCCCGTTCCGCGGCAACGCGAGCTACTGGAACCTCAAGGTGGGCGAGCGCATGGCGGAGAACGCGGTGTGGAGCTACGAGGATCCCTACGAGGCGTCGCGCGGCATCAAGGACTACGTGGCCTTCTATCAGGAGCGCGTGGACGGCGTGTACGAGGAGGACGAGGCGGTAGCGAGCAGCAAACGCGCGCTGCCCGTGCACACCAATCCGCTGGTCAACTGGCTGCTGGGCAACGCCTGCGATGCGCCTTCGGTGCGCGAGCTGGTCAGCGGATTCGCCCAGGCGCTGATCGACGCGGACATTCCGGTGTGGCGCATGTGGCTCACCATCCGCACGCTCCACCCGCAGCTTCTCTCCACCGCCTATCTGTGGCAACGCGAGGCGTCGGAGGTGCAGGAGAACGCGGTCGGCTACGAGGTCCTGCGCGAGCGGCGCTACCTGGAGAGCCCCGTGAAGCTCATCTTCGAGGGGTTCGGCGGCGTACGGCGGCAGCTCGACGTGCCCAATCCCCAGCTCGACTACCCCATCGTGCGCGACCTGTACCGGGAGGGCGCCACCGACTACGTGGCCATGCCCCTCGTGTTCTCCGACGGGCAGGTCAACGCCATCTCGCTGAGCACGCGGCAGCCCGGGGGGTTCAGCACCGAGGATCTCGGGTACATCTACGAAGTGCTCTCGCTGGTGGCGCGGCTCATCGAGGTGCATGCCACGCGGCGCATGGCCCTCAACCTCCTGAACACCTATCTCGGTCCCCATTCCGGCCAGCGCGTGCTCAGCGGGCTCATCCGGCGCGGCGACGGCGAGACCATCTACTCCGTCATCTGGTTCTGCGATCTGCGCGAGTCCACCGCGCTGGCCGAATCCATGCCCCGCCAGACGTTCCTGAGCCTCCTCAACGCCTATTTCGAGTGCATGGCGGGCCCCGTCCTCGAGCACGGGGGCGAGGTGCTGCGTTTCATCGGCGACGCCGTTCTCGCCATCTTTCCCGTCGTGGAGGTGTCCGAGGACACCGACGGCGTGCACACCTCGGTGGGCGAGGCCTGCGGCACCGCGGCGGTAGCCGCCCGCGACGCCGTGCAGCGGATGGCGGCGCTCAACGACGCGCGCGCACATCGCGGGGAGCCGCGCCTGCACTTCGGGCTCGGGCTGCACCTGGGCGAGGTCATGTACGGCAACATCGGCACGCCCTCGCGTCTCGAGTTCTCGGTCATCGGAGCGGCGGCGAATCAGGCGGCACGGATCGAATCGCTGTGCAAGACCCTGGACGCACCGGTGGTGCTCTCCTCGGAGTTCGCCCGGCACTATTGCGGCGAGGTGCTCTCCCTCGGCCGGCATCGTCTGCGGGGTGTGGAGACGCCCCAGGAGGTCTTCACGTTGCCTCCCGAAGCCGTGGAGCCCGCTCCCTCCCCCGGCTCCTGATGACGCCCTGTCTCCCCCGCGGGGACGCACGCCGCGTCGTAATCCGGCACCCGCCCGTCGCACCCAGCGAACATTCCGCCGGTGGCGCCCTATAGCATCGCGCGCCGGCGGCTGGCAGCCGCGCAGGGTGGACTGTGGAAAGGAAGAGGCGCGGGTCGCACCTCGGGCAAACGGGAGAATGGAAGTGTCGACGCACGAATTGGAAGGCTCGCGGCCGCTGGGCGGCGGTGGCGGAGCCACGGACTGGCCGCATGCGCGACGCCCGGTGCGCCTCGAGGTGCTTGCGGCGGACCGGCCGGGCATCGGGGGACAGGTCGCGGATGCGCTGGCGGTGATGGAGATCACCGTGGACGCGCTGGAGAGCGAACACCTGGAGGCGCCGATGTGCGGAGAGGCGTTGTTTCGCGCCCGCTTGAACCTGAGGGTGCCCGAGGGACTCGGCGACGAAGACCTGCGTCACGCCCTGGAAGCGCTGGCGGACGATCTGATGGTGGAGCTGGCGGCGGATTGCCGCCCGGGTCACACCGGCTAGGGGTGCAACCGCTGCCCGAAGAAAGCGCCCTGCCCCGCTGGTGAGCGCACACTCACCAGCGGCTTTCTTGATAATCAGGATTAGATTATCGATGTAACTAACTTATATTTCGATAATTTTTCGGGCGGACTCGGGACCAAGAGTGCGCCACCGGCGTGCCTGCCCACGGCCGCGGCCGCCGCAGTCCACCAGCGAGGTGGTGCCCGGGACCGGAGTCGAACCGGTACGGGATCTCTCCCAGCGGATTTTACGTACCACCACAGCTTTCGCTGCCGCGTCCGTTCGCGCCGAAGCGGACGCATGCGTGGTCTGGACTATCCCTTTACCGTATGCCCTGCCGGGGCGCAGGACACTTAGGCAGGAGCCGTCTAGTCTCTACACTTTTCCCGCCCCCGCTGGGGGGACGGGACTTAGCTCGGGATCACCATCAGCCGCACTGTTAAGGCTTCCCCGAATTTGACTCCTTGGCACCCGCGGGATTTCCCCGCGGGGGACCCATGCCGAGTCCGCAGCGTCTACCTGTTCCGCCACCCGGGCCGTGCGAGAAACAAGCATAGTGAGGGGTCCGTGGCCTTGCAAACGTGCCCTTCCGCCGAATGCGTCGTGCAGTTCAGATGGAGGCTGAGGCCGGAATCGAACCGACGTCCACGGCTTTGCAGGCCGCTGCATGACCACTCTGCCACTCAGCCACGCGGTCTCTTCGGGAGTCGCCCCGCTCCGACGGCCGCGGGGCGGCGCGGAGAGGGCCGCCGGTCGCAGAGGGGAGTTTGGAGCGGGACACGAGACTCGAACTCGCGACCCCAACCTTGGCAAGGCCGAATCGGCGTCCACGGCTGTCCACCGCTGCCGTCAACTCCCTGAATTCATTGACTCTGCGTCCGGGTCCGTCCACCATAGTCCACGGGTATTTTTCCGTATGTTTCCGTATGGAGGGCGGCTGACCCATGCCCGATCTTACACGAAAGCGTACCCGCGAGCGGCTGAAGATCCGCGCTGAGCCCTACTGGCAGCGGCTCGCTAAGGGCGCGTACCTCGGCTTCCGCCGCGGACCCGACACCTGGATCGCGCGCCACCGCGGCTGGGACGGCAAGCAACGGTATCAGGCGCTCTCGGATGCTGTCGAGTACGACGAGGCAAAGCGCACGGCTGAGGAGTGGTTGCGCCAACTCGGCAACACCGCCGTGCGCTCTGCGCGGCGCACGAGCGTGCGCGACGCGCTGGAGACTTACCTCACATGGCTGCGGGACCAGGGGCGCGAGGAGACTGCGAAGACCTGCGAACAGCGCTTTCGCGCCATCGTGTGGCTGGACCCGCTCGCCGACATCCCCCTGCCCTCCCTCACTCGCGACGACATGCGCGAGTGGCGCGAGCGGCTACGTGAGGGGCGCGCCCCGCGCAGCATCAACCGTCATGTGCGCTCGGTGGTTGCGGGACTGAACCGTGCCCATACCGAAGGGCACATCGGCAACCCCGCGGCCTGGAAGCTGGCGCCGCTCGCCGATGACGTGGACGAGGCCGGCGAGACGGCCGTCTTTCTGACCCCGGAGCAGCGCCGCGCGCTCATCAAGGCCGCCTCCCCTTCCGGCGGCGCGTTCTTGCGCGGCCTCGAGCTGACCGGGGCGCGACCGAAGGAGCTCGCCGCGGCCACCGTGGCCGATCTGGACGCGAGAGCCGGGACACTGCGGCTGTACCACCGCAAGGGGCGCCCTGCCCGCTTGCGCCCGCGCATCGTGGTGTTGAGTGCCGAGGGGGCCGCGTTCTTCCGCGCGCAGGCGCGGCGCAAGGTGCCGGCGGCGCGGCTGTTCGTCGACAGCGAAAGCAACCCATGGGAACGCCACGAGTGGGCGCGCGAGATGCGCGAAGCGATCAAGGCGCACAACGCGAAGGCCCGCGGCAAGCGTCGGGTCCCGCCCGAGGCGAGCGCGTACAGCTTCCGCCACGCTCGGATCAGCGAGCTGCTCCAAGTGCACGGCCTTGACCCGCTGACCGCGGCTGCACAGACGGGGACCAGCTTGCGCATGATCGAGCGCGCCTACTTCCGGTTCATACCGGCCGCCATGCGCGAGAAGCTGGCGGCTATCGAAGAGGGTTAGGTACGATACGCATGCGGGGCTAGGCCGACGGGCCGAACGCGCGGAAACGTGCGCCGCGTTGCCGGCTCACCTTGGCCCCGCTCCGGCGGGGCTTTTCTTTACGTCACCACCTTGCGCTCGGAATGCCCGCAGGCCGGGTCAGTGCATTCGTAGGTGCGTGACGTGGCGCCAAGCTCCCCGAACGTGGGGTCCGGCTCGCTACGCGTCACAGCGAAAGTGCGCTTCTTACACTTCGGGCAGACATCCTGCACGCCGCCCGACACCTGTGCTTCAAGCTCACCGACGCGGCGCTCGAGCGCATCCACGCGCTCAGGCAGCGTCTTCAGCTTTTTCCAGATAGGCAGCCGGTTAAGAAGCGCGATGAGGTTGTCGAGGGTCGCCATGGGCTATCGGCGCCGCTCATTCGCCCGCCGCTTGATCCAGTCGAGCATCTGTTCGAGATCCTCGGGCTCGACCGGCTCCTTGGAGACCCAGAATACCTCGCCCCACGGCGTCGCCCACTGCGCGCCGCTCATACCCGTCTCGTCGACGGGCGTACAGGACAGTTCTTTCAGGCGTTGAGCGACCGCCTCATAGCGCCATCGCGTTTTCCGCACGCCGGACCTCTATCTCGAGTGTGCGGCTCGTCTCGGTTGACTCGAGTTCGCGGATGCCGGTGACCTCCAGTCCCCGATTGGCCTTGTAGAGTGTTCTTATGGCGGGTTCGAGATCGGCGGAAACGGTCTCGGGATGGCCCCAAAGCCAGAGCCCGGGCAGGTCGTCGCAAGATACGAATACGTAGTCCTCTCCCCTCGGCGTGATCTTCAAAGTGATCACTTCAGCCATGGTCCACCTCGGGTTGTGGCCAGACCTACGGGCAACTGTAGCACCGTGCTACCGGCCCGGTACAGCCTGAGGTGCTCCAGAGCTCGCCGAGCTGACGCCGCGTGTCGGGGCCGGCGTCGGGGAGGTACGACGTGGAGAGGATCTTCGAG
>CAZPFD010000102.1:3748-12248 GCA_964585725.1 uncultured Ectothiorhodospiraceae bacterium | reverse complement strand
GTGCACCCGGCGGTGTTCGAGGACGCGGGCGTGGATGCCGAGCGCTACACCGGCTACGCCTTCGGCATGGGCGTCGAGCGCCTGGCCATGCTGCGCTACGGCGTGAACGACATCAGGCTGTTCTTCGAGAACGATCTGCGGTTCCTGAAGCAGTTCAGATAGGTGATTCCTAGTGGGAGCGGCTTGCAGCCGCGATTCCCTAGATCGATTGAGATGAAATTCAGCGAGAAATGGCTGCGCGAGTGGGTCGACCCGCCGGTCTCGACGGATGAGCTGACCACGCAGCTCACCACCTCCGGGTTCGAGGTGGAGGCTGTGGAGCGGGTCGCCGCCGAGCTGCCCGATGTGATCGTGGCTGCGGTGGAGTCGGTGGAGCCCCACCCCGAGGCCGAGCGCCTGCGCGTATGCCGGGTGAGCCTCGGCGCCGGCGAGCCGGTGAGCGTGGTGTGCGGGGCCCCTAACGTGCATCCGGGGATGCGTGCGCCTTTCGCCCGGGTCGGGGCGCGGCTGCCCAACGGCGTCACCGTGGAGCGCGCGGCCATCCGCGGCGTGGAATCCCACGGCATGCTGTGCTCGCCGCGCGAGCTCGGCCTCGGCGAGCACGCCGAGGGGCTCATGGCGCTGCCCGCCGACGCGCCGGTGGGCGCGCCCCTCGCCGCGTATCTCGAGCTCGACGATGTGAGCCTCGACGTCGCGGTGATGCCGAACCGCGGGGACTGCCTCGGCGTGGCCGGCATCGCGCGCGAGGTCGGCGTCATCAACCGCATGCCTGTGAGCCCGGTGTCCGCCGATCCCGTGCCCGCGGCCCTCGCGGACGAGTTCCCCGTGGTGCTGGACGCGCCCGCGGATTGCCCGATCTATGTGGGGCGGGTGATTCGCAACATCGACCCCCGGGCCGCCACCCCCGTGTGGATGCAGGAGCGGCTGCGCCGCAGCGGGCTGCGCAGCGTGAGCCCGGTGGTGGACGTGACCAACTATGTCATGCTCGAGCTCGGCCAGCCCATGCACGCCTTCGATCTGGATACGCTCACCGAGCGCATTCGCGTGCGGCGGGGGCGCCCCGGGGAACGGTTGACCCTGCTCGACGGCACCGGGGTGGCGCTCGACGACGATGTTCTGGTCATCGCCGACGAGGCGCGCCCGGTGGCCCTGGCCGGCTTGCAGGGCGGGATCGATACCTCGGTGACCGCTCGCACCCGCAACCTCTTTCTGGAGAGCGCGTTCTTCGCACCCACGGTCGTCGCCGGGCGGGCGCGGCGCTACGGTTTCGCCACCGACGCCGGCTATCGCTTCGAGCGCGGCGTGGAGCCGGGCGGACAGCGGCGGGCGGCGGAGCGCGCCACGGCGCTGCTGCTCGACATCGTGGGCGGCGAGCCCGGGCCCGTGATCGAGACCGCGTCCGAGGCCGAGATCCCGGCGCGGGCACCCGTGCGCCTGCGGGCGCGCCAGCTGCGGCGCCTGCTGGGCATGGAGGTCCCCGCCGAGACCGTCACCGACATCCTGGGGCGGCTCGGCATGAGCGTGCGCGACGCAGCCGGCGGGTGGCGAGTGACGCCTCCGGCCTTTCGCTTCGACGTGAGCATCGAGGCCGATCTGATCGAGGAGATCGCGCGCATCGTCGGCTACGACGCGGTTCCCGAGCACCGCCCCCACGCCGAGCTCGCCATCCCGCCCCGGCCCGAAGGCGTGGTCGGCCTGGCGCGCATGCGCGAGGTTCTGGTGGAGCGGGGCTACCACGAGGCCGTCACCTACAGCTTCGTCGACCCGCGGCTCCAGGGGCTGCTCGACCCCGAGGCCCGGACCCTGCGCCTGGCCAACCCCCTCTCCAGCGACATGGCGGTGATGCGCACCACGCTGTGGCCGGGACTGGTGCAGGCCGCGCTGCACAACACCAAGCGCCAGCAGGAGCGGGTGCGCCTGTTCGAGACGGGGCTCGCCTACCGCTACGAGAACGGGGGCCTCGCCGAGAAGCGGGTCATCGGCGGGCTGGTCGCCGGACCGGCCCATCCCGAGCAGTGGGGCCTGCCCGCGCGGGAGGTGGACTTCTTCGATCTCAAGTCGGACGTCGAGGGGCTGCTGGCGCTCACGGGGCGGGCGGCGGAGTACCGCTTCACGCCGGTGGCCCATCCCGCGCTGCACCCCGGCCAGGCCGCCGCCATCGAGCGCGGCGGGCGCCGGGTGGGGCTCGCCGGGGCCCTGCATCCGGGTGTGGCGAGTGAGCTCAAGCTCGCCGGCGGGGCTTACGTCTTCGAGCTCGAGCGGGCGGAGATCGAGGCCGCCGAGCTGCCCCGCTTCCGGCCGATCTCGCGCTATCCGGCCGTGCGCCGGGACATCGCCGTCATCGTCGACGAGGCGGTGAGCGCCGAGGCGGTGCGCCGGTGCATTCGCGAAGGCGTTGGACAGGCGGGCGCCGATGTGTTACAAGACTTTGAGTTGTTTGACGTCTATCGCGGCGAAGGTATTGATTCAGGGAAGAAAAGTTTGGCGGTGGCCTTGATCTTCCAGGCCGCGTCGCGCACGCTTACGGACGAGGAGGTGGATGCGCTCAAGGCGCGTGTGGTCGGCGCGCTCGCGCGCGAGCTGAAGGCGGTGCTACGGGGGTAGCAGGGGTGTCGCTCACCAAGGCGGACATGGCAGAGAAGCTCTACGAGGAGCTCGGGCTGAACAAGCGCGAGGCCAAGGAGCTGGTGGAGCTGTTCTTCGAGGAGGTACGGCTGGCGCTCGAGTCCGGCGATCACGTGAAGCTCTCCGGGTTCGGCAACTTCGACCTCCGCGACAAGAACCAGCGACCGGGGCGCAATCCCAAGACGGGGGAGGAGATCCCCATCTCGGCCCGGCGCGTGGTGACTTTCCGCCCGGGCCAGAAGCTCAAGGCGCGGGTGGAGGCCTATGCTCGACCCGTCGAGTAACGTCGAGCTCCCGGCGATACCGGGCAAGCGCTACTTCACCATCGGCGAGGTCAGCGAGCTGTGCGCGGTCAAGCCGCACGTGCTGCGCTACTGGGAGCAGGAGTTCCCGCAGCTCAAGCCCATCAAGCGCCGCGGCAACCGCCGCTACTACCAGCGCCAGGACGTCATCCTCATCCGCCAGATCCGCAGCCTTCTCTACGAGCACGGCTTCACCATCGGCGGCGCCCGCCAGAAGCTCTCGGGCAGCGAGGCCCGGGTGGATGCCCACCAGAGCCAGCAGATCATCCGCCAGCTCCGGGTCGAGCTCGAAGAGGTGCTCAACATCCTCAAGCGCTGAGCGCGCCGCCGGCGCCGCGATCTCCCCCATCAGTTCCACAAATCGCCCGCTACTCGACTTCGATGGTGGTGGTGGGCGCCCGGCCCGGGTTCAGGCCTTCATCGATAAGCCTCAGGCGATGGATGATGACACTGATCCCGATGACCACGAGACTCAGGATGAACATGACCCCCGAGAGGGCGACAAGCATCTGGTGCATTACGGATGAGTCGGGATTCGCAACAAGTGTCGCCACCGCATCAGCCCACAAAAGTCCGGAGCCGATGAGCAGAAGCCAGCCGATGATCTGAAGAAAAACCGCCACGGTTTCCTCCCCCTCGTGTGGGCGCCCGCGCGCATTATGCCCGATCATGTGCGGGCGGGTGCCCGGCCTGAGCCGATCACCGTCAGGGCCCTTTCGATGTGCTCGGCGGCGACGCTATAATCCGGCGGGTTCAGCGCTTTCAGCTTACTTCGGGGCGTAGCGCAGCCTGGTAGCGCACCGCAATGGGGTTGCGGTGGTCGGAGGTTCAAATCCTCTCGCCCCGACCAATTCGTCTGTGATGCTCCGGGAGGCCGGCGTGGCGGCTAATGACATCCCCCGCAGGCTGGCCGCCATCCTTGCCGCCGACATCGCCGGTTATACGCGGCTGATGGAGACGGACGAGGCGGGCGTCGTAGCGGCCTGGCGATTTGCCCGCAGCGAGATCATCGATCCCGGCATCTCGGCCCACCAGGGGCGCATCGTGAAGCTCACCGGCGACGGCTTCCTCGCCGAGTTCCCCACCGTGGAGAGCGCCGTGCGATGCGCCCTGGCCATGCAGGCGTCCCTGCTGCGCCGCTTCGGGGACGTGCCCGCCGAGCGCCGGGTGGAGTTCCGGATGGGGGTGAATCTCGGCGACATCTATGTCGACCAGGAAGACATCTATGGCGAGGGAGTGAATCTCGCCGCCCGGCTCGAGGGCATGGCCGAGCCGGGCGGGATCTGTGTCTCCGGGGACGTCTACAATCAGGTCGGCAATAAGCTGGAGCTCGCCTTCGAGGACCTGGGTGAGCAACGGGTAAAGAACGTCAGCGCCCCGGTGCGGGTCTATCAGATCAGGCGCTCGGCGATCGAGCAGCAAAGAAGGCCCCCCGGGAGTACCATGCTTCGCTCCCCTCAAATGCGTCCGACCATTGCCGTCCTGCCCTTCGCCAACATGAGCGGCGACCCGGAGCAGGAGTTCTTCGCCGACGGTTTGACGGAAGACATCATCACCGACCTCTCGTGGTTTCGTGACTTGTTCGTCATCTCGCGCAATTCGACCTTCACGTACAAGGGCAAGGCCACGAAGATCCAGGAGGTGGCGCGGGAGCTCGGCGTTCAGTACGTGGTCGAAGGCAGTGTCCGGAAGGCGGGCAACCGCGTGCGGGTCACCGTGCAGCTCATCGACGCCGCGACGGATCGGCATCTCTGGGCCCAGCGCTACGACCGCGAGCTCGAGGACATCTTCGCCATCCAGGACGAGGTGACGCGCGCCATCGTCGCCGCTTTGCCGGCGCGAGTCGAAGCCGCCGCCCACGAGCGGGTCAAACGCAAACCGACCGAGGACATGGCCGCATACGAGTGCCTCCTCGCGGCCAAGGTGCTGCATCATCGCTCGACCGTGGAGGACAACGCCCAGGCTCTGCATCTGCTCGAGCGCGCCATCGAGCTGGATCCCGAGTATGCCCATGCCCATGCCTGGAAAGCTTGCGTGCTCGGGCAGACGTGGGTGCACGGGTGGTGCGACGATCCGGACGCCGTCTGGCAGCAGGTGGTCGGCTCGCTTCAGACGGCGCTCGCGCTCGACGACAGCTACAGCGACATCCACCGAATCCTGGCTGCGGTCAACCTGGCGCGCGGCGACCACGAGAAAGCCATGCATCATCAGGAACGGGCGCTGAACCTCAATCCCAACGACGATCTCGTCGTGGTCCAGCAGGGGGAGATGCTGACCTGGGTGGGACGCCCGGAGGAGGGCATCGACTGGATCAAGCAGGCCATGCGCCTCAATCCCTATCACCCCGAGCGCTTCTGGAATCACCTGGGGCGGGCCTACTACGCGGCACGCCGCTACGCCGAAGCGGTGGAAGCCTTCAAGCACATCACGGCGCCGGATGCGACGCACCACGCCTTCCTCGCGGCGTCTTATGCACAGATGGGGGATGAGGCGCAGGCGGCGCGCCACTCTCGGGAGGTCTTGCGGCTGAACGCCGGCTTCACCGTGCCCCGATACCTCTCCACCCTGCACTACAAGCAGGAGCGCGACCTCGAGCACCACCGCGAAGGTCTTCTCAAGGCGGGGCTGCCGGCTGATGGGTAAAGGTCACGATCATCCCCATGGCGATCACACCGACCCGCCCTCGGATCTGGAGCTGCGCGTCAAGTCCTTGGAGTCCCTGCTGGTCGACAAGGGCCTGGTGGACCCGCGCGCGCTGGACGAGCTCATCGATACCTACGAGCACCGGGTCGGGCCCCGCAACGGCGCCCGGCTGGTGGCCCGGGCCTGGGCCGATCCGCAGTTCAAGCGCTGGCTCCTCGACGAGCCCGACGCCGCCGTCACCTCGCTCGGCTACACCGGGCGCCAGGGCGAGCACGTGCGGGTGGTGGAGAACACGCCGGAGGTGCACAACATGGTGGTGTGCACGCTGTGCTCGTGCTATCCGTGGCCGCTGCTCGGGCTGCCGCCGGTGTGGTACAAGTCCGCCCCGTACCGCTCGCGTGCGGTCATCGACCCGCGCGGGGTGCTCGCCGAGTTCGGCACCGAGATCCCCGAGAGCGTCGAGATCCGGGTCTGGGACTCGACCTCCGAGATGCGCTACCTGGTCCTTCCCGAGCGCCCCGCGGGCACCGAGGGTTGGGGCGAGGAGGCGCTGGCGGGGCTGGTGACCCGTAACGCCATGGTCGGCGTCGAGCGCGCCCGGCGCCCGGAGGAGGCGGACACCGAATGAACGGGGCCCACGATCTCGGGGGCATGCACGGCTTCGGCCCCATCGACCCCGAGCCCGAGCGCGAGGAGCCGGTGTTCCACGCCGAGTGGGAGCGGCGGGTGTTCGCGCTCACGCTGGCGGCGGGGTTTCTGCGCAAGTGGACGCTCGATCAGTCGCGCCACGCGCGCGAGCGTCAGCACCCTGCGGACTACCTGCGCCACAGCTATTACGAGAACTGGCTCGCCGGGCTGGAGACATTGCTGCTCGAGTCGGGGCTGGTGAGCGAGGAGGAGCTGCGCAGCGGGCGCGCCGCGCGCCGCCTGGGTGAGGCCGACGGTATCCGCGTGCTGGAGGCGGACGCGGTGGCGCATACGCTGGCGCAGGGCGGGCCGACCGCCATGGACATCGCGCTCGAGCCCAGGCACCGGCTGGGCGAGCGCGTGCGCGTGCGGAACATCAACCCCACCGGGCACACGCGCGCCCCGCGCTACGTGCGCGGCCGGATGGGCGTGGTCGCGGCGGATCGCGGCGTGCATGTGTTCGCCGACAAGAACGCCCACGGCACCCGCGAGGGCCAGCGCCTCTACGGCGTGCGCTTCAGCGCGCGCGAGCTGTGGGGGCCGGAGGCGTCCGGGCGCGACGCGGTGTACGTGGATCTGTGGGACGATCACCTCGAGCCCGCGTGATGCCGAAGCCGGATCGCTCTCTGGACGACCTTCCGGCCATCCCGCGCGACGAGGAGGGACCGGTGTTCCGGGCGCCGTGGGAGGCGCACGCGTTCGCCCTGGCGGTGACCCTCGCGGAGCGCGGGCTTTTCACCTGGAACGAGTGGGCCGAGGCCCTGGGCGCGGAGATCGAGGCGGCGCAGGCGGCGGGCGACCCGGACCTCGGCGACACCTATTACCGGCACTGGCTGAAGGCGTTGCAGGCGCTGCTCGAGCGCAAGGGCGTCGTGGATGCGGCGCTCGTGTCGCGGCGCCAGGACGAGTGGCGCCGCGCCTACCTCAACACCCCTCACGGGCAGCCGGTGGAGCTGGCCGCTGCCCACAAGCGGCGCGAGCTCCTCGACCGGCTGGCCCGCCTTCCGGAGGGCCCGATCGAGCCCGCGCCCGCGGCGGCCGTGAGGGATGAGCGGGACAGACGTTGATCGTGCGAGCCGGCCGCCCCCGGGGGATGGGTGCGATGGCGCTGCGCTCCACCCCGCCCTACGTCCGGCGGATGCGCTCGACGATGTCGCGCATGACGGGCTCCGCGGCCTCCATGTCGGCGAGGAGCCGCAGCTGCGCTCGGCAGCGCGCCAGGTTGTGGCGCTCCCGCGCCACCTTGAAGTAGACGTCGCCCGCGAGATCGTCGGTCAGGAACCGCATCGCCAGCTCCAGCGTGATCACCTGCGGTGCGAGGGCGAGCGCGTCCAGCTCGTCCGCCGTCAATAGATCCCCCGCGCCTTCCAGATAGCCTCGCACCAGCGTCTCGAAGTACGCCAGGCGCAGGCCGCCTGCGCTGCCCGCGGCCGCGTCCTCCGGGCCGGCCGCGGCGCTGCGCACGAGATCGCCGAAGTCGTGCAGCACGAGCCCCGGCATGACCGTATCCAGGTCCACCACGCACAGCGGCTCTCCGCTCGTCGCGTCGAAGAGCACGTTGTTGATCTTGGTGTCGTTGTGCACCACGCGTGCCGGGAGGCGAGGGTTCGCCAGAGCGGTCGCCGTGGCGTCGCGGGCCAGGATGAAATCGATCTCGGCGCGCGCGTCCCGCGCGCGGTTCACGGGGTCGGACTCCAGGACCCGCAGCAGCACCTGGCGCCGCGCCGCGGTGTCGTGAAACCCGGGGATGGTCTCGTGCAGGGGCGGCGGTGGCAGATCCGCCAGGCGGCGCACGAATGCGCCGTAGGCGCGCGCCGCTGCGCCCGCCAGCGCAGGCTCCGGGGCGACGTCGTGGGTGCAGGCGCCGGGGATGTAGCGGTAGGTCCGCCAGCAGCCCCCCTGGGGATCATGCCAGAGTGCGGCGCCGCCCGCGGCCGGCACCGGCGTGAGCACGCGCCGCTCCGGATCGCGGACCCCCTCCGCGCCCAGGCGCTCGCGCAGATGCGCGGTGACGCGGCAAACGTTGTCCATGAGTGGCCGGGGATCGCGGAAGACGTGCGTGTTGATGCGCTGGTGCACGTAGGAGACCGTCCCGCCCTCGGATGCATAGGTGCACAGCCAGGTGCGGTGAATCAGTCCCGAGCCGAGGGGTCGGGCGTCCGTGCGCGGGGCGCCGCCCGCAAACGCGGCGGCGAGCCCGTCCGGCAATTCCTCGGTCGGTGTGCCCGGCGCCATCCCGTTAG
>CAZPFD010000102.1:847-3648 GCA_964585725.1 uncultured Ectothiorhodospiraceae bacterium | reverse complement strand
CGAGCCCGTCCGGCAATTCCTCGGTCGGTGTGCCCGGCGCCATCCCGTTAGGTAGTGTCAGACACTACCTTCCTGCGCTGCAACACAAAAGTCGTCTCTGACACCACTTGCTGCCGGCCTTGCGCGCGCGCGGGCCACGGTGTTTGATGAGCTGACACATCGCGGCGTCTCGAGGTCGGGAAGTGGCGAAGCACGAGGACATGCCGGAGCTGTGCCGGCTCACCGCCGAGGAGGCGGTGCGGCGGCTGAAGGCGGGCGAGGTGTCGCCGCTGGAGATGGTGGATGCGGCCATCGCCCGCATCGAGGCGGTGGACGGACTCCTCAACGCCATACCCACGCGCTGCTTCGAGCGCGCCCAGGAGCACGCCAGGCACCTCATGGCCGAGGAGCGGCACATCGAGCGCCCGCCGGCGTGGCTGGGCGGGCTGCCCATCGCGGTCAAGGACCTGACGCCGGTCGGCGGAGTGCGCACCACCTACGGCTCGCGCATCTTCGCCGAGCACGTACCCCAGCGCTCCGATCTGCTGGTCGACGTGCTGGAGGCGAACGGGGCCATCGTCATCGGCAAGTCCAACACCCCGGAGTTCGGGGCCGGAGCGAGCACCTTCAACGACGTGTTCGGCGTCACCCGCAATCCCTGGGATCCGGCGCGCTCGGTGGCCGGATCCTCCGGCGGATCCGCGGCAGCCCTGGCCTCGGGGCAGGTCTGGCTGGCCACCGGCTCGGACCTCGGCGGCAGCCTGCGCACCCCGGCGAGCTTCAACGGGGTGGTGGGGCTGCGCCCGAGCCCCGGGCGGGTGCCGCGCGGGCCCGCGGAGCAGCCCTTCGAGACGCTGTCGGTGGAGGGGCCGATGGCGCGCACCGCCACCGACGCCGCGTTGCTCCTCGACGCCATGCTGGCCCGCCACCCCGAGGATCCGCTCTCCCTGGAGGTGCCGGCGGTGCCCTTCGCCGAGGCCATGGGGCGCGTCGAGGGTCCGCGGCGCGTCGCCTTCAGCGCGGATCTGGGAATCACGCCCGTGCATCCCGCCGTGCGCGCCGTGTGCGAGGCGGCGGCCGCAGGGCTCGCGGACGCCGGCGTCGAAGTGGAGGACGCGTGCCCGGACTTCACCGATGCCCCACGCTGCTTTCAGGTGCTGCGCGCGATGTCTTTTCTCACCGAGCTCGGGCCGTACCTGGAGCGGCATCGGGCGCTGCTGAAACCCGAGATCGTGTGGAACATCGAGCGCGGTCTGGGGCTCGACCCCGCCGACGTGGCCTGGGCCGAGCGCGCCCGCGCGCGGCTGTACTATCGAGTGGTCGAGTTCTTTCGCAGATACGATCTGCTGCTTTGCCCCGCCGCCATCGTGCCGCCTTTCGACGCCGAGGTTCGCTACGTGGAGGAGGTGGAGGGGCGGCGCTTCGACAACTACGTGGACTGGATCGCCATCACCTACGCCATCACCCTCACCAGCTGCCCTGCCGCATCCGTGCCGGTGGGATTGACCGTCGAGGGACTGCCGGTGGGCTTGCAGGTCGTGGGGCCGCCGCGGGACGAGGCCCGCGTGCTCGGCGCCGCCCGGTTGCTGGAGGATCTCGCGGGGTTGAGCGAGCGCCTGCCGGTGGACACCATCACGCATTAAGAGGTCGTTTGCGCTCCCAGGCCGCAGCCGTGGGCTGGTGAGAAATGCGGGCTAACGCATGGCGCCCTTGAAGTCCGGCAGGCCGGTGCTCAGAAGCCAGCGTTCCCCTTCGGGCTCGTACCACCAGAGCTGGTTATCGGTCAGATGCCGCACCGTCGGCGAGTTCTCGTGGTAGAAGTCGATCTCCGCGATGACCTTGATCTCGGTCTGGTCGGCCGAGATAAACCGGTTCGCGATCTGGTACGAGGTCACGCGGATGTGCTCGAGAAACTCGAAGTCGGGCTCCTCCAGCTCCGGGTCCTCCTCCCGCGCGGCCACCATCGAGTACGCGGCCTGGAACTGGCTCCAGCGCACCGCCTTGCGGTACGTGCGCATGGTGTCGTCGAAGTCGATGGCTTTCTCGCGGCTTTGATACGAGGCGCAGGCGGCTACCAGGAGGATCAGCAGGCAGGAGAGGGCGAGTCGGGGGAGAGGGGCTCCGCGCACGGCGAGTCCTTGCGGGTCGGACGATGTGCGTAGTTTCAAGCTTTTGACATCCGGTCTCAAGGACCTGTGTGCTGCGCCGCGCCCGCCACGGCGTCCCGGGCGCGGCGGATGAAGGGCTTTGTGCAGCAGCGTCCGAGCGTTCATAATCGCGCCCTGCTGGGGGAGGTCGCGTGTCCCGTTATTCGGTATTCAGCCTGATCGCCAACGCGTTCAGCCATCACCGCCGGTGGCCGGAGGCGTGGCGCTCGCCCGCGCCCAGGAGCGAGTACGAGGTGATCATCATCGGCGGGGGCGGACACGGGCTCGCCACCGCCTATTACCTGGCCAAGGAGCACGGCATCACCGACGTCGCCGTGCTCGAGAAGGGCTGGCTGGGAGGCGGCAACACGGGGCGCAACACCACTATCGTGCGCTCCAACTACTTTCTCAAGCCCAATGCCGATCTCTACGAGTACTCGCTCAAGCTCTGGGAATCACTCACGCGCGAGCTGAACTTCAATCTCATGTTCAGCCAGCGGGGCGTGCTCAATCTCGCCCACAGCGACGGGCAGCTCGAGCATTACATGGCGCGCGGCAATGCCATGCGCATCAACGGCATCGACGCCGAGATCCTGGATCGCGCGCAGATTCAGGCCATGGTCCCGGCGCTCGACTGCTCGCCCCGGGCCCGCTACCCGATCGTCGGCGCCCTGC
>CAZPFD010000102.1:0-837 GCA_964585725.1 uncultured Ectothiorhodospiraceae bacterium | reverse complement strand
GCGGCACCGCCCGCCACGACGCCGTGGCGTGGGGATTCGCGCGCGGCGCGAGCGCGCGCGGGGTGCACCTCATTCAGAACTGCGAGGTGACCGGGATCCGGCGCGACGGCGCCCGGGTGATCGGTGTGGAGACCACGCAGGGCCGCATCGGGGCGAAA
This sequence comes from uncultured Ectothiorhodospiraceae bacterium, assembly GCA_964585725.1. Taxonomy (GTDB): domain Bacteria; phylum Pseudomonadota; class Gammaproteobacteria; order HK1; family HK1; genus CAZPFD01. The sequence continues at coordinate 679 of CAZPFD010000102.1, read as the reverse complement.
AAGATCGGGATCGCCGTCGCCGGCCACACGAGCCACGTGGCGTCCATGGCCGACATCCGCCTGCCCATCGAGAGCCACGTGCTCCAGGCCTACGTGACCGAGCCGATCAAGCCGGTGCTCGACACCGTGATCACCTTCGGCGCGGCGCACTTCTATGTCAGCCAGACGGACAAGGGCGAGGTCCTCATCGGGGGCGATCTCGACGGCTACAACTCCTACGCCCAGCGCGGCAACCTGCCGGTGCTCGAGCGCATCACCGGCATCTGTCTGGCCATGTTTCCGAGCTTCAGCCGCCTGCGCATGATGCGCACCTGGGGCGGGGTGGTGGACATGACCATGGACGGCAGCCCGATCATCGGCAAGACGCCGGTGCAGGGGCTGTATCTGAACGGCGGGTGGTGCTACGGGGGCTTCAAGACCACGCCGGCATCCGGCTGGGTGTTCGCGCACACCATCGCGCGCGACGAGCCGCATGCGCTGAACGCCCCGTTCTCGGTGGAGCGCTTCGCCAGCGGGCACCTCATCGACGAGCACGGCTCGGGCCCGAACCCGGCATTGCACTGATTAAGAATGGGCTCTTCGCGGATTTGCGGGATATCGGGCGTTCTCCTTGGCGGCGCTGGGTCCCGGAAATCCGCGAGGAACCTGAAAATGTCATCCGTCATCGGATCACGGATCG
>CAZPFD010000101.1:0-12327 GCA_964585725.1 uncultured Ectothiorhodospiraceae bacterium | reverse complement strand
TCTGATCGACCTGTGGATGGATCCGCCGAGAACGGTGGCGACCATCAAGACCGGCATCGAGGCGCGCTCGGTGGAGACCTCCAAATACGAGGGCTGGGAGGACAGGTACGCCATCGCCGGCACCTACTGGCCTCCCCAGTACGTGATCATGAAAGGGGACACCCTCGAGCCGCTGAAGGTCGTCTCCACCCGCGGCATGACCGTGGACACGGGTGAGTATCACCCCGAGCCCAGAGTGGCCGCCATCGTGGCTTCGCACGAGAATCCCGACTTCATCGTCAACGTCAAGGAGACCGGGAAGATCCTGCTCGTCGACTACTCGGACGTGGAGAGCTTGTCGGTGACCACCATTTCCGCCGCGCGCTTCCTGCACGACGGCGGCTGGGACGCGACCAAGCGCTACTTTCTGACCGCCGCCAACCAGTCCAACAAGATCGCAGTGGTCGATTCCAAGGATCGCGAGCTGGAGGCGCTGGTCGAGGCGCACGAGGTTCCGCATCCGGGCCGCGGCGCCAACTTCAAGCACCCCGAGTACGGTCCGGTGTGGGCCACGAGTGCGCTCGGCAACGCGGACATCACCCTGATCGGCACGGATCCGAAGCGCAACAAGAAGCACGCCTGGAAGGCGGTGGAGGTGCTACAGGGTCAGGGCGGCGGCTCGCTGTTCGTGAAGACCCACCCCAAGTCCAAGAACCTGTGGGTCGACACGCCGCTCAATCCGGACCCCAAGATCAGCCAGTCGGTGGCGGTATTCGATATCAACAACCTCGACGCGGGCTACGAGGTGCTGCCCATCGCCGAGTGGGCGGGGATCGAGGAGGGAGCCAAGCGCATCGTGCACCCCGAGTACAACAAGGCCGGCGACGAGGTCTGGTTCTCGGTGTGGAATGGCAAGGACGAGCCATCGGCCATCGTCGTGGTCGACGACAAGACGCGCAAGCTCAAGCACGTCATCAAGGACGAACGGCTCATAACGCCCACCGGCAAATTCAACGTATACAACACCGTGCACGATGTCTATTGAGCGCGGGAAGCGGGGCGGGGTCTCATGTCCCGCCCCGGTTCGGCGCGCCGCGGGGAGGTGGCCAGTGAGCGGAACGCAGGGCGCGGCGCCCGAGCCGTGCGTCTATCTGGTGGGCGCCGGCCCGGGTGATCCGGACCTTCTGACCGTCAAGGCGCTGCGTCTGATCCGGAATGCGGACGTCGTCGTCTACGATCGGCTCGTCTCCGACGAGATCCTGGCCCTGGTCCCGGCCGGCGTCTCGCGTATCTTCGTGGGCAAGGCCCAGGGCTGTCATCCGGTTCCACAGGCGGACATCCATCATCTGCTGGCGCGGCTGGCCGTGCGCAACCGGCGCATCGTGCGCTTGAAGGGCGGGGATCCGTTCATCTTCGGTCGCGGGGGCGAGGAGGCCGAGTATCTGGCGCGCCGGGGCATCCCGTTCGAGGTGGTCCCCGGAGTCACCGCGGCAGTGGCGTGCGCGGCGTACGCGGGGATCCCGCTGACGCACCGCGGTCTCTCCACGGGCGTTCGCTTCGTGACCGGCCATTGCCGCGGGGACATGCCCGCGGATCTCGACTGGCGCGGTCTGGCCGATGCGGACACCACGCTGGTCGTCTACATGGGTCTTGTGCAGATTGCGCGCATGACACAGCGGTTGCTGGACGCGGGTCTGCCGGCCGGAACGCCGGCCGCCGCCATCGAGCGCGGAACGACCCGGCGCCAGCGGCGCCTCGTGACCACGCTGGAGGCATTGCCTCGCGAGGTGGCCGCAGCCCGCCTCGAGGCGCCCACCCTGTTCGTCATCGGGCGCGTGGTCGCTCTCGCCGAGCTCCTGGACTGGTTCGCGCCCGGAGGCGCGCCGGAACCGGTGAGCGCGAGCCGCGAGGTCTCGGCCTATGCCTAGCGCGCATCCCGTCACTCGTCGACTCGTGCGCGCGGCGGGGGTAGTGGTGCTGGCCGTGGTCAGCGTGAGCGCGTCGGCGGAGCTCTCAGGGGAGAGACAATCAGAGCTTCTGCATCTGCTCCGGCACGATTGCGGCTCGTGCCACGGGATGCGCCTCAAAGGCGGGCTCGGGCCGCCGCTCACCCCGGAGGCAACGGCGCACAAGCCTGCGGCTGTGCTCGAGCAAGCCATCTTGTCGGGTCGTCCCGGCACGCCCATGCCCCCGTGGGCCGGAGTGCTGAGCGAAGAGGAAGCTTCATGGCTGGTCGATCAGCTGCGCGCGGGAGTCGGCGGTGCCGACTGAGGGTGCGAGCGCGGTGCGGCATCGCCATGCCCCATCCGCACCCGGTGCGGCAGCGCGTGTGCTCGGGTTCGCGGGTGCGGCGATGCTGTGCGCGGCCTGCACCGCGGTGGCCGTTCGAGGTACGGGCGATCTGGGCATCGTCGTGGAGCGCGCCGCAGGGAGCGTGAAGGTCGTCGACACCACGGAGCAGCGGGTGTTGACCGAGGTGGCCGGCCTCGGCGACCTGTCGCACGCGTCCGCCGTCTACTCGCGCGACGGGCGCTACGCATACGTCTTCGGTCGCGACGGCGGGCTCAGCAAGGTCGACCTGCTGCGCGGCAAGATCGTGGGTCGCCTGAAGCAGGCCGGCAACAGCGTCGGAGGCGCCATCTCCCAGGACGGATCGCTGATCGCGGTCTCGAACTACGAGCCGGGAGGAGTCCGTGTATTCGACGCCCGCACCCTGGAGCCCGTCGCCGACATCCCCGCCGTCTACGAGGGCGGCAAGCGCTCCAAGGTGGTGGGCCTGGTGGATGCGCCCGGCAGCCGCTTCGTGTTCAGTCTGTACGAAGCCGGCGAGATATGGATCGCGGACATGTCGAATCCGAGCACGCCGCGCATCCGCCGCTTCCAGAACGCCGGCTCGCAGCCCTACGATGCCCTGATCACGCCCGACGGGCGTTACTACATCGCGGGACTGTTCGGGGAGGACGGCCTGACGCTGCTGGATCTGTGGCATCCGGAGAACGGCATGCGCCGCATCCTCTCGGACTACGGGCGCGGCGAGGAGAAGCTGCCGGTGTACAAGATGCCGCATCTGGAGGGATGGGCGATGACCGAACGCTACGCCTTCGTGCCGGCGGTCGGGCGCCACCAGGTGCTGGTGGTGGACCGGCGCACCTGGCAGACGGTGGCGCACATCCCGGTGCACGGACAGCCGGTGTTCGTGATGGGGCGTCCTGACGGGCGCGAGGTGTGGGTGAACTTCGCCCTGCCGCACAACGACACCGTGCAGATCATCGATGTCGATCAGCTGGCCGTGACCAGGACGCTGACGCCCGGCAAGGCGGTGCTGCACATGGAGTTCACGCCGAGAGGCGAGCAGGTGTGGATATCGGTGCGCGACGAGGACCAGGTGCAGGTCTACGACACGCGCACCTACGACCGCATCGCAACCCTCCCGGCCGACAAGCCGAGCGGCATCTTCTTCACCGCGCGTGCGCACCGGATCGGGCTCTGACAATCTGTCATTGGAGCGGGGATATCGCACACGGATGACACATGACCGATGACTGGTAAACGGAAACCGAGGCGATGAGCACACAGGAGGGCAGAGCGATCCAGTCGCTGACGGAGGTAGAGAAGCGTCTGCTGGACGACTTCCAGCGCGATTTCCCGCTCGAGCCGGCTCCCTTCGAGTCGCTCGCGGCGGCGCTGGGCGTATCCGAGCCGGCGGTGCGGCGGCTGCTGTGGGGGCTGCACACGCGCGGTTTCGTGAGCCGCGTGGGTGTCGTATGCCGACCCCGCTCTCTCGGCGCCAGCACCCTGGCGGCGATGGCGGTCCCGCAGCACCGCGTGGAGGAGGTCGCCGGCCTCGTCAACGGGTACCGCGAGGTCAACCACAACTACGAGCGCGAGCATCGCTGGAATCTGTGGTTCGTCGCCAACGCGCGCACCCGCGCGCGCCTCGCAGCGGTGCTCGCGGAGGTAGGGGCGCGCACGGAGCTGCCCCTCATGTCGCTGCCAATGGTCGAGGACTACCACATCGATCTGGGCTTCGGTCTGGGGATGGGGCGGGGCGTGTGCACGCGCTCGCCGGCCCGGGCGGCGTCCTCCGCCGCCGGCGGCGGCCCCTGCATCAGGGATGCGGCGGAGCGCAGGCTGATCGAGGCCGTGCAATCCGGGTTTCCGCTGGTGCCCCGGCCGTACCGGCAGATCGGGCGGCGCATCGGAATGACCGAGACGGAGATCATCGAGGGATTGCGGAGCTTGCTCGCGCGCGGGGTCGTCAAGCGTATCGGGGTGGTGGTGCGGCATCACGAGCTGGGCTACGGGGCGAATGTCATGGTAGTGTGGGACGTGCCCGAGACCGAGGTGAGCGAGCTGGGCCGGCGCCTGGGTGCGATGGAGTGCGTCACCCTCTGCTATCGCCGCGAACGCCGTCTTCCGGAGTGGCCTTACAACCTGTACTGCATGATCCATGGGCGCAGCCGCGCAGCCGTGCTCGCCCAGATCGAGCAAGTCACCGAACACTGCGGCCTGCGGGACAAGCCGCGTGAGCTGCTCTTCAGCTGCCGCCGCTTCAAGCAGCGGGGGGCGATGTATTTCGAGGCGGCCGACGAGGTCGTGGCCGCATGAGGGCGGCCACGGCGATGTGAGCGACTATGACTCATCTCGACGACATCGACCGGCGTATCATCAACGAGCTTCAGGGCGGGTTTCCGGTGGTCGATCGCCCCTGGGCGGAGGCCGCGCGGGACATGGGCGTTGGCGAGAGCGAGATCATCGCCCGCGTGCGGAGACTGCTCGATGAGAGCGTGCTCTCCCGCTTCGGCCCCATGTATCATGCCGAGCAGCTCGGTGGCGCGCTGTCGCTGTGCGCGATGCAGGTCGATCCCGATGATTTCGAGCGTGTCGCCGCGATCGTGAACGCCTTCCCGGAGGTGGCGCACAATTATGAGCGCGAGCACGCGTTCAACATGTGGTTCGTGCTGGCGACGGAGCGGCCCGAGCGCACGGAAGAGGTCATCGAGGCCATCGAGCAGAGCACCGGTTACTGGGTTCTGAACCTGCCCAAGCGCAAGGAGTACTACGTCGGGCTGAGGCTCATGGTATGAATAGGCTCAACAGACAAGGAGAGGAGAACAACATGCGTGGATTCGCAGCGATCGTGATCTCGGTGTGCATGCTGGCGGCGGCCGGCGCGGCGCAGGCGGCGGGCGATGCGGCGGCGGGCAAGAAGAAGGCCGCGATGTGCGCGGCCTGCCACGGAATGGACGGGATCAGCAAGCAGCCCATCTATCCGAATCTGGCCGGCCAGCACGAGCAGTACCTGATCTCCTCGCTCAAGGCGTACAAGTCGGGTGCCCGGGACAATCCGATCATGAAGCCGATGGCAGCACCGCTCTCGGATCAGGACATCGAGAACCTGGCAGCCTACTTCAGCAGCCTGGAGTGCAAGTGAGCGGGACGCGCTGCATCATATGTCCAGCGATGCGATAAGAGCTGCGGCGGAGCCGCTCCGCCCCGCGGAGGCGGGCGAGCCGCTGGATGCGCTGGATCGGCGCATCATCCTGGCCACGCAGTCCGGCCTGCCGCTCGATCCGATGCCCTATCACCGTCTGGGCGAGCGTCTCGGGGTGAGCGCGGGCGTCGTGCAGCGGCGCGTTCAGGCGATGCTCGAGTCGGGGCGCATCCGGCGCATCGGCGCCGTGCCGAATCACTACCGGCTCGGGTACACGGCCAACGGCATGTCGGTCTGGGACGTCGACGACGGGCATCTGGCCGAGGTCGCACCCGCGGTGGCGGCGCTGGACTTCGTGAGTCATTGCTACGAGCGGCCGCGCCACCCGCCGGTCTGGCCGTACAACCTCTTCGCCATGGTGCACGGGCATACCCGTGAGGAGGTGCTGGAGAAGGTCGCGCGCATCGCGGACCTCCTCGGGGGGTTCCAGCGCGAGCACGCGGTGCTCTTCAGCAAGCGGATCCTGAAGAAGACCGGACTGCGTCTGACACCCTAGAAGATGTCATCGGTCATCGGTCATCCGTAGCCCGCGAATGACGAATGACGAATGACGAATGACGGATGACAAAGGACAGACATAGATGTTTCGCGTATCGCAGTACATGCGGGAGCTGATCGAGCCGAAGCCGTTGCGTCCGGTGGGCGCACCGCGCGCTCCGGTCGTCATCTGGAATCTGATCCGGCGCTGCAATCTGGCGTGCCGGCACTGCTACTCGACCTCGGCGGACGTCGATTTCGCAGGCGAGCTGTCGACGGCAGAGGTGTACACGGTCATGGACGATCTTCGGAGCTTCGGCGTGCCCGTGCTCATTCTCTCCGGCGGCGAGCCGCTGCTGCGAGGGGACATCTTCGATATTTCCGCGCGCGCGAAAGCCATGGGCTTCTACGTGGGCCTCTCGACCAACGGGACGCGCATCGACGCAGACAATATCGAACGCATCGCAGCCATCGGCTATGACTACGTGGGGATCAGCATCGACGGCGTCCGCGCCACGCACGACTGGTTCCGGCGCCAGCGCGGCGCCTTCGACGAGTCCATGCGCGGGGTGCGCCTTTGCCGCGAGCGGGGCATTAAGGTAGGGCTGCGCTTCACAATCACCCGAGACAACGCCCACGAGTTGCCGGTGCTGCTCCGCCTCATGGAAGAAGAAGAGGTCGACAAGTTCTACCTCTCGCACCTCAACTACGCCGGCCGCGGTAACCGCAACCGCAAGGACGATGCCGTGCACCGCACGACCCGCGAAGCCATGGACCTGATCTTCGAGACGTGCTGGCGCGACGTGCAGTCCGGACGGCGCCGCGAGTTCGTAACCGGCAACAACGACGCCGACGGCGTTTATTTCCTGCACTGGGTGGCGCGCCGCCATCCGGAACGCCTCGACTATATGCGTACGCGTCTGCGGCAGTGGGGGGGCAACGCGTCCGGCGTCAATATCGCCAATATCGACAACCTCGGTAACGTGCACCCGGATACTTTCTGGTGGAGCTACAATCTGGGCAACGTGCGCGAGCGCCCGTTCTCAGAAATCTGGCCGGATCGCACGGATGCGCTGATGGACGGACTCAAGCGCCGTCCGCGACCGGTTCAGGGGCGTTGCGGACGGTGCGCCTACCTCTCGATCTGCAACGGAAACACGCGCGTGCGTGCCTGGCAGCTCACCGGCAATCCGTGGGCCGAGGATCCGGGCTGTTACCTCACCGACGAGGAGATCGGGTTAACCACAGAGGACACAGAGGACAGAGAGGCGGAGAAACTTTTCGAGTGAAGCACCGCCTGGCCTAGCGCCAACTCCCCGGGCGCGCCATCGCAGATCCCGTGTGCTCCTTTCCGGTAGTCACCGAGGGCAGCGTGCGCGGCCACAAACGAAACTTATGAAACTATTTTCTTGCTCTGTGTCCTCCGTGTCCTCTGGGGTTGTTTTTTGCCTGGCCGTGGTCTTCGCCGCGCATCCGGCTTCGGCCACCGGTTCGCCGGATGCGGCAGCGCTCTACGGCGCCCATTGCGCGAGCTGCCACGGAGCCGACCGCCTGGGAGGCGTGGGGCCTGCATTGCTGCCCGAGAACCTGGGGCGGCTGCCGCCGGAGAAGGCGGCCCGGGCCATCCGCGAGGGCCTGCCCGCCACCCAGATGCCCGGCTTCTCGGGAACGCTCGAGCCGGCGCAGATCGACGCTCTCGTCGAGCACATCTTCACACCCCTTGCGGGCGTTCCGCGCTGGGACCGGACGGCCATCGAGGCGAGCCACGTGGTGCACAACACGCCGGCGGCGCTCGGCGACGCCCCGGTGCACGACGCCGACCCTCTCAATCTGTTCGTCGTCGTGGAGACCGGGGACCATCATGTCACGGTGCTCGACGGCGATCGCTTGGAGCCGCTGCATCGGTTCCAGTCGCGTTACGCTCTGCACGGGGGCGCCAAGTTCTCCCCGGACGGGCGGTTCGTGTACCTCGCTTCGCGCGACGGCTGGGTCTCCAAGTTCGATCTGTACAGCTTGAAGCCGGTGGTGGAGGCGCGTGCGGGGATCAACACCCGCAACATTGCGGTGTCGAGCGACGGCCGTTACGTGATGGCGGCGAACTACCTGCCGCACACGCTGGTGGTGCTGGACGCGGCGGACCTCAGGCCTCTCGCGATCATCCCGGTCGAGAACGAGCGGGGGCGCTCGTCGCGGGTGAGCGCGGTGTACGACGCGCCGCCGCGGGAGAGCTTCATCGCCGCGCTCAAGGATCTCACCGAGGTGTGGGAGATCTCCTACGCCGATGAACCGCCCTACTACGGGCGAGTCCACGATTACCGCTACGAGGGGCCTCCGAAAATCACGGAGCGCTTTCCCGTGCGCAGGATCAGGCTGGACGACTATCTGGATGACTTCTTCTTCGACCCGGAGTACCAGCACCTCATCGGCACGGCTCGCAACTCCAGGAACGGCCAGGTGGTCAATCTGCTCGTGGGCCGCAAGATCGCCGACATCGATCTCTCCGGCATGCCGCACCTCGGCTCGGGGATCACCTGGCGCTATGAAGGAGGGCCCGTGCTGGCGACCCCCAATCTCAGGGAGCCGGCGGTCAGCGTCATCGACATGCAGCGGTGGAAGACGATCCGGCGCATCGAGACCCAGGGACCGGGCTTCTTCATGCGCAGCCACGAGAACACGCGCTATGCCTGGGTCGACGTGTTCTTCGGGCCGCACCGCGATGTCGTGCACGTGATCGACAAGAGCACCCTCCAGATAGTGCAAACCCTTCGCCCCGCGCCGGGCAAGACTGCGGCCCACGTCGAGTTCACGCGCGACGGGCGCTACGCCCTCGTCAGTATCTGGGACATCGACGGCGCCATCGTGGTCTACGACGCGGAGACGTTGGAGGAGGTGAAACGCATCCCCATGGTCAAGCCCTCGGGCAAGTACAACGTGTACAACAAGATCACCCGCTCGCGCGGCACCAGCCACTGAATGCCGCGCAATTAGACTCTGTCAAGCCATCCTCTTGATCCAGATCAAGCGGCGCGGACTTCGGGGTTTCTAGCATCGCCCGTCGCTGTCTTACAGGAGCCGGAGCCCGCTGTGCCGTGCGCATCCGAGCAGTCTTTGTCCGCGTCCGAGCCGCATCCCGTGCGTCTGCTTCTCGTCAATCCTCGCTTCCCGGAGAGTTTTTGGAGCTTTCGTTGGGCCCTGCGCCGCGTCCTGCGTGGCAAACGCGCGGTGAATCCTCCGCTCGGGCTGGCCACGCTCGCGGCGCTCTGCCCCGCGCACTGGGAGGTCACCATCGTCGATGAGAACATCGAATCGGTGCCGCTCGAGCCCCTGGCCGATATCGTCGGAGTGTGCGGCATGGCGGTACAGTATCCCCGCCAATGCGAGCTGCTCGACTACTATCGCCGAATGGGCTACTTCGTGGCGGCGGGAGGCAGTTACGCCTCGCTGTGCCCTGAGCGCTTCGCTGACTTTTCAGATGTCGTGATCGCGGGCGAAGCCGAGTATATCTGGCCGCAGTTCTGCCTCGACTACGAGCGCGGGGCAGCGAGGCGCCTCTATCAGGAAACGGGCGTGGTGAACCTGGAGGATTCGCCTACTCCCCGCTTCGATCTGTTGGATCTCGACCGTTACACCAACGTCAGCCTCCAGTTCTCGCGGGGCTGCCCCTATCGTTGCGAGTTCTGCGACATCGTGGTCATGTTTGGTCGGCGTCCGCGTACCAAGGCGCCTGAGCAGATCGGTCGTGAGCTGGATGCCCTGCGGGCCGCCGGTGTGCGCAGTGCTTTCTTCGTCGACGACAACCTGATCGGCCACCGGGCCAGGGCCAAGGAGCTGTTGCGCTATCTCGCCGAGTATCAGCGGCGTCACCGTTACCGGTTCCAGTTCGGCACCGAGGCGTCCTTGAATCTCGCCGGAGACGACGAGCTCCTGCGGCTCTTCGGCGAAGCCAGCTTCGCCTGGGTGTTCATCGGCATCGAATCGCCCGACGAGGCGAGCCTCAAGGAGGCCGGAAAGACTCAGAACACTCGTGGCGACATCCTGGCTTCGGTGCGCCGGATCTATCAGCACGGCATCGACGTATTCGCCGGCTTCATCGTCGGCTTCGACAACGACACCACGAGCACCTTCGACAATCAGTACCGGTTCATATGTGCGTCCGGGATCCAGGTGGCGATGGTCGGGTTGCTCACGGCGCTGCCGCGCACACCGCTCTACGCGCGTCTCGAGCGCGAGAGGCGGCTGCTGGCGGCGACGCAGCAGTCCGACAACACGCGGCCCGGCACCAACCTGGTGCCGCTGCGGATGAGCTACGAGGACATGGTAGAGGGCTACCAGGCCCTGTATCGTCGGCTGCTCGAGGACCGCTGCATCGCCGATCGCATCCGGCAGAAGTCCCGCCATCTCGCACGCCCCGTCTATCGCGCCGAGTACCCGAGGGGCGAGCGGCTTCGCATCGTCGCGCGGCTTCTGCGACACGGTGTGCTGCCCGGCGGCCCGGTGCGCTGGTGGCACTTCGTGCGCACGCTCGGCACTGCATGGCCGCGGGCCTGGCCGCAAATCATCTCCGACTGGATCGCCGGGTTGGCGCTGCGCGATTACGCAACCCGGCGCTTCGGCGCGCACGCCGCGCGCGAGCTGGGGATGGCACGGGCGGCGCTGGACGCGATCTGCCGCCGCTGCGCGGATGGCCTGCGGCGCGGCACGCTCGGGGTCTCGGTCAAGCGCACCGAGGCTGGCGCCCACATGACGGTGACTCTGCGCGGCGCCGTCGATCACTCCTTTTTCACGCACGCCGCCCGTCGCCTCGAACGCCTGCTACGGGGCTCCGCGATCACCCTGAGCCTGCGCATCGAGGCCGTCGCCGCAGGACAGCGGGAGCCTCTCCAGCGCTGGCTGCGGCGCCTCGCTCGCCACGGCGACCGCGTCTACGTGCGTGTGAGCGAGCACCTGCGCCCCACTCTCGGCGTCGACTCCTCGGTATTCAACCTGGCCCTCGACTGAACCGGGGCGGGGTCGGACCAGCGCAACACACTGAACCGGCGCCAGTTCTTGTTGCTGGCGGGGCCTTTTGAGGCCTTAGAGCGCCGATTTTGGGGGTGAAATCGTCGCTCTAACCCGAGCAGCGGCCTTGTCCTGCCTTAGAGTGCGCTTTTTGCGCGCAAAAAGGGCCGTTTAAGCTCCGAATGGGCCCCGTTTGAAGCTGTTTTCCTAATTATTTCAGCGCCTTGCGTAGGTCCGACCCCGGGGGTTGATCGCCGTCAAGAGGCGGGGGCGGGGGCTGCGGTTCAATGGTCGTCGTTTCCGTCATGAACGCGAGCGACGAGACAGGGGGACCGGGTGGGTTCTCGCGCCTCATGGCGTGGGCCGTGGCCAGCCCCCTGCCGGCCATTCTGGCCCTCGTGGCCGTGGCGGGCGGCGCGCTGGCGCTGGTGGTTACGCCGCGCGAGGAGGAGCCGCAGATCGTCGTGCCGGTTGCGGACGTTCTGATATCGGCACCGGGCCTGAGCGCCGCCCAGGTGGAACGCCAGGTCGCGACCCCCCTCGAGAAGCTCCTCTTCCAGATCGACGGCGTGGAGTATGTCTATTCCATGTCACGGCCGGGACGTGCCGTCGTCACGGTTCGCTTCTATGTCGGCGAGGATCGAGAGGACTCGCTGGTCAAGATCTACAACAAGGTCAACTCCAACACCGATCAGGTCCCCGCGGCGGTCACCTCCTGGGTGGTCAAGCCGGTGGAGATCGACGACGTCCCCATCGTGCTGGCGGTGCTGTGGAGCGGGGATGCGCGGCGCGTGGGGGATCACGAGCTGCGGCGCCTGGCCGAGGAAGTCGCGCGCAAGCTCCAATCCATCGAGAACACCAACCGGGTGCAAGTGACCGGCGGGCGCCCGCGCCGGGTTCGGGTCGAGCTCGATGCACAGGCGCTCGCGGCGCGCCGCACTGCGCCTCTCGACGTCGCCTGGGCCGTCGGCGTCTCCAACGTGCAGCTGCCCGCGGGGCGGATGCAGCGCCGCGATCGATCGTCGGTGCTCGAGGCGGGCACCTTCATCGGGGATGCACGCGAGCTCCGGCGTCTCGTGGTGAACGTGGTCGACGGAGTCCCCGTCTACCTCGACGATGTCGCCTCGATCATCGACGGGCCGGCCGAGCCCGCGAGCTACACCTGGATAGGCTTCGGCCCCGCCGACGCAGCGGCGCCCTCCACGAGCGTTCATCCCGCCGCGGTGGTGTCCGTGGCCAAGAAGAAGGGCACCAACGCCGTGTGGGTGGCGCGCGACGTCGAGCAGATGCTGGCGGCGCTCGAGCACGAGCTCTTCCCGGCGGGTGTGCACTACCGGATCATCCGCGACTACGGCGAGACCGCCAACGAGAAGGTCAAC
>CAZPFD010000100.1:0-12555 GCA_964585725.1 uncultured Ectothiorhodospiraceae bacterium | reverse complement strand
GACCAACGCATCCCGTTGAATCCGCTCAGGATTGTCCTGAAAATACCCCCTTTACACCGCTTAGAGCCGCGTTTTCGAACGCCAAATAGGCGCTCTAAGCGATACCCGGCCTTCTGCGCACGCATGCCCGCGATTGCTCATGCCTTGTAAGCATAGGCTCCCGGGCTGATCACGAGCTGGGTTCTTAGACCCTTCGTTTCGCCTACGAAAACGGCCTTCTAAACCCGATTCAGGGGCTGAATTTCAGACTTTATTGCGTATTTTCAATTTGTTACGTAGGTCCGACCCGACTCGTAGGTCGCCGCGGCCACGATGATGAGACCGCCCGCCGCGGTGCCCGCGTCGGGCCACTCGGAGAGGACGATGACGGCGAGAACGGTTCCGTAGACGGGCTGGAGACTCGTGACCAGGCTGGCCGTCTTGGCCTTCAGGTAGCGCAAGCTGTTCGCGAAGAGCGTGTGCGGCAGCGCCGTGAACACCACGCCCAGAAGCACAATGTAAAACCAGCGCAGCTCCGCACCCAGGTCGACGCCGCCGCGCAGGAACGGAAGCGTCACCAGGGCGGCAATCGCCACCTGGTAGAACATCATCGCCGTGCTCGGGTAGGCTCGCAGGTAGTGCCGGTAGAGCACGTGCCGCAGTGCGTACGCCAGCGCGGATACGAGGCCCAGAGCGATCCCCAGAGCGTAGGCGCCCTGCCCGGATGTGTCCGGCACCACCAGATACACCCCCAACACCACGGCGACGGCGCTCACGACGTCGCGGAGGCGAATCCGCTCCGACGAGAAGAAGGGCTCGATGAACACGACGATGACGGGAAATGTGAACAGACAGATGAGCCCCACGGCCACCGTCGTCATCTGGATGCAATAGAAGATCAGGACCCAGTGTCCCGCCATGAGTGCACCGACGAGCGCGACGCGCCACCTGTCGCCTCGCTCGATGACGCCGAGCCGTATGCCCCGCAGCCTGGCGAAGGCGAGCAGCGCCGCGAGCGCCACCAGGGAGCGCAGCGCGATGATCTGGTGGGCGGGTAGCGTGATCAACTTCGGAAACAACGCGGTTCCTGCAAGCAGCAGCGTGCCGAGATGCAGCCCCAGCAAGCTGCGCTGCGCGACGGAGAGTGTCATCGCTTCGATGCGCCCGAGCTCTTCGGCTCAGCGTGCGCGCCGACCTGGAAGCGCGCCCACTGCGGAACCCGAAGCGCGGGACTCAATCGTTTCGTGCCGAGAGAATGTGCTCCTGAAGCTGGCGGATCTCCTTCTCCGCCTTCTGGTGCCAGCCTTCCCCGTAATCGGCGATGGAGAGGGTCACCAGCACGGCGTCGTCTTCCAGGTTCGCGTCTTTGACGTTCAGAAGCCGGCCGCCGACTGCATCGATCAGAAAGGTCACGATCCCGCTTACGTCGTGCTTGTGGGTCACCGCCACGTCGCGGATACCATGGCGTTTCTCCATGACTTTGACCAGCTCGTCCTTGCCGTAGCGTAGCGTAACTTGAAATTCCGCCATTGTGTCGTCCTCTTCTTCGCCTGCACCGAACACAGGATCGGGACAGCGCACCGCAGGGGTGGCGGTCCGATGATTCAGGTCCTGTAGCTTGGGTCCTCGCGATCCAGGAGGCGCAGCAGGGCGTCCCACTCTCTGCGCTCGTGCTCGCTGTCGGGCTCGGCGTGCTGCTCGTGCTGGCGCGCCGCGTGCTCGCACACTTCGGGCGGCGGCACCACCGGCGGGCCCATGGAAAGCGCCGCGAGCTGGATGGCGCAGGCACGATCCAGATAGTACATGCGCGAGAAGGCCTCCGGCACGGTGCGTCCGACCGTGAGCAGGCCGTGGTTGCGAAGGATCATCGCGCACTTGTCCCCCAGATCGCGCACCAAGCGCTCGCGCTCGTCGAGATCGAGCGAGATCCCCTCGTAGTCGTGGTAGGCGACGCGCTCATAGAACAGCATGGACATCTGATTGAGCGGCAGCAGACCGCACTCGGCTGCGGCGACCGCCATGCCGGGCAGCGTGTGGGTATGCATCACACAACCCACGTCCGACCGCGCCGCGTGCACCGCGCTGTGAATAACGAAGCCGGCCGCATTGATCGGGGTCGGTCCGGCATCGACGGGATTGCCGTCCAAGTCGATCTTTACGAGCGAGGAGGCCGTGATCTCCTCGAACAGCCACCCGTAGGGATTGATGAGAAAGTGCTCCGCGTCCCCCGGCACCCGCGCCGAGAGATGCGTGTAGATGAGATCCGTCATTCCGAAGCGGGCCATGAGACGATAGGCGGCCGCAAGCTGCACCCGAACCGACCATTCGTCGGCGGCGGCCCCCGATCTCCCGCGCGTGACTGCCTCCGTACCAGCTGCCATGGGTCGAACCCTCCCGGACTGCTTACCCGGCGCCAGCCTAGCGCTTCCGCCGGGTCTCGGCCACCTCCGCGCGAGGGGGCTGCGAAGGAGACCCGAGCCGGCGCCCGGACCCCGCTCGCGCGGCGGGCTGGCCGCCCGGCCCCGGACAGCGGTGACACCGCTCGGGGAGCATGGCGAGCCGCCCCGCGGCGTCCGGCCCCAGCCGCGGCCGGCTTGTCTCACCCCGGGTGATCTCGTAGGCTGTTGAGTGCTTATGACTGCTTGGCAGTGGAGGAAAGTGTTGCTTTGCCCCGCAAGGCGCACATAACAACGGAGGAGCTCCTGCAATGAGCGATTCGACGAAGAACAACGGCGACAAGAAGACCCTCTGGTCGGGCGGCCGGTCCCGCCGAGGCTTCATGCAGGATGTCGGACGCCTGGGTGCGGCCGGCTCCTTGATGGCCGTCATGCCGTCGCTTGCGCGCGGTCAGTCCATGGGCGAGAAGCTGAAGGTCGGCGTGATGGGCCCGTTCACCGGCCCCGCGAGCCGCACGGGCGACGGCTTCCAGAAAGGCGCCATGATGGCGCTGGAGGAGGCCCGCGCCGCCGGCGAGGTGCCGGTGACCATCGGCGGCACGAAGCGCGACATCGAGATCGTCTGGATCGACAGCCAGTCGAGCCCGGAGAAGGCGGTGAAGGCGGTCACCGACGCCGTGAACCGGCAGGGCGTGCAGTTCATAGTGACCGGCTGGCACTCCTCGGTGGCCATGGCCATCACCGACGCCGAGGCGCCCCTCAACGTGGTGCACATCGGCCACCAGGGCGAGTCGCAGTTCATCTGCGAGAAGATCAACAAGGATCCGCAGAAGTACCGCGGTTACTTCAAGGGCTGGCCCTCGCCCCCCATCTTCGCCGGCCTCTACGGCGAGCCCCTGAACTACTTCCAGCAGCAGGGTCTGTGGACCCCGCGCAACCGCAAGGCGGCGGTGCTGGTGGAGGACACGGACTTCGGCCGCGGCTGGGGCGAGGCCCTGGTGAGCTCGCTCAAGCAGGCCGGCTTCGAGCCCCTCGGCTACGACGTCACGGCGCTCGACGAGACCGAGTTCACGTCCCTCATCACCAAGTACAAGGCCCAGAACGTCTCCATCGTGGGCATGACCACGACCGGAAGCGTCAGCGCCTCCAACTTCGTCAAGCAGTTCCGCACCCAGCGCGTGAAGGCCTTGCTCCTGGGTCACGGTCTATCCTGGTTCAGCGAGTGGTACGAGCTGACAGGGGACGCCTCGGACTTCGTCGTGACCATGGATTCGCCGCGCGTCATCGCGCCCTTCCAGCAGGAGTGGGTGGATCGATACAGAGCGAAGTACGGCGAAGAGCCGAGCATCGCGCCCTCCGGCCAGCCATACGACTACATGCGCATGGCCATCAAGATACTCAACAAGGCCGGCACGCTCGACTTCGAAACCCTGGTGCGCACCACGCAGGCGTACGAGCACAAGGGCATCTGGCACTACTACGATTTCGCCGAAGAGCCGGGCCCGAACGCCCTGTGCTACAACGAGGTGAAGACGGGCGGCTTCATGGAAGGTTTCTTCTTCCCGATGGTGCAGATGACGGGCGGCAAGACGCCCATCATCTGGCCGCTCGAGCACGCCGCCAAGAAGTTCGAGCAGCCGCCCTGGATCTGATCGGCTGACGCGGGGGTGGCGGGCGGGCGCCGCCCGCCACCGTTCGCACCTCGAGCTGATAACAACAAACGGAACAATCGCACAAACGACCATCCCCGCGGTCGCCTGTCCCGGAGGAGCCTGCCCTGAGCGCTTCGCTGCTCTCCGTCGACACCCTCCAGAAGCATTTCGGGGGCCTCGTGGTCCTCGACGGCGTCTCGCTTGAGATGGACTCCGGTCAGATCCAGGGCGTCATAGGGCCCAACGGCGCCGGCAAGACCACCCTGTTCAACGTGATCAACGGAATGTACACGGCGAACGGCGGGACCGTCACCTTCAAGGGTCGCGATATCACGAACAAGAAGGTGAGCGAGATCGCCGCGCTCGGTCTCGGGCGCACCTTTCAGGTAGCGCGGGTGTTCAACGAGCTGACTCTGCTCGAGAACATGCTGGTGCCGACGGTGCCCCGGCGCGAGTCACGCTCCCGCTCCATCGAGCGCGCACTCGATCTGCTCGACCTGGCCCAGCTTACGCACCTCAAGGACCAGCCGGCCATCGAGATATCGGGCGGCCAGAAGAAGCTGCTCGAGTTCATGCGCACCATGATGAACGACCCGGATCTGATCCTGCTCGATGAACCTTTCAACGGCGTCAATCCGGCGCTCATCGAGCGTCTCATCGAGATCGTGCTCAAGCTCAAGAACGAGCAGGGGAAAACGTTTCTGCTCATCAGTCACGAGATGCCGCACGTGATGGAGCTGTGCGAGACCGTGACCGTGCTGGCGGCAGGCGGCAACATCGCCCGCGGGACTCCCGCGGAGGTGCGCGAGAACCCCGCCGTGATCGAGGCCTACCTCGGACACTGAGTCGAAGCCATGCGAACCACGCAGGTGATGTCATGACCCTGGAGGTGCAAGACGTCGTCGCCGGCTACACCAAGGAAGTGCCCATTCTGCGCGGCGTCGACCTCACCGCCGGGGAGGGCATGGTCACCGTCATCATCGGCCCCAACGGCGCCGGCAAATCCACGCTGTTGAAGACCATCTACGGCTACCTGGCGCCGCGCCAGGGGGAGATCCTGCACGACGGCAAGTCTCTGAAGGGCCTCCAGCCCAAAGACATGCTGCGCGAAGGGATCGCTTTTCTGCTTCAAGGCCACAGCGTGTTCCCGCGCATGACCGTGCACGAGAACCTCGAGCTTGGCGCCTGGACCTTGCGCGACAAGGAGGCGGTAAGCGAGGCCTTCGACGCGGTCTACACCCGCTACCCGCGTCTGAAGGAGAAGCGACACCTGGCGGCCGGCGTGCTCTCGGGAGGCGAGCAGCGCATGCTCGAGATCGCACGCCTCACCATGACCGGACCCAAGACGCTGCTGCTCGACGAGCCGTCCGTCGGGCTGATGCCCAAGCTCGTCGACTCCGTGTACGAGGAGATCGTCAAGCTCAAGGAACAACGCTTCACGATTCTGATCGTCGACCAGAACGTCAAGAAGTCGATCCAGATCGCGGATTACGTGTACGTGCTGAGCCTCGGCGAGAACAGCCATCACGGCCCGCAGGCCGAGTTCGAAAAACGACTCGAAGAAATCATCAAGGAGTGGCTCTGATGGACGTCAGCCTCCTGCTCGAGCCGGTGATCCTCGTCGAGGTCATGCTGCAGGGGTTCGTGCGTGGGTCGATGTACGCGCTGATGGGCGTCGGCCTGTCCCTCATCTTCGGCATCATGGGCGTCAAGAACTTCTCCCACGGCGAGCTGTTCATGCTCGGCACCTACGTCATGTTCTTCATCAGCGTGACGATGGGGCTGCCTTTCATCGCCGGCATCGTCGCTGCGGCCGCGGTGCTGTTCCTGGTGGGGATGCTCATCGAGCGCGGGCTGGTGGAGCCCCTGCGAAAGCGCGCCGGCCGCGACTGGCTGCTCGACTCCTTCGTGCTCACCATCGGGCTCATGGTGGTGCTCCAGAACGTCGCGCTCATCGTGTTCGGCAGCCGCCGGCGCGGCATCACGCAGATGGTCGAAGGAACCTTCCAGCTCGGGGACATCATCATCAGCCATGAACGCCTGGTCATACTGGGCATGTCGGCGCTCACCGTGCTGCTGCTCTGGGCGTTCATCAAGTACACGAGCCTGGGCAAGGCGATCCGCGCCACCTCCCAGGATCCCGAAGCCGCGCAGACCCTCGGCATCGACATCAATCGCGTGTACACGTACACCTTCGGGCTCGGAGCAGCGCTCGCGGGGGTCGCGGGGGCGCTGCTCATCTCCATCTTTCCGGCCTATCCGACGGTGGGCTTCCAGCCCATCATCAAGAGCATCGCCGTCGTCATACTGGGCGGCCTCGGCAATGTGCCGGGGGCCATCGCCGCCGGGCTGCTTCTGGGCGTCATCGAGGCCTACACCATTTTCTTCATGTCGGCGGGCTGGCAGCAGGTGATGACCGCGCTCCTCGTGGTCGTGATCCTGATCTTCCGGCCCTACGGCCTGTTCTCTTCGGTGAAGGAGGCGCGCCCATGATCCCGCCGTCCACCGCCACGGTCGCCGCTCCCGCCCGCGGGCTCACGGCGTTCAGGGTGGCGAAGCTGGCGGTGCTGATCGCGCTCCTGGTGCTGGTGCCGCCGTTGGCTGACACGCCTTTCATCACCACGGTGTTCATCTCGGCGCTCATGTTCGGGATCTTCGGCGCCATCTACGATTTGATGATCGGCTATGCCGGGCTCATCAACTTCGGATACGGCGGATTCATCGCGGTGGGCGCCTACACTTCGGCCCTGGGCGCTTTCCACTACGGCATCAGCCCCTGGCTCGGGCTTCTGCTCGGCGGCCTGGTCACGGCGGGGGTGGGGCTGTTCACCGGCGTCGTCGCGCTGCGCCTGCGGGGGCTGTACCTGGCGCTCATGACCTTCTTCCTGGGGGAGACCATCCGTTTCTCCATATCCAACACCCCCGAATATACCCGGGGCGTGCTCGGCCTGACGGTGGAGCCGTTCCCGAGCTTTCTCGGCATCGATTTCAGCCGCGCCACGCTTCTGCCCTACTACTACGTGCTCCTCGTGCTGGGCGCCTTCATCCTCGTCGCCATGTGGCTCCTGGTGCGCTCCAAGGTCGGCCTCGCCTTCAAGGCCCTGCGCGAGGACGAGCTGGCCACCGAGAGCCTCGGTCTCAACACGACCAAGTACAAGCTGCTCAATTTCACCGTCGCCAGCTTCTTCACCGGCGTCATGGGCGCCTACTACGCGCACTACCTGGGGATTCTCTCGCCCACGCCCGAAGAGTTCGGCGTACCGCGCACGGTGGAGATCCTGGTCATCGCCTACGTCGGCGGTCGCGGAACCCTGTGGGGCTCGCTCTTCGCCGGCTTCCTGCTCATCGGCTTCCAGGAATACTTCCGCGGGATCGGTCCGTGGCGGCTCGTGCTCTTCGGCGTGCTGCTCATCCTCGTCATGCTGTTCGCGCGCCGCGGGCTGGCCGGCTTGAAGAAGTACGTGTGGTGAGAGTTCAAGCTCCTTGAAACACGTGATCGCCGAAACGGTGCGGGCGGCTCTCGAGACCGAGCGCCCGTTCGGGCGCTTCCTCGAGCCGGGGTCGTTGTACGACCGTCTCAAGGACGATCCCGAGGTGAGCAACTTCGCGCTGGGCAACCCGCAGGAGATGCCTCTGCCCGAGTACGTGGAGGCCCTGCGGCGCTGGAGCGTTCCCCGCCACAAGGACTGGTTCAGCTATACCCTGAACCGGCCGGAGGCGCAGGCGGTGGTCGCCTCTTCGTTGCGCGAGCGCACCGGCATGCCCTTCGAGGCCGGCGACATCGCCATGACCACGGGCGCCTTCGGGGGGCTGGCCGTCACCCTGCGCACCCTTGCCGGCGCCGGCGACGAGGTCGTCTTCCTGAGCCCTCCGTGGTTCAACTACGAGTCCATGATCGTCACCGCCGGTGCGAAACCGCGCAAAGTAAGCGTGGATACCGAAACCTACGATCTGGACCTCGATGCGCTCGCAGCCGCGCTGTCGACGCACACCCGCGCCGTCATCATCAATACCCCGAACAACCCGACGGGCAAGATATACCCGGCGGCGACCCTGAAGGCGCTCGGTGCGCTGCTAACGGAGCACTCGGAACGCTGCGGCCGGCCGACGTATCTCATATCGGACGAATCCTACAACCGCATCGTGTACGACGGTCGATCGTTTCATAGCCCGCTCGAGTTCTACGCTTACGCGTTTCTGATCTACACGTACGGGAAGACGCTGCTCACCCCCGGAGAGCGGCTGGGCTACATTGCGATGCCTCCCGCCATGCCCGAACGCGAATACCTGCGCACCGCCATCGCCAGCGTGCAAGTGAACACCGGGTGGATCTACCCGAACGCGACGCTCCAGTACGCGCTGGCCGAGCTCGAAGCGCTCTCCATCGATATCGCACGCCTGCAGCACCGGCGCGATCGTCTGGCCGCCGCGCTGGATGCATCCGGATACGAGGTGCGGGTTCCCGAGGGAACCTTCTACATGATGGTGCGATCGCCGCAGGGCGACGACTGGGCGTTCGCCGAGCGGCTCGCCGCGCACCGGATCCTGGTGCTCCCCGGAAGCGTCGTGGACATGCCCGGGCACTTCCGCTTGTCGCTCACCGCCAGCGACGCCATGCTCGAGCGCGCGCTGCCCGGCTTCGAGGCGGCGATGGCCGAGGCGAAGAGCGCGGATTGAGCCGCGCGAGACCTTGCTCAGCCCCAGGACCAGAAGTCCGGGCCCTGCTCGAGGAACCGGCGCGCGAGCACCATCTTGTGCACCTCCGAGGCGCCGTCGACCAGACGCGCCTGGCGCGCGTAGCGGTACATCCACTCGAGCGGCGTGTCCTTGGAGTAGCCCCGTGCCCCGCACAGCTGGATGGCCGTGTCCACGGCCTTGTGCAGGGTATCCGCGACGGCGACCTTGGCCATGGACACCTCCTTGCGCGCCTGGCTCCCCCGCTCCAGCGCCCACGCCGCATGCATGGTCAGGAGGCGGCCGATCTGGATGTCCATGGCGGCCTCGCCCAGCATCCACTGCACACCCTCGTGCTCGGCCAGCCTCTCTCCGAAAGCCTCGCGCTCAGCCACGTAGTCGGCGGCGATCTCCAGAGCCCGCTTGGCCATGCCGAGCCAGCGCATGCAGTGGGTGAGGCGCGCGGTGCCCAGCCGGATCTGCGCCACCTTCATCCCGTCTCCGACGCCGAGCAGGCGGTCGTCGTCGGGGATCTCCAGCCCGTCGAAGCGCAGCTGGCAGTGGCCGCCGTGCTCCTCCGGTCCCATGATGCCGATGCGCCGCACCAGCTCCCATCCGGGCCGATCGGCGTCGAACTCGATGGCGGTCAGACCCCTGCGTGGATCATCCGATGTGCGTGCAATGAGGATGAAATGCTGCGCCTCGGCGGCGCCGGTGATGAACCACTTCTCGCCGTGCACCACCCAGCGGTCGGCCCGCCGCGCGGCGCGGGGGGGCAACAAAGCGGGGGGGGGGGAGGCGGCACCCCGCGTCGGCGCGGGCAAGGCGAAGGCCGCGCGCACGGTTGCGGCGATGATGGGTTGCAGCCAGCGATCCTTCTGGTCCTCGCTGGCGACCTTGTTCAGCGCGATCATGTTGCCGTCGTCGGGGGCCGCGCAGTTGAAGACAGCGGGGCCGAAGATGGAGCGCGCCATCTCCTCGTAGCACGCCGCCATACCGACCGGGCCGAGCCCCCGCCCCCCCCGCTCCCTGGGCATCTGCGGGCACCACAGCCCCTGGGCCTGCGCCATCCCGCGCAGCGGCTCCAGGTACTCGTGGCTGATGTTCTCGCCCTCGTTGCGGGCTTCCGGGCTCGCCTCCACGGGCAGGACGTGCTCCGATACGAACGACCGGATGCGCTGCCGGTAGTCTTCCACCTCCGGCGGGAGCTTGAAATCCACTGACTTAACCTCCGTCCATCTCACGGATGAGGTTGCGCGCGATGACGATCTGCTGGATCTGGCTGGTGCCCTCGAAGAGGGAAAACAGGCGCGCATCCCGATAGAAGCGCTCCGCGGCCGTACCCGTGATGTAGCCCTTGCCCCCGTGAACCTGAACCGCCCGGTCCGCGACCCGCTTCACCATCTCCGCCGCGAACAGCTTGCAGCACGCGGCCTCGACGGTGAGGCTGTCGCCGGCGTCGTAGCGGCGGGCGGCGTCGCGCACCATGCAGCGCGCCGCGTAAGCCTCGGTGCGGCTGTCGGCGAGCATGGCCTGAACGAGCTGGAACTCCGCGATGGGCTGCTCGAACTGCCGGCGCGTCCGCGCATGGGAGAGACTCTCGCGCAGGAGGCGCTCCGCCATGCCCGCGCAGACGGCGGAGATATGCAGCCGCTGGCGGTCGAGCAAGCGCATGGCGGTCTTGAATCCCGTGCCCTCGCGCCCGCCGAGCAGCGCGCTCGCCGGCACGCGGCATCCCTCCAGATGCACGGTGCTGCTGTGCGAGCCGCGCAGCCCCATCTTGCGATCGGGCTCACCCAGGCGCAGACCGGGCGTGCCGGCCTCGACCAGAAACGCCGAGATGCCGCGCGCCTTGGTCTCCCCGGCCCCGCCCGTGCGCGCGAGCACCGTGAGGAGGCCCGCCTCGGGCGCGTTCGTCACGTAGCTCTTGATGCCGTCCAGGACGTACGCGTCACCCTCGCGGCGGGCGGTGGCCTGGACGGCGGCGGCGTCCGAGCCCGCCTCGGGCTCGGACAGCGCGAAGGCGCCGATGATCTCACCGGCGGCGAGGCGCGGAAGCCACGTGCGGCGCTGCGCCTCTGTGCCCTCGGAGACGATGCCCTGCGAGCCCAGCCCGTTGTTGGTCCCGACCAGCGAACGGTACGCGGGAGACGCCTCTCCGAGCCGCAGCGCGACCTCCACCTCCTGGGCCATGGAGAGCCCGAGACCTCCGTAAGCTTCCGGAATGGACATTCCGAAGAGCCCGAGCGCCTTGAGCGCGGACACGATCTCGGCGGGAACCGCGTCTTCCTCGGCCACCCGCTCCTCGTTGGGGATGAGCTGCTCCTGGACGAGCTGCTCCACGGCCCGCAGCAGATCCCCGAATCGTCCTTCCTCCATCATCGCATCGAGCGCCCGCTATGACACGAAGAGCAATGTCTTCTTCGTATCCTTCGTGTTACGAGTCGGCGTATGGGTTGGCACCGCGCCGTCAGACGCGCTCGAGCACGGCGGCGATGCCCTGACCGACGCCGATGCACATGGTGACCAATGCGTAACGGCCGCCGGTGCGGTGGAGCTGGCGCACCGCGGTCAGCGCCAGCCGCGCGCCGGAGGCGCCCAACGGATGCCCGACCGCGATGGCGCCGCCGTTCGGATTGACCCGGGTGTCGTCGTAGCTCAGCCCCATCAGCTTCAGGCAACCGAGCACCTGCGTGGCGAAGGCTTCGTTGATCTCGATGACGTCCATATCGGCAAGGCTCAGCCCCGCACGCTCGAGCGCCTTGCGCGATGCGGGCACCGGCCCGATGCCCATGAGTCGCGGCGCAACACCCGCCACCGCCCCCGAGACGATGCGTGCCAGGGGCTGCGCTCCGGCGGCCTCGCCCGCCTGCCGCGACCCGACCAGCAAGGCCGCGGCGCCGTCGTTGATGCCCGAGGCGTTGCCGGCGGTGACCACCCCCTCCGGGTACAGGGGCCGCAGCTTGGAGAGCGCCTCCAGGCTGGTGTCCGGGCGCGGATGCTCGTCCTCGCTCACCACCGCGGGCGAATCCTTCCTGCTCCGCCCGGGGACGGTCACCGGGCACAGCTCGCCCTCGTAGAAACCCTGCGCGCGGGCGGAGGCGTAGCGCTGCTGAGAGGCAAGCGCGAAGCGATCACTCTCCTCGCGACCGATGTCGTGCTCGCGCCCGATGTTGTCCGCGGTCTGCGGCAGGGTGTCCGTGCCGAATCCGTTCTCGAAGCGCGGGTTCGGAAAGCGCGCGCCGAGGGTGGTGTCGTAGACGCGCACGTCGCGGCTGTAGGGCGCTTCCGCCTTGGCCATGGCGACGGGCGCGCGGCTCATGCTCTCGACTCCACCCGCGACGAACAGCGTTCCCTGATTGGTGGCGATACATCGCGCGGCGTCCAGCACCGCGGCGAGACCGCTCCCGCACAACCGATTGACCGTCGCACCGGCCACTTCGACAGGAAGCTCCGCCAGCAGTCCGACATGGCGCGCCACGTTGCGGCAGTCCTCTCCCGCCTGATTGGTGCAGCCCAGGATCACGTCCTCGATGGCGGAGGTCTCGAACGCGTTGCGTGCGATGAGCGTCCGCACCAGATGGGCTGCGAGATCGTCGGGACGCACCCTCGCCAGCGCGCCGCCGTGCCGGCCGAAGGGCGTTCGCAGCGCGTCGTAGATGAAAGCATCGTGCATGGGTGGCGACTCGTGATCCGTGATTCGTGCTTAAGTGTAACCCAGAGGCGCCCCCGCCCGGTGGACTGTCAATGTACCCGCCGCATTACGAGCGCTTTCACACCGCCGATCACGAGTGACGAATCACGAATCACGGACCCGGAGCGAGACCCCCAGCCGGGCGCGGCGGATGAGCCAG
>CAZPFD010000099.1:0-12750 GCA_964585725.1 uncultured Ectothiorhodospiraceae bacterium | reverse complement strand
CGCGCCGAACAGGGCGCTCGCGCCCTCGCGGCGCCAGGCATGAAACCGCGCCATCCAAGCCAGAAGGCGCTCGGGCGCATGCGCTTTGCGCCACTCCCCGGCGGCGAACTTGTTCGCCTCGGCCAGGGTCGGATAGATGTGCACCGTGCGCAGGATGCGGTTCAGCCCGAGCCCGTGGCGCATGGCCAGCACGTACTCGCTGATGATCTCGCCCGCGTGCTCGCCCACGATGGTCACGCCCAGGATCCTGTCCTTGCCGGGCGGGGTGAGCACCTTGACCACACCGTCGGCCGCCTCGTCGGCGACAGCCCGGTCCAGCTCCTCGATGCCGAACGTCGTGACCTCGTGCTCGATGCCCTGCTGCCGGGCCTCGGTCTCGTTGAGACCGACCCGCGCGACCTCCGGGTCGGTGAAGGTCGCCCACGGCACCACCGAGTAGTCGGCGCTGAACCGCCTCAGTCCGCCGAACAGGGCGTTCACCGTCGCGTACCATGCCTGGTGCGCGCCTATGTGAGTGAACTGGAACGGGCCGGCCACGTCCCCGCAGGCGAAGATGTTCGGATAAATGGTCTGCATCTTCGCATTCACTTCCACGGTGCCGGACGGGGTGAGCGGGACACCGAGCTCCTCCAGGCCGTACCCGTGCGTATTGGCCACACGGCCCACCGCGACGAGCACCTCGTCGAAGGGGATGAGGACTTCGCGACCCCCGTGCTCGCACGAGAGCACCTTCTCGCCGCCCTCCACGCGGAAGGCCTTGGCGGTGTGCTCGAGCCGCACGTCGATACCCTCGTCGCGGAAGCGGTCCAACACTCGCTGCGAGATCTCCGGGTCCTCCTTCATCAGCAGGCGGGGCAGCATCTCCACTTGCGTCACGCGGCTCCCGAAACGCGCGAAGCACTGCGCCAGCTCACAGCCCACGGGACCGCCACCGAGCACGACCAGACGCGGGGGCAGGCTGCGCAGCCCCCACAGAGTGTCCGACGTGAGGTAGCCCGCCTCCTCGATGCCGGGGATGGGCGGCACGAAGGGCCGCGCCCCCGCCGCAATGACGATGCTGCGCGTGGTGACCACGCGACCCTCGACCTCCACCGCGTAAGGGGAGACGATGCGAGCCTCGCCCTGGAGGCATTCCACGCCGAGCCCCGTGTAGCGCTCGACTGAATCCTTCGGCTGGATGGTCGAGATGACCCGCTGCACCCTCGCCATGATGTCCGCGAAATCGAACTCCACGTCGGCGGACTTGAACCCCAGAGCCCGCGCGCGCCGCGCGTCGGCCAGAAAACGCGCGGAGCGAATCAATGCCTTCGACGGCACGCAACCCGTGTTCAGGCAATCACCGCCCATTCGGTGCTTTTCCACCAGCGTCACCTTGGCCCTCACAGCGGCCGCGATGTAGGCGCACACGAGCCCGGCCGAGCCCGCACCGATAACCACCAGATTGCGCTCGAAGCGCCGGGGTTTGTCGTGCTTGCGTAAGACCTTGCGCGATCTCATGTAGTCCACCGTTTTCTTGGCGACGAGGGGGAAAACGCCGAGGAGGGTGAAGGAGGCGACGACCCCGGGCGACAGGATGCCCGAGAGGGAGTCGATCTGCGCGAGCTGGGTCCCGGCGTTCACGTAAACCAGCGTGCCGGGCAGCATTCCGATCTGGCTCACCACCATGAAGGTCAGGGTGCGCAGGCGCGTGAGCCCCATGACCAGATTGATCACGAAGAAAGGAAAGGCGGGGACGAGGCGCAAGGTGAAAAGGTAGAACGCGCCTTCGCGGCGGATGCCGTCGTTTACCGCCCTCAGGCTCCTTGCGAAGCGGGCCTGCACCACATCGCGCAGCAGAAGCCGGGAGACGAGGAATGCGAGCGTCGCACCGATCGTGCTGGCGAAAGAGACGATGACGGTGCCGGGGAGCAGTCCGAAGATGGCCCCGGCCACCAGGGTCATCACCGCCGCACCCGGCAGCGACAGACCGGTTACCGCGATGTAGAGCGCGAAGAACCCGAGCGCGGCCTGCCAGGGATGGGCCTGGTGCCAGTCCGTGATGGCGGCCTGCTGGGATCGGAAATACTCGAGCGTCAGGAACCGCCCGAGGTCGAAGGCAAAAAAAACGACAACCGCCACAAGAACGATTATCAGTAAGAGAATTCGTGCCTTGCCCATCCCTGCGTCAGATCCCGGTGCACCTCACCTCGCGGGAAAACAGGCCTTCGACGGCGGCCGAGCGCGCGGAGTTCCCGCCGGGGAGACTGCGCATCCCGGCCTCGCCCCCCCGCCGAGCAACCGGCCCTTTTCCCCGGCGCCAGAGAGAACATATGATCGGCGATTGTCAAGGCCGGCCGCCTATGCTTGTATCCGCAACGCGGATAGTGCTATTAACAATACATAAATTCCATAACAACTCGGGCCTCCGTCCCGCTTCGGCGGCCCAATACACGTCCAAAAACCGCCTGGAGGACAATGATGGCTGCACAACCACAGCACGCAATCCCGCCGTTTCTCGACGATTATCGCTACCTCTCGTTCCGGCACGAGCCCCAGAACGGCATCCTGTGGTACTTCATGGCTCCGGCCCCGCGGGCATGCTTCACCCCCGAGCTTCTCGCCGAGCTCCGCCGCTTCCAGCGCCAGATACATGCGCTTCACCCCAAGCAAGCGGACATGCAGGACGTTCGCTACCTGGTCGCGGGGTCGACCATCCCGGGGGCGTTCAGCCTGGGCGGCGATCTGGCTCTCTTCCTGGAGTGCATCACCCGCCAGGATCGGGAGACGTTGACGAGCTACGCCAAGGCCTGCATCGACGTTCTCTATCCGAACTCCGTCAATCTCGACCTGCCCGTCACCACGGTCTCCCTGGTTCAAGGCAGCGCCCTCGGCGGCGGATTCGAAGCGGCCATCTCCAGCAGCGTAGTGGTGGCGGAGCGCAGCGCGCAGATGGGGCTGCCCGAGATCCTGTTCAACCTGTTCCCGGGCATGGGAGCGTACAGCTTCCTCTCACGCCGCCTGAACGCCGCTCAGGCCGAGCGCCTGATACTGAGCGGGCGCACCTACGAAGCCCGGGAGCTCTACGAGATGGGCCTCGTGGACGTGCTGGCGGAAGACGGCGACGGCGAGGAAGCCGTCTATAGATATGTCCGCAGGCAAGAGCGCTTCCGCAACGGCATGACCGCCGTGCATGCCATCCGCCAGCTGGTGAACCCGGTCACGCGCCGGGAGCTCATGGACGTGGCCATGCTGTGGGTGGATCGGGCCCTGAAGCTCACGCCCAGGGATCTGCGGATCATGGAGAGGTTGGTCAGGAGCCAGACGCAGACGGGCAATCAGGCTGCGCCGAAGACCCGCGCTCAGCCGCGGGCCGCGGGCGAGGGTTCCTGGGCTCGCACCGCAGAGGTCTACGCCGAAGCCTGATCGGGCTCAGAGCGGCGGCACGGGGTGCGCCCACGCCCCTGCCGCGCAGCGCGCGTCCTCCGCCGGTGCGATCAGCGAGAGGGCCGGGCGGGCATCCCGGATCAGCTGCGGGAGGCGGTGCTCTCGTATTCCGCCAGGTAATCGCGCAGCGCGGCGCGGGTGGAGGTGAACGCCGCCTGGAGGTCCTCGACCAGCGCCCCGACCTCGCTGGGAACGAGCTCTCCATTCCAGCGCGAGGCGCGGATGCTCAGCTCATAGAGGCGTAACGCGCCCACGCTGCCGGCGCTGCCCTTCAGTGCGTGCCCCAGGTCCTTGAAGGCCTCACGCCGCCCGCACGTGGCCGCCTCCCCCATGTCCGCCAGCAGCAGCTCCGCGTCCTTGATGAAACCCTCGACCAGCTCCTTCAGGAACTCGGAATCGCTGCTGAGCCCCGCCAGCTCCTCCAGCTTGGCGCGATCGAGCAGATCCGCGTTGTCCTCTCCGATCTCTGCGCCCGAAAGCTGCGGGCGCAGACCCTCGTCCGAGCTTGCGTTGCGCACGCTGGCATTCTCTCTGGACACCACGACGTTGTTGATGGTGTCGAGCAAGCGCTGCGGCCTCACCGGCTTGGACAGGTAGGCATCCATCCCCGCCTCCTCGCACTCGCGTACCGCCTCCGTCGTCGCGTTCGCCGTGAGGATGATGAACGGCATGTCCTGTCGATCCGGGTGCGAGAAGCGATAGAGCTTGGCCGCCTGTATGCCGTCCATGACCGGCATGTGCATGTCGAAGATTGCGACGTCGAAGTCGTGCTCCTCGAGGGCGTCCATGGCCTGCTCGCCGTTATCGACCACGTATACCTTGTGGCCCGCCCGCTGCAGTATCTTCTTCGTCACCTTGCGGTTGGTAGCGTTGTCGTCGGCCACCAGGATGTCGAGGCTCGCTATCGGGCCCCTGGACTGGTAGTGATCGATGAGCCGAGTGACGTTGGGCTCCATCACCGGCGACGCCGAAGCCGCATGCAGGGCGTTGAAGAGGAGCGTCTTGTCCACAGGGGCGTGCACCAGCGACGAGTATCCCGATTGGAGCAGCGCCTGCTCGAACTTGGCCTCGAAGCGCGGGCCGATGAGGATGAGGGACGTGGCTCGCAACGACGGCTCGGTGCGCGTCGAGTTGGCGAAAGCAATGGGATCGATGTCGAGGTAGCGATGATCGACCACCGCCACGCTGAAGGATTCCTGGCTGTTCGCCGCAGCGACGAGCTTTGCGAAGGCTTGCGCACTGTTCGCGGCGGTATCGGTATCGGCGCCCCAGCCCGCTATGTACTTGCGGATCTTGCGCCGGTCCTCGGTGTCTCCGGTGACGAGGAGAACCCGTGTATTATCCAGCGAGCCCAGCGCAGCCTCGTCGCGCTCGTCGGAGCGCTGCTGGAGCCCGAAGCTCAGCGCGAACCAGAAGCAGGAGCCCTCCCCCGGCGTGCTGAAGACTCCGATCTCTCCGCCCATCAGCTCGATGAGCTGCTTGCTGATCGCAGTGCCCAGCCCCGTGCCGCCGTAGCGGCGGGTGGTCGACTCGTCGGCCTGCGAGAAGCTCTGGAAGATCAAGGACTGAGCGTCCTCGGGAATCCCGATGCCGGTGTCGATGACCTCGAAACGCACGGCGACCTTCTCATCATCGCCGCCGGTGCGCGTAACCCGGACCTCGACCCCGCCCTCGCTGGTGAACTTGATCGCATTCGCGATCAGATTGATGAGAACCTGGCGAAGATGCAGGGGATCGCCTCGCAGCAGGAAGGGAACCTCCGGTGCAATGTGTAGATTCAGCGTGAGGCCTTTCTGCTCCGCCTGCGGCGCCAACATGCGCGCTGCGCTGCTGACCAGGCGATAAAGATCGAAATCCGTGTCCTCGACCGAGAACTTCCCGGCCTCGATCTTGGAGATGTCGAGAATGTCGTCTATGAGCGAGAGCAGCGTATGCGCCGATGCATGGATTGTTTGCACGAAATCACGCTGCTCGTGGTTGAGTGAGGTGTCCTTCAGCAGCTCGCTCATGCCGATCACGCCGTTGAGAGGCGTGCGGATCTCGTGGCTCATGTTCGCGAGGAAACGACTCTTGGCCCTGTTCGCTTCATTCGCGCGCCTGGTCGCGTCGTTGAGGCGCCTGATGAGCGTCGATACATACAAGGGCAGCACGATGAGACCGATCAACAAGCCGGCCCCCAGCTCTACGTGCGTGGACCAGTAATCGCTCGTATACAGCACGAAAGTGAAGCCGAGCGTGCTGAGCGCCGTGCTCGCGTAGAGGTAACCGACTCCGTACCGGAAGCCGTTGCCGAATGTGACCCACAGATACACGACGTAGAGCGGTGCACCTACCGGCCCCGTCGCATGCAGGAAGTAGGAAGTCGCGAAGATATCCACGCCCATGCCGAGCAGCCGGCGCAGCTTCGACCTGACGGGGCGGATGGCAATGACCGCCAGCAGCGACCATGCGAAGACCACTATGGCGCCGGCTATGACCAGGTTGCGCAGGTCGACGGGCCCGTCGTTGAGCCCGAAAGCGTCCGCGACGGCCAAGTAAACGAAGACCAGCGTCACAATGACGCCGCGTATGAGCGCCTGTTCGGGCTCGGTGTCCGAACACTCCTTGAAGCGCGCGCGCAGTGCGCCCAGCAGGGTAGCGCCGGGCATGGACGCCTTGTCGCTTGCGTGGCTCACCGACTGTTGATTTCCAGGTTGTCCCGATAGCGCTCCTGGATCGTCGCGACCTGGTCGAGACGTCCGACGAACGCGTCAACGCATCTGGGATCGAAGTGCTCGCCCTTCTGGGCGATCAGATAGTCGATCGCCTGCTGCATCGACCACGCGGCCTTGTACGGGCGCTCGCTCACGAGAGCGTCGTAAACATCGGCGACGGCGACGACGCGCGCGATGAGCGGGATTTCCTCTCCCTTGAGGCCGTCCGGGTAGCCTTCTCCGTTGTAACGCTCGTGGTGACGCAACGCCACGATGGCGCCGGTCTTGAGATAGGTGGACGGGCTCCCGCGGAGGATATCGTACCCGATGGTGACGTGGGTTTTCATTACTTCCCAGTCATCGGGGCTGAGCTTGCCGGCGTTGCGCAGCACCCGGTCCGGGATACCTATCTTGCCGAGGTCGTGCATCGGGGCCGCCTTCTCGATGAGGTCGCACTCGTCCTCTCCGAGCCCCAGGCCCTCCGCTATGAGGCGCGCATACGCCGCCATGCGAAGTACGTGGTTTCCCGTACCCTCGTCGCGATACTCGCCCGCCCTGGCCAACCGCAGCAGCGTCTCCTTCTCGCGCTCGCGGATCTCCTGGACCGCCTCGTTCACCTGCCGCTCCAGCCACCTCGCCCGCTCCTTGATGATCTGCTGTTGCTGGCGCAGCAGCAGCAGATTGCGGCACCGAGCGCGGCATTCGTGATGATCGATGGGCTTGGTGAGAAAGTCCGTAGCACCCGCCTCCAAGGCGCGGTAGCGCACGGGCTTCTCGTCGACGCCGGTGATGATCACCAGCGGGATGTCGGCGCAGGCGGGGATCTTGCGCAGCCATTGCGTGAACTCCGCCCCGTCCATGTGCGGCATCTTGTAGTCGGTGAGCACGAGGTCCGGCGGATGGCTCTTGGCCCACTTGAGCGCCTCCATGGGGTTGGGGAAGGCCTGCACGCGGGTCACGCCTTCCACCGACCGCACCACCTCCTCCA
Organism: uncultured Ectothiorhodospiraceae bacterium; assembly: GCA_964585725.1. GTDB lineage: Bacteria > Pseudomonadota > Gammaproteobacteria > HK1 > HK1 > CAZPFD01. The sequence continues at coordinate 5,646 of CAZPFD010000099.1, read as the reverse complement.
TGATCATGCGGCTGGTGGACTGATCGTCGATGATGAGCACGGTGGACATTCGTCCCCCCTCAGGCGGCCGCCCCTACCGGTCGGGCCCGGCCCCCCGGGCGAGGCGCCGCCGCACGCCCCCCACCCCGGAGCCCGGGATGTCGAACGGATGCGGATAGAGGGCGCGCGGCGGTCGCCGCAGCGCACAATTCGAACGTGGCACGCCGGCCGGAGAACGCCGGCGCGCGGCGCGCACAGCGAGGCGCCGGGCCGCGGTGCCGGGCGCGAGCCGCAGGGCTCGCGCACCCGTACTCGGCGTCGAGGCTCGACGTCGCAGCTTGCGGCCGCCGCGACCGCGGTCTCCCCTGTAAGCGCACCCTGGTTCCCAGCCCCACGCTTGGCGGTGGGCGCTGCGCGAAACGCTTGAAATTACTATTATAGAGCCTGGTGCGCGCATTTCACGTCCATTCTTCTCGACGGGACTGCGAGACGCTTTGTCGAGCTCCGGCCGACTCGGAGCGCAGCACGGGGCGACTCGCCGCGGAGTTGACGGATTCACCGGTCGCGCGCAGGATAGCGGCCCACGACGATTGCGGCACGCGCAACAGCGACCCGCCGCAGGGAGCCACACGGTTTGTTAGCGGACACCCCGCACCGAACTTGAGAGAGAGGGCTTGAGAGCCGGCCGATGATGCAGCGATGCGGGGCAGCGCTGACGATGGCGGCGGCGCTGCTGTGCGTTTGCCTCGCGGGTGCGCATGCACAGCAAGCGAACGACGGCGACATCGGCATCGTCCGCGCCCATGCGGTCGCGCTCCACGGGCAGCCCAAGTACGGGCCCGGATTCGAGCACTTCGACTATGCCAATCCCACGGCTCCCAAAGGGGGCAGTGTGCGCCTGGCACAGATAGGAACCTTCGACAATCTGAATCCCTTCATTCTCAAGGGCAGCTCCGCCGCCGGCCTGTTGAACCTCTTCGACACCCTCACCCACCATGCGGATGACGAGGCCTTCACCGAATACGGTCTGATCGCGAAGGAGATACGCATCCCGGAAGACCGTTCCTGGGTCGAGTTCGAGCTGCGCCCGGAAGCGCGGTTCCACGATGGCAGCCCCATCACGGTCGAAGACGTGATCTTCACCCTCGACGTTTTGAAGCAGAAGGGCCATCCTTTCTATCGCGCCTCTTACTACGCGAACGTCGTCGAGGCGAAACGCACCGGGGAGCACGCGGTGCGTTTCATCTTCAACACGAAGCACAACCGCGAGCTGCCTTTGATCGTGGGGCAGATGCCCATTCTCTCCAAGGCCTACTGGTCGGGAAGGGACTTCGAGGAAACCACGCTCGACCCGCCGCTGGGCAGCGGGCCCTACCGCGTCGAATCCGTCAATCCCGGCCGCTCCATCACCTACCGACGGGTGAAAGACTACTGGGGTGCGGATCTGCCCGTGAACGCCGGCAGGAACAACTTCGATAGCATCCGCCACGACTATTATCGCGATGCCACCGTGGCGCTGGAGGCCTTCAAGGCCGGAGAATACGACTTCCGGATCGAGAACATCGCCAAGAGCTGGGCCACCGGCTACGACGGCCCGGCGCTCGAACGGGGTCTCATCGTCAAGGAAGAGATTCAGCATGAGCTGCCCACCGGGATGCAAGGCTTCGTATTCAACACGCGCCGTGAGATATTCCGGGACAGACGGGTGCGTTGGGCCCTCGCGCACGCATTCGATTTCGGATGGACCAACCAGAACCTCTTCCACGGCGCCTATACCCGCACCACCAGCTACTTCTCGAACTCGGAGCTGGCGGCGCGGGGCCTACCGGGTCCGGAGGAACTGGCCGTCCTCGAGCCCTTCCGCGGACGCGTTCCCGAGGAGGTATTCACGCAGGCCTACGAGCCGCCCCGGACGGACGGCTCGGGGAACATCCGCAGAAACCTGCGCCAGGCCCTCGCCCTCCTGAGAGAGGCGGGGTGGGCCGTCCGGGACGAACAGCTCGTGCACGAGGCCACGGGGCGGCCCATGCGCTTCGAAATGATGCTGGTCAGCCCGGCGTTCGAGCGGGTGGTTCTGCCGTTCGCACGCAATCTCGAGCGTCTGGGCATCGACATGCGCGTGCGTACCGTGGACCCGGCGCAGTACGAGAACCGCGTAGAGAGCTTCGACTTCGACATGATCGTGTTCGCCCGCGGGCAGTCCCTGTCACCGGGCAACGAGCAGCGGGCGTACTGGACTACAGAGGCCGCGCGAACCGACGGCAGCGACAACCTAGCGGGAATACGCGACCCCGTGGTGGACGAGCTCGTGGAGCTGGTCATCAACGCCCCCGATCGCGAATCCCTCGTCCACCGGACCCGTGCACTGGACCGCGTTCTCCTGTGGGGGCACTATGTCATTCCGCATTGGCATATTCGGGCCTTCCGGGTCGCCTACTGGGATAAATTCGACCGCCCGGCCGTTTCACCCAAGTATGCCCTCGGCTTCGACACCTGGTGGGTGGACCCGGCCAAGGCCAGCCGCCTCGAGCAGCGTAAATCCAGCCTCTTCCAGTAGCTTGAAAGACGTCCCACCCGCCGAGTCGCCCGTTCGCGAGCAAGCCCGCTCCTACGCCCGGCACGTCGCGGCCGCAGGAGCGGCCTTGACCGCGCGCCGCGTCCCCCCGTACGTTCGCGAGCAAGCCCGCTCCCGCACAGAAGCAGGATGCGAGCGCGGCAATCAATGACCGCCTACATCATCCGCCGCTTGCTGCTCATCATCCCGACCCTGCTCGGGATCATGCTCATCAATTTCGTGATCGTTCAGGCCGCGCCGGGCGGACCGGTGGAGCGTCTGATCGCCGAGATCAAAGGCCGCGGCGTGGAGGCCACGGCCCGCTTCGCGGGCAGCGACCAGGCCGAGCTCTTCACCGACGGAGGTGCGGGGCAGGCGCGCGGCGGTGAGAGCGGCGCCGGCAAGTACCGCGGAGCGCGCGGCCTCGATCCGGATCTGATCGCCGACATCGAGAAGCTCTACGGCTTCGACAAGCCCGCCCACGAGCGCTTTTTCAAGATGCTCGGCAACTATGCCACCTTCGACTTCGGCAAGAGCTTCTTCAGCGATCGCACCGTGCTCGAGCTCATCATCGACAAGCTGCCCGTCTCCATTTCGCTCGGGCTTTGGACCACGTTGCTCGTATACCTGATATCGATACCGCTCGGCATCGGAAAGGCCGTGCGCGACGGCTCGGCCTTCGACGTCTGGACCAGCGCCGTGGTCATCGTCGGCTACGCCATACCGGGGTTTCTGTTCGCGGTGCTGCTCGTGGTCCTGTTCGCAGGGGGAAGCTTTCTGGATTGGTTTCCGCTGCGCGGGCTGGTCTCGGAGAACTGGGAGGAGCTGAGCTGGCCGGCGCGCATCGCGGACTATTTCTGGCACATAGCGCTTCCCGTCATCTCGATGGTCATCGGCGGGTTCGCCGGCCTCACCATGCTGACGAAGAACTCGTTCCTCGAGGAGATCCACAAGCAATACGTCATGACCGCCCGCGCCAAAGGCGCGAGCGAGCGGCGGGTGCTCTACGGCCATGTCTTCCGCAACGCGATGCTCATCGTGGTCGCGGGGTTCCCGGCTGCATTCGTCGGCGTGCTCTTCACGGGGGCGCTGCTCATCGAGGTGATCTTCTCGCTCGACGGACTCGGGCTGCTCGGTTTCGAGGCCGCCATCAACCGCGATTATCCGGTGATGTTCGGCACCCTCTACATCTTCACCCTGCTGGGTCTGATGCTGAACCTCATCGGAGACCTGATGTACGTGGTGATCGACCCGCGCATCGACTTCGAGACCCGCGAAGTATGACGCGGAGCATTTCATGAGAGACGCAGCTTTGCGAACCACGAAGGACACGAAGATCACGAAGGTTCTCTCGCGAGTCCAAGCACCCCGGCGCTCGAAGACGCGCGGGGGCCGTGGAGGCGCCGAGCCACGGGCTCTTCCCTTTGTTCCTCTCTTCGTGCTCTTCGTGACCTTCGTGGTTCGACATCGGCGTACCCCAGAGGCACCATGGCGCGTTTCAAGCTGAGCCCGCTCAATCGCCGCCGGCTGCGCAACTTCCGCGCGAATCGCCGCGGCTACTATTCGCTGTGGATCTTCCTGGCCATTTTCGCCATGAGCCTGTGCGCGGAGATCATCGCCAACGACAAGCCGTTGCTGGTCGTGTACGACGGCAAGCCCTACTTCCCGGTGGTGACCAGCTACGCGGAGACGACCTTCGGCGGTGAATTCCCCACCGAAGCCGATTACCGCGACCCGTACGTGGCCGGGCTCATCAACGAGAAGGGATGGATCATCTGGCCGCCCATCCCCTACAGCTACCAGACCATCAACTACGATTTGCCGGTGCCCGCGCCTTCGCCGCCGAGCACCGAGAACTGGCTGGGCACCGACGACCAGGGCCGAGACGTCATGGCCCGGCTCATCTACGGGTTTCGCATCTCGGTGCTGTTCGGGCTGACGCTGACCCTGGCGAGCTCGGTCATCGGGGTCGTCGCGGGCGCCGTCCAGGGCTATCTGGGCGGCTGGGTGGATCTGCTCTTTCAGCGCTTCATCGAGATCTGGTCCGGGCTGCCGGTTCTGTACCTTCTCATCATTCTCGCGAGCGTGGTGGAGCCCAACTTCTGGTGGCTCCTCGGCCTCATGCTCCTGTTCAGCTGGATGGCCCTGGTCGGAGTAGTGCGCGCCGAGTTTCTGCGCGCGCGCAACTTCGAATACGTGCGCGCGGCGCGGGCCCTCGGCGTCGGCAACGCGACGACCATGTTCCGGCACGTACTGCCCAATGCCATGGTGGCGACCCTGACCTTCGTGCCCTTCATCCTGAACGGCTCCATCACCACCCTCACCTCCCTCGATTTCCTGGGGTTCGGACTGCCGCCGGGATCGCCGTCCCTGGGCGAGCTGCTGGCCCAGGGAAAAGCCAACCTGCACGCGCCGTGGCTCGGGATCACGGCGTTCATGGTGCTGGCGATCATGCTCAGCCTGCTGATATTCATCGGAGAGGCCGCGCGCGACGCCTTCGACCCGAGGAAGACGCAGTGATGCGACCAGGGTCGCGCCACGCCCGTGTCCGGCGGGATTGCATCCCGCCCTACGCTCTCCGGTACCACCGCGGTTGCGTCACGCCCGTATGCGGCGGGATTGTCTCCCGCCCTACGCCCTCGTGCCGGGGAAAGGAAACGTCTCCGGACGATACGGTGAGAGATGGCGGCTAAGCTGCTCGAGATCACCGATCTGTGCGTGTCCTTCGGGCACGGCGCCGAGGCCGTGCCTGCGGTGGAGGACGTATCGCTGGCCATCGACAAGGGCGAGTCGGTGGCCCTGGTCGGAGAGAGCGGGTCGGGCAAGTCGGTGACCGCGCTCTCGGTGCTGGGGCTCCTGCCCTACCCGCGCGCGCATCATCCCCGCGGCCGCATCCTGCTCGAGGGCACCGAGCTTCTGGGGGCGCCCGAAGCGCTGCTGCGCGGGGTGCGCGGCAAGCGGGTCACGATGATCTTTCAGGAACCGATGACTTCGTTGAATCCGCTGCACACGGTGGAGAAGCAGATCGGCGAGACCCTGCTCCTGCATCAGGGGCTCAGCGGAAGGCCTGCGCGCGAGCGCATCGTCGAGCTGCTGGATCTGGTCGGGCTCCC
>CAZPFD010000098.1:5520-12768 GCA_964585725.1 uncultured Ectothiorhodospiraceae bacterium | reverse complement strand
ACCGGTGCCGCCGCTTCCTTATAATGCGCAGGGGCGCCGCGCCCCGAGCACGGTCAGCGCGCGGTTTCGAGACGAGGCCCCCGAGACAGATCTTCGTGCAAAGGAGGTTGTGGTGGATATCGATCAGATAGGCGTGGCCGGCGCCGGTACCATGGGCAGCGGCATCGCTCAGGTGTGCGCCGCGAGCGGGTTCGAGGTGGTGCTGCACGACGTGGCGCGGGAGGCCGTGGACCGGGGAATGGCGGGCATCGAGCGCAATCTCGAGCGCATGGTCTCCAAGGAGAAGATCTCCGCCGACGACAAGAACGCGGCCCTCGAGCGCATCCGCACCACCACCGATCTCGGCGCCTTCGACGCAGCCGACGTGATCATCGAGGCGGCGACGGAGAAGATAGACGTCAAGCTGAAGCTCTTCGAGGAGCTGAACGCGCGCTGCAAAGCCGACGCGGTGCTCGCCTCGAACACGTCCTCGCTCTCGCTCACGCGGCTGGCGGCGGCGAGCGGGCGCCCGGAGCAGGTGGTGGGGATGCACTTCTTCAACCCGGTGCCGGTCATGAAGCTGGTGGAGGTCATTCGGGCCCTTCAGACCTCGGATGCGACCTTCCAGGCGGTGAACGATCTCGCGCAGCGCCTGGGCAAGACGCCGGTCGCGGTCAAGGACCGCCCGGGGTTCGTCGTCAACCGCATGCTGGTTCCCATGATCAACGAAGCGGCTTTCGTGCTCGACGAGGGGCTCGCCACGGCCGAGGAGGTGGACACCGCCATGAAGCTCGGCGCCAACCACCCCATCGGTCCGCTCGCCCTGGCCGACCTCGTCGGGATCGATGTGTGCCTGTACGTGATGCAGGTGCTGCACACCGAGTTCGGCGACGCCAAGTACCGGCCTTGCCCGCTGCTCGCCAAGATGGTCGATGCGGGTTATCTCGGCCGCAAGAGCGGCAAGGGCTTCTTCGACTACTCGGGCTGACCGGAGCCCGAAGCAGACCTCCGGGAGCGCCCGTGTCCTGGTCCATCGCCGGCAAAACCTGCCTCGTGACCGGGGCCAGCTCCGGCATCGGCCGCGAGACGGCGCTGGCTCTGGCACGGGCAAGCGCTCATCTGGTGATCGTGTGCCGCGATCGCGAACGCGGCGAGCGCGCCGTGCAGAGCATCCGCGAGGGGTCGGGCAATCGAGCGGTGGAGCTCATGCTGGGCGATCTGTCCGTGATGGACGAGGTGAGGGACATCGCGGCGCGCTACCGGCGCAAGCACGGCGCGTTGCACGTGCTCGTCAACAACGCCGGCGTGTTGAACCTGAGTCGAAGGCGGCGGGTGACGCGCGAGGGATTCGAGGAGACGTTCGCAGTCAATTACCTGGCACCGTTCCTGTTGACGCATCACCTGCTCGACATCCTGCGCGCGAGCGCGCCCGCCCGCGTGATCAACGTCTCGTCGATCCTCCACAAGTACGCGCGCCTGGATGCGGGCGACTTGCACAAGGTGCGCCGCTTCAGCGGGCTGCGCGCCTACTGCCACTCCAAGCTCGCGCTCAACCTGTTCACCTTCGAGCTGGCCCGCCGCCTGCAGGGCACGGGCGTCAGCGTGAACTGCCTGCACCCGGGCGGGGTGGCCACCGGTATCTTCCGCGACCTCCCGCCGACCCTGCGCGGCGCTGTCAGGCTCTTCGCCGTGAGCCCGGCCCGCGGCGCCCGCACGCCGGCGTACCTGGCGACCTCGCCGGCCGTGGAGGGGGTGACCGGACACTACTTCCGGCGCTGCCGGCCCGCGCGTGCCTCCTTCGCGTCCTATGACCTCGAGAACGCCGCGCGCCTGTGGCGCTTGACGGCGCAGCTCCTGCGACTGCCCGAGGCGCGCGCGCTGCCGGCCGGTGCAGCGCCCGCCGCACCCCGGACGAACTGAGCCCCGAGGGGAGGACCCATGGCCAAAGCGAAGTCGCCCTCGAGCGCCGGCCTGAAGCGCGCGCCGGCGCGCCGCATCAGCCGCCGGGAGCTGCTGAGCGGCGCCGCCGGCGTCGCCGCAGGGTCCCTCCTTCCGCGGACGGTGAACGCCGAGTCGCCGCCGGGCGCCGGCCGCGCACCGGGCGGCGTTGCGTCGGGGAGGCGGCAAGGGCACGGTCCCACCCCCGTGGGGGAGCGCTCGCCCTTCGAGCAGCCGCGGCGAGGGGTCGGCTCGGCGGCGCCCAACGGCTCGTCGACCACGCCGCTGGAGGATCTGCACGGCATCGTCACGCCCTCGGATCTGCACTTCGAGCGCCATCACGCCGGGGTGCCGGATGTCGATCCGGCGCGCTATGCGCTGCTGATTCACGGCCGGGTGGAGCGGCCCCTGCGCTTCACGCTGAACGATCTCAAGCGCTTCCCCGCGCGCTCGCGCTTGTACTTCATCGAGTGCGCCGGCAACGGCTATCGTGCATACGGGCGTCTCGCCATGCGCGAGACCCTGACCCCGCAGCAGATCGACGGGCTCACCAGCACCAGCGAGTGGATCGGCGTGCCCCTGGCCACGCTTCTGCGGGAAGCGGGAGTCAAAGCCGGCGCCCGGTGGTTCCTGGCGGAGTCCATGGACGCCGCCCTCACGAAGCGCAGCATTCCTCTCGCCAAGGCGTGGGAGGACGCACTCATCGCGTACGGCCAGAACGGCGAAGCGCTACGCCCGGAGCAGGGCTACCCGGTGCGCCTGCTGCTGCCGGGCTGGGAAGGCAGCACGCAGATCAAATGGCTGCGGCGCATCGAGATCGCCGATCGACCCTTCATGACTCGGGAGGAAACCTCGCGCTACACGGATCCGCTGGCGGATGGCACGGCGCGTATCTTCAGCTTCGAGATGGACGCCAAGTCGATCATCACCTTCCCGGCGCACCCTGCGCGCCTGAGCGGGCCCGGGTGGTGGGAAGTGCGCGGGCTCGCGTGGAGCGGACGCGGGCGCATCACCCGGGTGGACGTGAGCACCGACGGAGGCGGCACCTGGAACGAGGCAGCGCTCGAGGAGCCGGTTCTGCCCAAGTGCCATACCCGCTTTCGCTATCCGTGGCGCTGGCACGGCGGGGAGGTCGTGCTCATGAGCCGCGCGCTGGACGACACCGGATACGCACAGCCCACGCGCGAAGCGCTGGTCGCGGCCCGCGGCGAAGGCACCCTCTACCACACCAACAACATCCGCGCGTGGCGCGTGCGCGCCGACGGGCGGGTGTTCTTCGCCGCACAGGTCTGAGCGCCCCATGCACCCGGGTTACGCGCACCGACACGCTGTTCCGGCCCTTCGCGTATCGGGCTCGGGCCTGGCGATGCGGAGGCGCGTGTCCCGGGACCCGACCCCGCGAAAGCGCGCGTCTCCCCGAAATCCGCAAAGAACCAATCGTCTTTCTCCGACAGGCATGCGCGGGCTGGTGCCAGCGCTGCTGCTCGCCCTCACCGGCGCGGCCTCCGCAGCGCCGCCTTCCGCGCAGGGCGCCGCTGCGCAGACCTTCGGCTTGGGCCGTCCCGCCGGGGCGGCGCAGATCGAGGCCTGGGACGTGGACGTCATGCCCGACGGCCGCGGCCTTCCGCCGGGGCGCGGCACCGTCGCCGAAGGCGAGGCGCTCTACGCCGATCGCTGCGCCAAATGCCACGGGGCGAGCGGCCGTGAGGGCCCCTTCACGCCCCTCGTCGGTCGCGAGCCCCGAGAGGGCTTCCCCTTCGGCAAGCATCCGCTGCTGCTCGGCGCCCGGACCATCGGCAACTACTGGCCCTACGCGACCACCTTGTACGATTACCTGAGCCGCGCCATGCCCTTCGAGGCCCCGGGCTCGCTGACGCCCGACGAGGTCTATGCGCTGGTCGCCTACCTCCTGTACCGCAACGAGATCGTCTCGCGGGAGGCGATCATGGATGCACGCACGCTGCCGCGCGTACGCATGCCCGCACGCGATCGCTTCGTGCCGGACGACCGCCGCGGCGGCGCCGAGGTCCGCTGAGTTGACCGAGTGGGACGCCATCTCCGAGCTGGACGCCACGGCGCAGGCGGAGCTGGTGCGCAGCGGCGAGGTACGCCCCCTCGAGCTGGTGGAGGCGGCCATCGAGCGCATCGAGCGCGTCAACCCGCAGCTCAACGCCGTGGTGACCCCGATGTACGAGCAGGCACGCGCAGCCGCCGAGGAGGTGGCGCCGAGCGCGCCCTTCGCCGGGGTGCCCTTTCTGCTCAAGGATCTGCTGGCCGCCTACGCGGGCGTACCCATGAGCCTCGGCGCCACCTTGTTTCGCGAGTTCGTACCCGATCACGACAGCGAGCTCGTGGCTCGCCTCAAGCGCGCCGGGCTGATCATCCTGGGCAAGACCAATACGCCCGAGCTCGGGCTCGTCCCGACGACGGAGCCCAGGCTCTTCGGGCCGACGCGCAATCCCTGGGATCCGTCGCGGACCCCCGGGGGCTCCAGCGGCGGCTCGGCCGCGGCCGTGGCCGCGCGCATGGTTCCCATGGCCCACGGCAACGACGGGGGAGGCTCGATCCGCATCCCGGCCTCCTGCTGCGGCCTGTTCGGGCTCAAGCCGACGCGGGCGCGAAACCCGCTCGGGCCCGACTTCGGAGACGTGATGGGCGGTCTCCTGGTGGAGCACGCGCTGACGCGCTCCGTGCGCGACAGCGCCCGCCTGCTCGACGCCACCGCCGGTCCCGATGTCGGGGATCCGTACTGGGCCCCACCGCCGAGCCGGCCGTACGCGCAGGAGGTCGGCGCCGAGCCCGGACGCCTGCGCATCGCCTACAGCGCGCACGCCCCGTTCGACGAAGCGGTGCATCCGGACTGCGTCGAAGCGGCGCGCGACGCCGCTGCCCTGTGCGCAGAGCTCGGCCACGAGATCATCGAAGCGGCGCCCGCGTTCGACAGCGAGCGCACGATACGGTGGTTCACCGCGGTCTGGGCCGCCGGTTGCGTGCAGACACTGAAGGGCGTGGCGCAGCAGAGCGGACTGAAGCTCAAGCGCCGGCACATGGAGCCGTTCACATGGGCGCTCTACGAGTGGGGACGGCGGGTGAGCGCCGCGGACTATCTGCTCTCCCTACAGGGGTTGCAGCGCCTCGCGCGGCATCTCGAGCGCTTCGTCGCTGATTACGACGTATGGCTCACGCCGACCCTCGCCCAGCCGCCCCTTCCGCTGGGAACCCTGCAAGGCGGATACCTGGACCTCGCCCAGAGCTTTCGCCGCGCGCTTTCGTTCGTTCCCTTCACCCCTTTGGCGAACGTGACCGGCGCGCCGGCCATGTCCGTTCCTCTGCACTGGAACCAGGAAGGACTTCCCGTGGGCGTGCAGTTCACGGCCCGCTTCGGCGACGAGGGAACGTTGTTCCGCCTGGCGGCCCAGCTCGAGGCCGCCCGCCCCTGGCTGCAGCGGCGCCCTCCCATCAGCGCGTGAGGGGGGGCGAGGCGACGCAGGCCGCCTCCGTCAGCGCAGGAGGTCCTTCAGGGCGCGGCGAGCGCCGGGACTGGCCCCGAGAACGGCGCCGACGATGACCGCCGCCGTCACGGAGTCGATGGGGTGGGCGGCGATCTCGCGCCGCGCCGCCTCCACCGTCTCCAGCAGCGCCGTCTCCGGGCCTGCCTCCTGCGCGCGGGATTTGCGCGCCCCTCGCCGCCGGGGACGCGCGCTGGCGAAGAGCACGGCGGCGACGGCCAGGACCACGAGCCCGGTGACCAGGGCGGCGAGCGGGGGGGCCCAGTGCTCGAGCAGAAGCAGATACAGGGCGGCGAGCACGAACCCCGTTCCGGCCACGGAAAGCAGGGCCCCCGCGGCGGCGAGTAACAGGCGCGTGATGCTTATCCCGCCTCCGGCGCCCGCGAGCACGCCGCGCAGAAGCGACGACCCGATGTCCAAAACGGGGCCGGCTACTGTCGGCGATTGAGCAGGGCGCCGATCATCAGCCCCACCCCGAATGCCGTCGCGACGCTCGTGAAAGGGCGTTCCGCTATGGCCGGACCGATGCTCTCCACCGTCTCCCTGCCCTTGGCCTGGGCCTCGGATGCGGTCTGGCGTACCCGCTCCCGCGCCGCGCGACCTTCACTGGTCGCGAGCTCGCGCAGCGTCTGGGTCACCGATTGGAGGTCCTTCCGCAGGGTGTCCACCTCGGTCCTCAGATCCTCGTAGTACTTGTCCGTGTCGCGTGCTGCCGTAGCCATCTGATACCTCCTCCTTGCAAGGCCTGTTCCCTAAACGTTTGAACACAATATAAGGAGCAGGACCGAACAGCGGCAACCGCAGCTTGAAGCATTCTTGCGCTGGATCAATTTGAGGGTGGGGGACCACATTGGGGATTCTCACCTCGCGCACGGGCAGCCTCGTAACGCTGGAGGGCGTCGGGCATGTGCTCGCGAAGCGTCTCGATCCGGGTGCCGTGGGACGGATGGGTGGAAAGAAATTCAGGCGGCTGCCCGCTCCCCTTCTGCCCCATCCGGCGCCAGAGCTCGATGCTCTCGCGGGGGTCGAAACCGGCCCGTGCCATGTACTCGAGACCCAGAACGTCCGACTCGGTCTCCTGGGCGCGGCCGTAGGGCAGCAGGATGCCCACCTGCGCGCCCAGCCCGAGCAGCGCCAGGAGCTGCTGCTTCTGCGGGCTCGCTCCCGCGCCGGAGAGCACGGCGGCCAGCTCGAGGCCCGCGCTGGTGGCGAACTGGGTGGAGACGCGTGCGTTGCCGTGGTCGGCGATCACGTGCCCCACCTCGTGCCCGATGACCGCGGCGAGCTGATGCTGATTCTGTGCGACGTCGAGCAGACCCGTGTACACGCCGATCTTGCCGCCCGGCAGCGCGAAGGCGTTCACCTGCTCGCTGTCGAACACCGTCACCTCCCATCGGGCATCGCTCTTCACCTGCCGGGTGATGGCGTCCGCAACGCAGGTCACGTAGTCGGTCAACGCCGGGTCGGTCGTAACCGGCGTTTGCTTCTTGATGTCCTCGTATGCGGCCGCTCCCATCTGCGTCATCTGCGAGTCCGGAAACAGCTTGAGCTGAGTGCGCCCCGTGGGTGAGGTCGCGCACCCGACGAGCAGACCGCAGATAAAAATCCACGTGAGTCCTCGCATCATCCTGCCCTCCCGAGCATGAAGACAACCAAGTTTTTCATCGCGGCCTGTCGCCGGAGGCGCTTCACCGCGCACCGCCTTCGTCCATGGAACAATCCGCGGCCCGAATCGTGGAGCCCAGATCCGTAAGCATAAGGCTCTTCGCGGATTTCCGGGAGACGGGTGGCCTCGTGCAGCTCGACGTCCTGCCTCCGGAGC
>CAZPFD010000098.1:0-5420 GCA_964585725.1 uncultured Ectothiorhodospiraceae bacterium | reverse complement strand
TGGCGGAGCGCGTCCTGCGCTCAGTGGTCGGTTTTGGAGGCGAGGTAGGTGAGCAGACCGTCGAAGCCGTTACGGTCGATGCGCTGGCTGAAAGACGTACGGTAGGTAGCGGCAAGGCTGACGCCGCCGACGACCACGTCGTAGACCTTCCAGCCTTGCTCGGAGCGGTACATCCGGTAGTCGACCTGAATCTCCTCGCCCGAGGCGAGCTCGATGACCGAACGCACCATGGCGCGCCTGGCGTCTTCGCTCTGGCGCACGCTCGGATAGGTGACGCCGGCGCCGGACTGCGCAGCGATCTGGTCGGAGAACTCGACCATCATGGTGACGTAGGTGCGGGAGAGAAACTCCTGGAACTGATCGATGAAGTCCTGTCTTTGCTCCGGCGTCGCCGTGCGCCAATGCTTGCCCAGCACCCAGCGCCCGATGCGCGGAAAGTCCAGATGCGGCAGAACGGTGTGTTCTGCGATCCGGTACGCAATGCTCATGTCGGACTTGATCGCGTCGAGATTCTCACGCATGGACACCAGCAGATCTTCCGTCGCCTGCTCGATGACGGCGCGGGGCGCCACGGGGTCGGCGTCTGCGGCGGCGGAAACCGGAAAAAGCGCCGAGGCGAAGGCGAGGCTCAGGGAGAGGCTCAGGAACCGGAGCTGATGCGGAAGCTGCATTGTTTGCGTCACCCTCGTAGGAGCCGCGTGCACGCGCGGCGCCGGTGCGCCGCAGAGCGCGCCGGCGTTATACGGCGACGGTCACCGAGAGCCCATGTACCAGAGCAGGAAGACCCAGAAGGGAGCGTTCAATGCGTCCTCCCGGGCCGCATCGTCGGACCGTTCCGGTGAGTCCGCGGCGACCGGCGCAGTGGGGAATCGCCCTGCCGGCTGCCGCCCGAACGAAACAGGCTGCGCGAGTGCGTCCGGCGCGCCCGACCCCGGGAACACCGGTGCGGTTATCGCCCGCGCATCCGCCCCGGCGGGAGTCGAGCGCTCCGCCGCAGGCTGGTGCACGGCCGCGGCCGAAGGGCGCGGCGCCGGGATCGCGTCCGAGGCTGCGTTGCCGGCAAGCGCCGGCGCGCAACAAACCAAACCCGCTGCTACTACCGCCATTCGGACCAGCATGGTTTTTCCCTCGTGCGGATCCCCCCGGATGTCGAACGAGCCTGCCCGTACAACCATCGGCGACGGCCCTGAAACCTTTAGCCTGCGGCTGCGCGCATTCGCCCGCAGCGGCTACCGGTCCAGGCCAGCCTTGTGCGAGGACTGCAAGGAACAAGAGGGGGGCGTCGCGGGCCGCTCAGGACGTGGCCTGGGGCTCGATCACGGGGATGGTCAGGCGGGTCCCCGGCTTCAGGCGCGTGAGATCGGTTTCGGGATTGAAGCGGTGCAGGAGCCACGGCGGCACCTCGTACACCTGGAAGGAGAGCTCCCACAGGCTCTCGCCCTGCCGCAGAGTGTGGTCCGTGACCCCGGTGATGCGGTAGCTTCCCAGGAAATCCTCCTCGATGGCCTTGTGGTACGCGAGGCGCCGTTCGTGGAAGGTCTCGGGCGAGACCCGGGAGAAGTCCAGCCGCAGGCGCTGGCCCATGCGCACCGGGCGCCCGAATGACAGGCCGTTGAGGTCGCGCAGCCGCTGCGTGGGGATCTGGAGCCAGTCCGCGTAGTGCCCCAGCGTCTCCTCGGCGTCGACCACGATCCACTCGCCGTCGATGCGCCTCCAGGGCGAATCGCTTTGCCGCGCCGGAACCGCCAGGGTGTACTCGGGCGTGTCGCCCTCGGGAAGCGTCGCCACCGGCGCCGTCTCGGCGGCCGCCGGCGCCGCGGCCATCGGACCCACCGCGGCCGCCCCGGGGGGCAGCCGGAGCCGCTGCCCCGGATACATCCAGCGGTCCAACGCGTTCAAGGCCACGATCTCGGGCACCGTCGTCTCGTGGCGCTCGGCAATGTCCTCGAGCGTGTCGCCCTCCGTGATCTCATAGCTGGCGAGCGCCTCTTCGCTCTCCGCGCTCGCCATGTCCGCGGGCACGCTCGCGCCGTCCGCCTCCACTGCCTCCCCGGCCTCGGCTACCTCCACCACCTCCCCGGCCCCGTCCGCCTCGGCGGCGCCGTTCACCTCCACCGCCTCCGCGGCGTCGACCGCGTCCACCGCTCCCTCGGCGCCGTCCACCTCCGCCGCCTCCGCGGCGCCGGTTGGCTCCCCACCCCGCGGCACTCCGCCGGGCCGGTCCGGCGTTCGTGCGGCCACTCTCACCGGCTGCGCCTCGGCGGGAGCGCCCACCTGCAGACTCTGCCCCGGAAAGATGCGGTGGCGCGAACCCAGGTTGTTGAGTGCGACGAGATTCGACACCGTCGTGCCGTGGCGTTGGGCGATCTCCGTCAGGGTGTCCCCGCGGCGCACGGTGTACGTGCTCCCGGGCTCCGGCACGTTCACGGCCGGCGTCGTCACGCGATCCGTGGACGCCACTGCCGTTGCCCTCGCCGGCCCGTGCTCCTCTTCGGGAGCCAGGAGCTCGAGGACTTGCCCCGGATAGATGCGATGGGCGCTGCGCAGATTGTTGAGGGTCACGATGGTCGAGACGCTGGTGTTGTGCATCTGCGCGATCCGGCTCAGCGTCTGACCACGGCTTACGGTGTGGAAGCGGCTTGCCGCCTGCTGATCGTAGCGGCGATCTTCCGGTAGCGCGGCCAGCCAGGTCCCTGCGTCCGGCGATACCGTGCCTCCGGGCAGATGCAACGTATACCCGGCGGGGATGCGCTTGAAGCCGCGGAAGACGGGTGGGCGCAGCGCCGGGTTGTAGCGCGCGATGACCTTCGCGTCGACGCCGAGATAGCGCTCGAGGTCGTTGATGTCGGCGTAGAAGGGAAGGGTCACCCGGTCGACGGACTCCGGCGTGTGGCGCTGCAGATCGCCGAAGTACCGGCGGTAATCGTGCACGATTTCGCGCGCGGCGAGGAACTGGACGTAGAAATTGCGTGATGCGAAGCCGAAGATCCGGCTCTGGTACTTCTCCACGATTACGGCGATGTCATCGGTGCCGAGCACGCGCTTGGCCCGCTCCATGCCCGCGGCACCGTGGTTGTATGCAGTGATGGCGAGCGGCCATGTCCCGAGACGCTCGTAGTTGCGGCGCAGAAGCTCCGCGGCGGCGCGCGTGGCGCGGATCGGATCCAGACGCTCGTCTACGACATAGTCGATGTTCAGATACAGGCGACCCGTCGAGCGGATGAACTGCCAGACGCCCGCAGCGCCGTACTTCGAGTACGCACGGGGGTGAAACGAGGATTCCACGTGCGGCAGGTGGGCGAGGTCCTCCGGCAGCCCCAGGTCCCTGAATATGGCGTGCATCCGCTCCTCGAATGCACCCGAACGAACGAGACCCATGCGAAACCTGTCGCGCTGTCCGAGCTGAAAGCGCAGCCGGCGCACGGCGTGGCGGTAGTCGCGTGCGGTCGCTGCATGACCGAGCTCCGAGGCCAGGCTCTCCACGACGGCGCGCTCCCGCGCATTGCGGGGCGAGCCACCGTCGGCCAGTCGCTGCAAGACCTCACGCCAATGTGCCTTGCGCTTGTCGATCAGCTGCCGGCGCGCCCGCCGGCTTTCGGAATTGAAGCGGATGGTCTCGTAGACGACGCCCAGATGACGGTCGTCGTGCAACAGGCCGCCGTCGGTGTCGACCTCGGTGTAGATGCGCTGCCAGAAGGCAACCGCGGAGCGCAGTGCGGGCGGCTCCGGAAATACCTCATCGGCTTGCGCGGCGTACAAGGTGCACGCGAACAGCGGGAAGACGAACAGCCAGAGGCAAACCGTCGCGCGCACCATGTGTGGCAAATGTGAGGACCTCTCGTGCCTGCCCGCTCTGTCGCGCTGAAGCCCCTTCCCCTCGTCGCCGGGGCCCGCAGCTGCCCGTAGATCGACAACTCGGGAAGCTTTCTTTAGAACGCGGAAACAGCGCAGCGCGCATTCTGCCCCAGCTCATCACGGGATACCAGTCGGCCGGCGCCGCATCGGCCGGCGCACGGGTGAAGCGGCGGGCCCTGCTTCGCGGCGGCGCCCAACGCGCGGCCGCCTTCCCGGGCCGGGGTGCCGGGGGGGTGAGCCCGCGAAACGGATGCGGCGTGATGTTCGTCGTTCTCGCCCGCCGCACCCGCCGTTTCGTCACCGCGTGGTGCGCTGCGCGGAGCGCTCGCCTCTCTTGGAGGGGCCCTTACCGCTACCGCCCCCCATCCAGGCCGTCGCCCATTGCATCTGGGTGTCCATGGCCTTGCGGGCGGTGTCCTGCCAGGCGTGAATGATGTCCTCGCCCCCGCGCGCCCGACCGAGCGCCGCCTCGGGACGGGCCTTTCGCAGGACCTCGAACCACTGCTCCCATAGCTCGCGCTGGGCCTCGTTCCAGCGGCTCATCATGGCCTGCCCATCCTTGGCCCAGTCGTTCACCTCCTTGGGAGCGCCCTCGATCTCCTTCACGCCACCGATCCAGGCTTGAGTCCACTCCGCCTGCGCGTCCAAGGTCTTGTTGACCGATTGCTGCCAGGTATCGAGCGTCTTGTCCCAGAGGTCGCCTCCCGGCGCCTTTCCGAGCTGCTCGATGCTCTGGAGCCAGCTCGACCACATCTTTTGCTGGGTCTCCGCCCAGGACTGCATCGTCTTCTGCATCTGCTCGTTCCAATCCATCTCGTCGCCCTCCCTAGAGTCCGCGACTGATTGGCAGGCCGGGACGGCCCGCCCGTCGGAGGCATTTTAACCGCAACCCCGAGCCTCGATCGGATCGCGGCGCATGAAGATGCCTCGCCGGATGCCGACAAGGACTTCTCCCGTCCCTGGGTTAAAATGTTTGGATATCGCCTCGAGGCCGGAGCTGACGACATGGCGGACAGAATCGAACCGCGAGATATCGGGCGCACCAACGACGGCATCCCGGACATCACGGTCTCGATACAGCAGACTTTCGGCATCGAGAGCGACTTGCAGGTCCCCGCCTTCAGCCAGCCGAACGAGCACGTGCCGCCGGTGGATGACGCGTACCGTTTCGACCACGACACCACGCTCGCCATTCTCGCCGGCTTTGCGTACAACCGTCGGGTCCTGATTCAGGGCTACCACGGCACCGGCAAGTCGACGCACATCGAGCAGGTGGCGGCCCGGTTGAACTGGCCGTGCGTGCGCGTAAACCTCGACAGCCACGTCAGCCGCGTGGACCTGGTCGGGCGTGACGCCATCGTCCTGCGCGACGGCCAGCAGGTGACGGAGTTCAGGGAGGGCATTCTGCCCTGGGCATTCCAGAGCCCGACCGCCCTCGTCTTCGACGAGTACGATGCGGGACGCCCGGACGTCATGTTCGTGATCCAGCGCGTGCTGGAAGCGGAAGGCCGCCTGACTCTGCTCGACCAGTCCCGGGTCTTGCGCCCGCACCCCTCGTTCCGGCT
>CAZPFD010000097.1:0-12868 GCA_964585725.1 uncultured Ectothiorhodospiraceae bacterium | reverse complement strand
ATTCCGGTCCGGTACTGTGCACCGGGCCAGAACCTCGACGAGTCCGGCGTCAGGACCTCGTCGATCAGGTACAGCCTGCCCTCGGCGTCCTGCCCGAACTCGAACTTGGTATCCGCGATGATGATGCCGCGTGCGTGGGCATGGGCAGCGGCTTCCGTGTAAATGCGCAGACTCACCTCCCGCACCCGCTCCGCCATGTCCCGGCCCAGCAGCTCGACGGTGCGCTCGAAGGGGATGTTCTCGTCGTGCTCGCCCTCCGCAGCCTTGGTCGAAGGCGTGTAGATGGGCTGCGGCAACTGCTCCGCCTGGCGCAGCCCGGCGGGCAGCGGGATGCCGCAGATGCGGCCGCTGGCCTGGTAATCCTTCCAACCCGAGCCGATGACGTACCCGCGCACGATGGCCTCCACGGGCAAGGGCTGCAGTCGGCGCACCACGGTGGCGCGTCCCTCGACCAGGCTCCGCTCCCCGGGATCGGGCAGAACCTCGGCCAGGGGCAGCGACGACAGGTGATTGGGGACCACGTGCCGGGTGCGCGCGAACCAGAAATTCGACAACGCGGTGAGCACCAAGCCCTTGCCGGGCACGGGGTCGGGCAACACCACGTCGAATGCGGAAAGCCGGTCGCTGGCCACGATGATCAGATGCTCGTCACCGGCGGCGTAGATGTCACGCACCTTCCCGCGACCCAGAAGGTTCACGCCGTGCAGTGCGCTCTCGTAGAGAATCTCGGGAACTGTGCTCATGACCGCGAACTCGCTGTAAGAGGCTCTCGAATTTAAAGCCGATACCCGCGAACCTCAGCCTCGTCGAGCAGGGCGGGAAGCCCATACCAGCCCCGGGTCGTTTCCGTCCCGGGCCAGCGTCGGCAGATCCCCGGCCTGACCGGTGGCATGCTCCATGATGACCCGCTTGACCGGATCGAGCCGATCGGTGAGCGCAAGCCCGGCGTTACGGGTCAACCGTACCGGACCCCAGGGGCTGCCGAACAGCCATTTGAAGCTCTCCAGCAGGGTCTTCATGGCGAGGTTGTGGCCGGCCCGCCAGCGCTCGTAGCGGCGCAGCACGGTCAAGCCGCCGATGTCACGCCCGCGCGCGCGCGCCTCCGCGAGCACCTCGGCCAGCGCCGCCGCATCCAGCAGCCCCAGATTGAGCCCCTGCCCGGCGAGCGGATGCACGGTGTGCGCGGCATCGCCGACCAGCACCGAGCGGCCGGCCAGGTAGCGCTCCGCCCGCAGGCCCCGCAACGCAAACGAGCCGCGCTCGCCCACCCAGGTTACCGCACCGAGGCGGGCAGCGAAGGCTTCCTCGAGCTCCCGGGCGAACGCCGGGGCCGGCATCTCCAGAAGACGGGCCGCGTGCTGCGGCTCCGTGGACCACACGATGGAGCTCAAGTCGGGCGCCGGCAGCGGCAGAAAGGCGAGCGGTCCCGTGGGCAGAAACCGCTGCCAGGCCGTCTGCCGGTGACTTTGCTGCGTGCGCACGCAGGCCACGACGGCGTGCTGGCGGTAGTCGGCGCGCGTGGCCGCGATGCCCACGAGACCCCGCAGCCGCGACTCCGTGCCGTCGGCGCCGACCACCAGCCTGACCTCGAGCCGCGCGCCGTCCACGCGCAGCAGCGCACGCTCGGGCTCGAGCTCGACGTCCTCGAGCATGGCCGGGCGATACCAGCGCACCCCGTCGAGGGCCTCGATGCGACGCTCGAGGGCATGCTGGAGCGCCCGGTTCTCCACGATGTAACCGAGCGTGGGCTCTCCGATGTCGGCGCTGTCGAAATGGATCTCTCCGCCGCCGGTCGAGTCCCAAACGTGCATCTCCCGGAACGGTCCGAGGCGCGCCTGCGGCAGGTGCGGCCAGGCGCCGACGCGGCGCAGGATGCGCTCCGAGGCCCGCGTCAGCGCGCTCACCCGCAGGTCGAAGCGCTCGCCGCCGGCGGGTTCCGTCGGCGCCCGGGCCTCGATCAGGGCCACGCGCATGCCGGCGCCGCCCAGTGCGCAGGCGAGGGTCGCGCCCACGGGTCCGCCGCCGACGACAGCGATGTCGTGCTTCACAGGGACAGTCCCCGCGCGAGCCGGGTCTGATGACCGGCGAGTCCCATGGCGCGCCGGGCGAGACCGGCCTTCAACCCCGGCACCAGGTCGATCGCGAGCATGCCGAAGTCACGACCGGCCCGCAACGGCCCGAGGCGGCTCGAGAACACTCGCACCAGCGCGTCGGTGAACCACGTCACCGAGCCCTGGTCCCTGCGGCGCCAGGCGGCGTAGCGCTCCACCGCGCCCAGGGCGCCCGGATCCGAGCCGCAACGCAGGGCGTCCACGATCACCTCGGCCAGTGCCGCAGCGTCGCGCAGGCCCAGATTGAGTCCCTGCCCCGCCACCGGATGCAGCTGGTGCGCGGCATTGCCGATGATCACCAGGCGCCGGCGCGCATGCTCGCGGCTGCGCACCAGCTCCACCGGGTGGGCGCTCCGCCCCCGGACGCGCTCGAACCCGCCCAGGCGTCCGCCGAAACGCCGGGTCAGCGCCGCCAGAAACCGCTCGTCGTCCAGGGACAGCAGACGCTCACTCTCAGCCGGATGCGTGCTCCATACGAGGCCGCACCAGCCCTGGCGCATGGGCAGCAGCGCGAGCGGTCCCGAGTCGGTGAAGCGCTCGTAGGCGGTGTCGCCATGGGGCCGATGCGGCAGGACCCGAGCCACCACGGCGACCTGACCGTATGCGCGTGTGTGCACGCCGATGCCGAGGGCCTCGCGCACCCGGGACCGGCCGCCGTCGGCGGCGATGAGCAGACGCGCCTCCAGCTCGAGTGCCCCCGCCGCCGCGTCCGCCTCGAGCCGGGCCGCGTCGGCCGCGAGGGACGCGCCCCGCACCCGCGCCGGTCGCACCACGTCCACGCTGCCTTGCGCGGCAAGCGAGGCGTCCAGGGCCTCCTGGAGCGCGCCCGCAGGCACCACGTAACCCAGGGCCTCCACACCATGGTCGGCGGCGCACAGGCGCGTGAAGCCGAATCCGCCGCGATCCGAGACGTGGATGTGCGCGATGGGATTGGCGTCGGCCCGCACGCCCTCCCATACGCCCAGGGTGTCGAGGATGCGCTTGGAGCCCAGGGACAGCGCAATGGGCCGTGCGTCGGTGGGGGAGCTGCCGTCGGGCCTGGACTCGAGCAGCGCCACGGATACGCCGGCAGCACCCAGAGCGCACGCGAGACCGGCGCCTACCGGGCCGCCACCGACGATGGCGACTTCGTACCTCAACGCCCCCCGCGGCCTCCGCGAAGCCCGCCGATCAGGGCCTCGACCTCGTCGGCTTCCTTCGGAAGCGACCCGCTCAGGACCTCGTGGCCTTCGGCTGTAACCACCACGTCGTCCTCGATGCGCACGCCGATGCCGCGCCACTTGGCGGCGACGTCCTTGTGCCCGCCTCCGATATAGAGACCGGGCTCCACGGTCATCACCATCCCCGGCTCCAGCACGCGCCATTCGCCGCCGACCTTGTAATCCCCCACGTCGTGGACGTCCATGCCCAGCCAATGACCGGTACGATGCATGTAGAAGCGCCGGTAGCGTTCTTTCTTGATGAGCGTGCCGACCCGGCCCTTGAGCAGCCCGAGGGACACCAGCCCCTCGGTCAGCGCGCGCACCGCCGCCTCGTGCGGGTCGTTCCAGTGATTGCCCGGGCGCACCTGCTCGAGGGCCGCCTGTTGCGCCTCCAGGACGAGCTCGTAGACGGCGCGCTGCGCACGGCTGAACCGGCCGCTGACGGGCAAGGTGCGGGTGATGTCCGACGCGTAATACTCGTACTCGGCGCCGGCGTCGATGAGCAGAAGCTCCCCCGCCTTGAGGGCGCTGTCGTTGGCGGTGTAGTGCAGCACACAGGCATTCTCACCGCTCGCAACGATGGAAGGATACGCAGGCGCCCGCGCGCCCGAGTGCATGAACTCGTGCAGCAGCTCGGCCTCGATCTGATACTCGCGCAGACCCGGGCGGCAGCTGCGCATGGCCCTGCGGTGGGCGCGCACGCTGACCTCCGCAGCCTTGCGCATGAGCCGCAGCTCGGCCGTGCTCTTGTAGAGCCGCATGTCGTGCAGCAGGTGGTCGAGGGCCGCGAACTCCACCGGTGCGCTGACGCCGGCGCGCGAGCGGCTGCGGATACGATTGACCCAGGCCAGCACGCGCTGGTCGAACTCGGGCAGATACCCCATCGAGTACAGAACTCGCTGGCGGTTCTCCATGATGCCGGGCAGGATGTCGTCGATGTCGCTGATGGGGAAGGCGTCGTGGGCGCCGTACTGCTCGCACGCGCCCTCCAGACCCGTGCGCACGCCGGTCCATGCCTCCGCGTCGGGGTCGCGTTCGCGACAGAAGAGCAGATACTCGCCTTGCGGCCGGCCCGGCACCAACACGGCCAGCGCCTCGGGCTCGGGGAACCCCGTCAGGTAGTAGAAGTCGCTGTCCGGCCGGTACGGATACTCGACATCGCGGTTGCGAGCGCGCGGGGGAGCCGCCGGCAGAAGGGCGATGCTGCGCTCGTCCATCATCTCCATGACCCGCTTGCGGCGGCGGGCGAATTCCCTCTTGTTCATCGTGCGTGCGTCAGTGCACCGAATCGCTGTCATGAAACGTGAAGGGATGCAGCTCCTCGTTGAGCAGCAGCACCCCCACGCGCACGTACTCCACCAGCTCGGCGTAGGCCGCCTCTCCCGCCTCGTCGGGCTGCGGCGCGGTTTCGATGCGGGTGAGCTCGGAAAAATCCGACACGATCTCTCGTGCCTCCTCGGAGAGCGCTTCCCAGTCCCGCAACCCGCCCAGGGCCAGCCCCATTAGAAAGCCGTCGCACCACGTGCCGAGGGCCGTGCTGCGCGCGGCCAGCGCCTCCTCGTCGCCGGGAAGCAGCGGCGTGAACTCCAGCCGCCCGCCGAACAGCTGCCGCACCGCATCCTCCCGGGCCGCACGCAGAACCGCCAGCAGCTCGGGCCGCGCCTCGACGTCCTCGCAGATCTCGCGAAACCACGCCTCCTCGGGGCTGTCCTCCGGCGCACACAGCAGCCCGCACAGCAACCCGTGGCACTCGGCGGCTGGCGTGCCCACCGTCTGCCGCTCGAGGGTGCGCCTCAGATCCTCGTAGGTCGGAGGCCGCGTGTCCCGGCCGTCATTCGGTGTCATGCCTCTGCCCGCCAAGGTTTCCCGGAAATCCGCAAAGCACCATTTTATTGCGGGTCCTCAGTCCCCGGCGAGGTGCATGCCCGAACGTCCTCAGGGCCCCGGACCGGCAAATGCCGCGCGCCAGGCCGGCACGAGCACCAGCGCCACGTACACGGCGAGAGTGAGCTCCAGCGTCTCCTCGAGCAGAACGAAGAGATAGTGGTACGCCGGATCGATACCGAGCCCCGGCGTGAAATGGTGGGCCTTGTCCAGGACCGCCGCCACCACGAGCATCGCCCCCCAGGCGAGCACGTCGCGGGTCCACGCCGCGCCCCGGCGCCACGCCGCCGGGAACCGGCGCGCCATGCGTACCAGGAACGCGAGCAGGACCGCGCCGCCCGGCACGATCAGCAGCAGCAGCGCCGCCGCCCGCTCACGCAGCGGAATGCCGGGATCCCAATAGCTTTCGACGTTGTTGAGATTCCACTCCGTGAACCACTTCTGCACCTCCAGCTCCCGGATCGCGCACAGACCCAGTATCACGGCGCCGAGCGCCCAATCGGTCCGGTGGACCCGGTCTCGGAGCGCGGCAGCGAGCGAGAGAATGGCGGCGCCGATCCACAGGACCGCGCTTCCGACCTCGATGGGCCCCGACTCGCGGACGATGTGCAGAACCGATCCGGCGTCCGGCGCCCAGGCCAGGATGGCTCCGCTCAAGGCGATGAACCCGCCCGCGCAGAGCACGCGCGCCAGCGTGTGGTAGCTCACGGTGCACGCCCTCACTCTGGAGTGTGGATGTCGGGTGAATCGCGCGCGTCACGAAACCGATATGCAAGGGCCAGAGCACCCAGCGAGGTCACGTAGAACATTCCGTGCACGTCGTCGTGGCGCATATCCACCGAGGTGACGAGGGTGAACAGGCCGACCACGCCGGCCACGAAAAGCGCGTACTGCGGCGTGGCCGAGCCCTCGCGGTACGCACGCAGCAGCTCCCTCAGCATGGCCGCCCACGCCGCGAGGAACAGCAGCAGCCCGATCAGCCCCAGCTCGACCCACACGTGCATGAAGATGTTGTGAAAATGCTCGTACCTCACCGCGCCTGACTCCTTGGACAAGACCGGAGCCATACCTGGCCCCCAGCCGAAGAGCGGCCGCTGCTCGATTCTTCGAATGCCTTCGCGCCAGATCCGGACCCGGTGGTCCACACTCGTATCCGGCACCTCGTCCACATCCAGGCTGACGATGGAGGCGACCAGCTCGTCCACGTGGCTCATGCGCCGGGCGACGAGGTCGCTGTTGGCTATCCCGACCACTAAGAAGACGGCCAGAAGGGAGAGCGCGCCCACCGTAACGGCCCGTGAGCGGGTCGTTCGAATCGTGCCCACGAGCACGACCGGCAGCACGAGCGCCGCGGCCAGCCACGCCTGACGCGCCTGATTCCACACGAACGCCGTCGCCAGGACCACGAGCGCGATGACGCACAGCGAGCCCAGGAGATATTTCTGCGCCTTGTCGCGACGGCGCACTATCGCCGGCACCGCTAGCGCGACGATGCCGATGATCGCGCTCATCGAGTAGAGTCCCGGGCCGTTGGCGCCCAGGCTCACTCTGGTCATCCGCTGCCCGCTCATATAGGCGTCGACGTTCTCCCAGTCGAGGTTCACGAGCAGGCCCAGCACGAGCCCCGTACACGCCAGTACCAGCGCCCACCGGATCCTTCTGCCGTCACCCGCGAGCCAGAACGCGACGATCAAGGAGCCGACGCCGCTGACGGCCAGGGACGCCATGAGACCGTTCCACAACGCGCCGGCGGCCTCGGGGTGCTCCCACAGCGCGATTCCGGCCCGGGCCACGATGTAGGCGCCGAAAGCCGCGCAGATGCCGAACACCGCATGTCGCCGGAGGTGCGGCCACGCGTCCCGGAAATTGACCAGGAACGCAACCAGCATCAGCACGAAGCCGACCTCGATCGCGGCCTCCAGAAGCCAGCCGCCCGCGGCGAAGATGCAAAGCCCCGCCAGCCCTGCCCAGAGGCTCAACCGCCTCGGATTGATCGCGGCCTGCGCGGGCATGGCGTGGGCTTGCTGCAACGCTTCCTTCATACCGCAAATCTCATGGGTCATCGGGACCGAGCAGGACGTCCAGGGAATCCTCGAGGACGCGGTCGATGGAGAATGCCTGTCCCCGCGCGCGCAAGCTCGCCCGATCGGGGGCGGCATCCAGCGTGTCCGAGATGGCCTGTGCCATGGCCTCGTCGTCCCCGACCGCTACCAGCCTGCCGTACCGGCCGTCGGCCAGAATCTCCGCCGGACCGCTCCGGCAATCCGTGCTCACCACCGGGCACCCGCAGGCCAGCGCCTGAATCAATACGCCCGGCAGTCCTTCGTATATGGATGAGAGCACGAACACCGATGCACGCGCCATGTACGCGAAGGGGTTGTCCACCCACCCGGGCAGATCCACGTCGCGCCCGATGCCGAGCCGCTCGATCTCCGATACCAGGAGCGCATGGCGCTCCGGCTTCCCCTTGCCGAGGATCACCAGTCGTGCAGGGCGCCGCCGGCGCAGGCGCGCAAACGCTCGCAACAAGGTGGCGAAGTCCTTGGACGCCACGAACTCACCGACGCCGAGGATCACCGGCGGCATACCCGGGGCGAACCAGGGATGCGCCAGCGGCTCCTTCGCCCGTTCTTCCAGCTCGGGGGTCACCACGGGGTTGTACACCGTCCGTATGCGCTCGCGCGGAATGTGCGCGCTTCGCGCCAGGTCGTCCGCCACCCCGCTCGACACCGCTATGATGGCATCCGCTGACGCGTACGTTCGTCTTATCAGGGGCGGGAGAAAGCGCCGACGCCACTGTCCCTCTCGGATCGCGATGTTCACCGAGAGCGTGCTGCGCTCGGTCACCACCACGCGCGTGTCCACACCGCTCAGACGACGCGCCCACAGAGCGATCAGATTGAAGAAGGGTATCCCCGCCAGGAGAACATCCGGGCGCTCCTGCGCGAGATAGCGGGCCAGCGCGGGCAGATAACGCAGCGACCAGGGGGATTTCCAGGGCAGCAGCATGGGCCGGGCCAGCACCGGGAGCGCGCCCGGATCGGCCGTCAGCGCCGCGATCCGACCGTGCACGGTGCTGGCGCGTCGCAAAGGCACGAAGCACGCCCCGGGGGGCGCCTGGCCGTCCAGGTTGCCCTCGGCGCGACACACGACGAGGTCGACCCGATGGCCGCGCGCCATCAAGCCCCGGCTCAGGTTGAACATCGAACGCTCGGCGCCGCCCCCGTCCATGGAAGGTATCAGCACCGCGACATGGCGCGGGTCCCGGCGCGCAGCCGCCGCCTCATCGCCAGCGGTATCCGGGGCGCGCGGCAAGCCGGCGGCCGGCACATGCTCGCGGCGCGAAGCCGCTTCGACCGCGGCGTCATTCGATCTCATCGCGGCTCCGTTGCGACCTTCGCCCCGTCCAGGATGTCCGCGTAGGCGCAGGCGGTCGCCTCGGCTATCCGGGGCCATTCGTAGGATTCGAGGTTCGGGCGGCGATCCGCCAGCGCCCGCGTCGCGCGCAGAGCCTCATCCAGCAATTCCGCGGTGAGCTCGCCATCGAAGAGGCGCACCCACTCGGGACCGACGGTGCGCGCGAGCTCCCGCAATGCGCCCTTCGCCGGCGCCAGCACCGGACGATCGAAAGACAACGCGAGCAAGGCGGAGCCGGAGTTGAGAATCTCGTCATAGGGGAGGACCACCAGGTCCGCAGCCCTCAGGTACAGCTGCATCTCGGAGTCGGGAATCAAGTCCAGGCGTGCGTGAATGCGCGGGTGGCCGCGGACTTTCTGCTCGATCGCTTCGCGCAACCGCCGGGTACGCACCCGGCCGGCGATGATCAGCGCCGTTTCCTGATCGGAGAGCTGCGTGAACGCCTCGATCAACCGGGGCACGTTCTTGTAGAGGCGGATCTGACCGATGAACGATACCACGCGGACCGCGGGCGGCACACCCAACGCGGCCCGCGCCTGTGCGCGGGTCACCGCATCGGGGTAGAGGCCGCGGTAGTGGCCGTGAGGAATGACGAATCCGGGCACCTCGGCGAGCGCGGGGAACTTGCGCATTGCGAGCTCACGGCCCGTCTCCGAGAGGCTGATGTATGCATCCACCTTGGGTATGAAGGCGCGCCAGAACCACGCCTCCAGCCATCGATGCCGGCGCTCGTGCGGGTGCGGCCCCAGATTGTGCACCGTCCAGACGATCCGCATACCCTGCAACCGCGCCCACCTGAGCAGGAACAGCAGCGTCTGGAGCTTGACGAAAGCCTTCAGCGGGTTGGGGGGCACGAGGACGCCTTCGGGCCAATGGAGGTGCCAGATGTCCGCGGCGGCGCCCGCCAGGATGCGCCAGCGCGAGAACTCGCTTACTTCCACGCCGAGTCCGCCGAGGCGATCGTACAGCGACCAGGTGTAGGGGTTCACCGCGCGCCCCTTGAACGCCGGTGACGCAACCACGCGCATGGCGGCTCTCTCTCTCATGCCAAACGACACCTTCGGTTCCGAGCGCGGTGACGAATGCGGGCTAGGGTCTCTCGAGCGCGGGCCTCACGATGCCCAGTCGATGCCGCGACAAGGCTCTTCGCAGACCGGGCCATGCCTGGCTGCGCAGCGGTGAACGCCAGAAGCGCCCCCATGCCCTGGGACCGAGGCGACGCGACGCATGCCAGCACGTCTTCAGCCAGAATTCGCCCAGAATCTGCGAGAAAACCGGCTCCGGATAGCGGTGCGCCGTCTCATTGGCCGCCCTCAACCGCTCCAGCCAGGACTCCGCCCACCCCAGATACGCTTCATCCGGAGCGAAGCCGAGCTTCTGCATGCGGCGCAGAAGGTAGTGCCGTTCCAGATCGGTTCCGCTGAAAGACACTCCGAGCGCCGTGAGCTGCTCCGCGAAGATCTCCAGCCTGATCGCCTTGATGCGCTCGGACTTGGCGTGCGTGCTGCGGCCGGCGTGGGTACGCCGGCGCACCAGCACTTCGGGCAGCGTCGCCAGCTTGTGCTCGGCGGCGATGCGAGCCCAGAGATCGTAATCCGACCCCAGCGCGTAGCGCTCGCGATGACCGTATGCCCGCAGAACGGCGGTGCGGGCGGTGCTCGCCGAGTTCTCCAGACAGGAGCGGAACAGGCGCTCGGCCGCGATCTGATCCGCCGACACGGCTTTGCGCTTGACGCGCCCGAGCGGTCGCCCGTCCTCGTCCATCCACTCGATCCACGCGCCGACCGCCGCGTAATCCGGATGCTCCTCGAGAAACTGCACCTGGCGCGCGAGCCGCTGCGGAAGCGCCCAATCGTCGCTGTCCAGAAACGCGGTGTAGGTGCCGCGCGCGAGGCCGGTGCCCTGATTGCGGGTAGCGGGAATGCCGCGGTTGGCGTCGTTGCAGACCAGCCGCACGCGCGGGTCTTTGAAGCGGCGCACGACATCGCGGCTCGCATCGCTGGAGCCATCGTCGATGACCAACAGCTCCAGATCGTCCAGAGTCTGCGCCAGAATGCTCTCTACGGCCGCGCCGATGTAGCGCTCCCGATTGCGGACGGGAATGAGAACCGTGACCAGGGGGGCGCGCCCGGATGGCGCGGAGCCTCTCGATGAATCGGCATGCCCCTCTGGTTTCAACCGCTCACGCCCCTTGCGCCGCGTGCGCCGGCTGCGCCTGCGGCTCGCCGTAGCCGAACACGGGCGCGAGCCCGGTGCGCACCATCTCGTCGATCTGCGCGAGCTGCTCGGGCGTGAACTGATCCCGGTAGCCGCCGACCTTGCCGCGGCGTACCTTGAACATGTCCGGGTCGTTCGGATTGCGCACAGTCAGGCTCGCATTCCGGAAGTAGTTCGCCCGCTCCAGAGCCTTCAGGTTGTCGAAAGACGCGAACGCCACCGCCTCCTCGATTTCTGCGTCGCTGAAGGGCTCGCCCACGAACTGCGCAATGCGCCGCAGCGTGCCCGCCGGCTCGGCGCGCAGGTCCTCGTAACGCACGAGCAACGATTGGGGGAGTCGCGCGAGGTTGTCCGCCCAGGTGTTGAGGTAGCGGATGAGGCCGGGCAATCCGATCTCCTCGTGCATGGTGAACTCCCAGAGCGACAAGGCGCCCCTGTGCACCGGGGCGCGCAGGGAGTGGTTGATGAGCTCGCGCTTGTAGGCCTTGGTGCGCTTGGTGAGCTGCAGATACCACGACACCACGATGTCGCAGGGATGGCGCGCCAGGAACATCACCTTCTTGTCGTCGAGGACCAATTCCGAGCCCGGGTTCTGCATCGCCTCCTCGAGGACCCCCTCGTAGCTATAGTGCCCGTTGCTGACCAGAAAGCGCGGCAGCGCAGGGTTCTCGCGATGCAGCTCGTCGGTCTTGAACACGCGCCGCGAGCGCAGGCCGTACTTGCTCTGGTAGAGACGGTAAAGCATCACACGCAACCAGGTCCCGCCGCACTTCGGGTGCACGACCACCAGCACATCGGCTCGCCGCACCTTGGCGCGATGGAACCGTGAGAGCAACTGGAGCCGCGCCGGCACGCGCCATGTCCTCGGCAGGGGGGCGGTGGAGGCGATGATGGCGGCGTGCTTGTAGCGGTCCGGAACGAGCGTCATAGGTTCTTCCCTTGCGTTGGATTGCCGACCCCTGAGAGCAGATACGACATGACTCAACGACCCCGCAGCGTGCGCCAGAGCCGAGGCAGGGCCTGCAGCGGTCCGAGGGGATGGCGCTGGGCCCGCCGCAGATCGACCTGTATCCGATCGATATGCCGCAGCAGCGGCGCGAGCTCGAACGTCCCTTGCTCGATACGGGCCCAGTCGTGCCACAGCTCCGGCGAATCGGCATCGATGGCGTCGCACGCGAGCCGGTGCAGCCAGCGGTAGGCGTCGCGCACGAGCGGGTGCACGCGGGGGTCGGCGTCCAGGTCCTGTAACGTGAAGCGGGTGTGACGCAGGCGCCCCTCGAGGAACGTATCGGCATAGGCGCGGATGCCGGCGGCCCGCTGCGGGTGCTCGGGCAGGCGCAGCACCCCGGCGATGCGCTCGAGCTGTCCCGCCGGGTCGCGCATCACCGCATCGTAGTCCACGACCACGAAGGGACGTTTGCCCACCTCCCGGAAGTACGGCACGACGTTGACCAGCCATTCCAGGTCGCTCTTCTCCTGGGTTCCCCGGCTCGGGTCGAGCCGCGCCCGGGAGCGCGCCACGCTCAGCGGATTGCGCAGCGCCACCACGTAGCGCACATCGGCGTCGAGCTCGTCGAACACCGCGTCCCAGAAAGGCAGCAACCGCAGCGTCCTTCCATACTTGTAGCCCCACAAGGCCGAGCCCCCGAAGCGGCGGCGGATGGTGGCCACCGCCTCCTGGCGCAGGCGTCGCACCCCCGGGGCCTGCCAGCGCTCGGGGTCGATGAGCACGACGCTCTCGCCGGTGATGCCGAGCTCGCGCTTGAGGCGCTTGTTGATGGCGAGCAGATCCCGGTCTTCGAAGAAGCCCGTCGGGTTCTTCCCCCGACCGGCGCGCAGGCGATCGCCGAGATCCACGCCCAGCGCCTGCACGCCGCGCGTGATGGCGCTGGTGCCGCTGCGCCCGGCCCCGAGCACGACCACGGCGCACGCGTCGCTCGCCTCGTCCGCCCCGTGCCGAGCCCGGGGCTCGGCCCCGGCCTCGAGCGTGGAGCGCAGGCGCGCAGCATCTCCCACGGAGTCTCTGACCGCGCTCAT
>CAZPFD010000096.1:9352-12916 GCA_964585725.1 uncultured Ectothiorhodospiraceae bacterium | reverse complement strand
TGCACCTCGGGGTACGCCGCCACGCTCAGCTCGAAGGGTGCGATGCGCTTGAGCCCGGCCACGAGGTCCGCCGCGTAGGGGTAACCCCCGGGGTGGGGCCGGTACGTGTTGTCCTCGCCCGGCGGGTCGCCGCGCAGCGCCACCACGTGCCGGATGCCGGCCTCCCAGTAGCCGCGCGCCACCTCATCGACCTCGTCGCGGGTCGCGGCGACGCAGGTCAGATGCGCCGCCGGCACCAGCGGAGTCTCCTGGAGGACCCGGCGCACGGTGGCGTGGGTGCGCTCGCGCGTGCTGCCGCCGGCGCCGTAGGTGACCGAGACGAAGCGCGGCTGCAGCGCCGCCAGGCGCTCGATGGAAGACCACAGGGTCTTCTCCATCTCCGGCGTCTTCGGCGGGAAGAACTCGAAGGAGACCTCGATGTCCGCTCCCGGCGCCGTCGGCATCGCGCGAACGCCCTCGGCGGCGCGCCACGGGGTGTGCGCCGGCTGACCGGGTTGCTCTCGTGGACGTGGTGTTTTCATGCCTTCACCTTTCGTACCGGAGTGCGTGCTCGCGCCTTCTTGACCGCCAGCCACAGCGATACGGTGAGGGTCTGTCCGGCCCCCGGCTCGCCCGCCAGGTGAACCACCGGTGAGACGTCGAGGCCCGCCGCCCGGCACCAGCCGCTCACGGCCCCATCCGAGAAGCCCAGCCGCCGGTGCGCATGCTCGGTGCGCAGGAACTCGAGATCGTGGGGGGCGAAATCGACCACCAGGAGCCGCCCGCCGGGCCGCAGCACGCGCGCCGCCTCGGACACGCCGCTGCGGGGATCCTCGAGAAAGTGCAGCACCTGGTGGATGGTGACCGCATCCACCGAATCGTCGGCCAGGGGGAGATTGTAGAGGTCGCCGTGGCGCACGTGGCAGTGGTGGATCTTGGCCTTGGCGAGGCGCGCCCGCGCCACGGCCAGCATGGCGTGGCTCAGGTCGAAGCCGATGCCGCGGCGGATGCGCGGCGCGAACACCTCCAGGATGCGCCCCGTGCCGGTGCCCAGGTCCACCAAGTCGCCGATGGGGGACTCGCCGAGGGCCTGATCCATGGCCTCCTCCACCGCCGACTCGGGGACGTAGAGTGAGCGGATGTGATGCCAGTAGGGCGCCGCTTCCCGGAAGTAGCGCGCCGCGGACTCCTCGCGCTCGTGGCGCACGGCCTCGACGCGCCGCAGATCGCGGGTGAGGGCGGGGTCGTCCGCGGGGATCAGGGGCAACAGGGTGCGCGCCACCTGCGCGGCCCGGCCGGCGTCGGTCAGGCGATAGAAGACCCACGCCCCTTCGCGGAAACGCTCGAGCAAGCCTGCGTCGCACATCACCTTGAGGTGGCGGCTCACGCGGGGCTGGCTCTGGCCCAGGATCTGGGTCAGCTCACTGACCGTCAGCTCGTTCTCCGCCAGGATGGCGAGGATGCGCAGCCGCGTGGGCTCGGCGGCGGCACGCAGGGCGGTGAGCAGCGTTTCCAGCTTGGGGGACTCCTCTGACATAGTAGCTTGGGGATATAAACATACCTTTATATGAATTGCAAGCGAGGAGCTGGCACTGCCGGCCTCCCGGCGTGTCAAGCTCTTACGGCGGGATCACGCTGCGCTCCATCCCGCCCTACCGAGGGAGGGGTGCGTGCCCCGGGACCCGGCTCCGCCCCGGGCAGCCACCTGTTTCCCGGAGATCCGGGAAGAGCCGCCTGGGGCAGGATGAGATCCCACCGAAGACGCTATTCAGACAGCCACCGGCGCCCGGATGGGTGGATGGTGCTGGTAGCCCGCCAGCTCGAAGTCGTCGTAGGTGAAATCGAAGAGCGACGTAACGGCGGGGTTGAGCTGCATCCGCGGCGCCGGATAGGGCTCGCGCGAGAGCTGGATCTGCACCTGCTCGAGGTGGTTCGAGTACAGGTGCGCATCGCCGAAGGTGTGCACGAATTCGCCCGCCGCGAGCTCGGTCACCTGCGCGACCATCAAGGTGAGCAGGGCGTAGGAGGCGATGTTGAACGGGACCCCCAGAAACACGTCGGCGCTGCGCTGGTAGAGCTGGCAGGAGAGCTTTCCCTCGGCCACGTAGAACTGGAACAGCGTGTGGCAGGGAGGCAAAGCCATGCGCTCGACGTCCGCGGGGTTCCAGGCGGTGACCACGAGGCGCCGCGAATCGGGGTGGGTCCGGATGCGCTCCACCACGCGCGCGATCTGGTCGATGTGCCCGCCGCCGGGGGTCGGCCACGAGCGCCACTGGTAGCCGTAGACGGGCCCCAGATCGCCGTTCTCGTCCGCCCACTCGTCCCAGATGCTCACACCGTGCTCATGCAGATAGCGCACGTTGGTGTCGCCTCGCAGGAACCACAGCAGCTCGTGGATGATGGAGCGGAAGTGCAGCCGCTTGGTGGTGACCGCCGGGAAGCCCTCGGCCAGGTCGAAGCGCATCTGGTAGCCGAAGATGCTCAGAGTCCCCGTCCCCGTCCGGTCCTCCTTAGGCACGCCGTGCTCCTTCACGTGGCGCATGAGCTCGAGGTACTGCTTCACGTGCGGGCCCTCCGCTTGCGATGATGGGTGCCGCCGCCCACGCTGCGCGTCCTGCCGGGCGTGCCGCCCCGGTACGCGTACCACAGCAATCCGAGCCCCAGCAGGATCATGGGAGCGGTCAGCACGTGTCCCATGGTAAGCCAACCGAAGGCCAGGTAGCCGATGTGCGGATCCGGTGCGCGCACGAACTCCACGCCGAAGCGAAACACCCCGTACCCGAGCAGGAAAGCGCCCGACACGGCCATGGTAGGCCGCGGGCGGCGCGAGTACAGCCACAGGATCACGAACAGCACGGCGCCTTCCAGGAAAGCTTCGTAGAGCGGCGATGGATGACGGGGCACGCCGCCCGCGCGCGGGTCGGGAAACACCATCGCCCACGGCAGATCGCTCGGAACCCCCCAGAGCTCGCCGTTGATGAAATTCCCGATGCGGCCGAATCCGAGCCCCGCCGGGATCAGCGGCACCGCGAAGTCCGTGACCGTGAAGAAGCCGCGCGCGCGCCTTCGAGCGTACAGCCACAGCGCCACGATGGCGCCGAGCAGGCCGCCGTGGAAGGACATGCCACCCTGCCAGATCGCGAACACGTTCCACGGCGCGCGCGCGAAGCTTTCGAAGTCGTAGAAGAGCACGTAGCCGAGCCGCCCGCCCACGATGACCCCGAGGGCGATGTAGAAGAGCAGGTCGTCGACATCCGTCGGCTTCCATGACCACTGCGGCTGCTTGGCGCGCACGCGTCCGAGCCACCACCCGGCGAGAAAACCAAGCAGGTACATGAGCCCGTACCAGTGCACCTGGACCGGACCGATGCGGAACGCGACGGGGTCGATATCGGGGTAGGCGAGCATGAAAGGCTATGGTAACCGTGAAGACGCGCACCGCGAAAGCACGGGCCGAGCCTGGGGTCAGGTCTTGCAATGCCACATTCGGCTCACGCCGTCGGGGTCAGGTCTTGCAGCGCCACACCTGATGAGCAAGGCGGGCCCGCGGATGGATCCGGCTCGAATGTGGCATTGCAAGACCTG
>CAZPFD010000096.1:3566-9342 GCA_964585725.1 uncultured Ectothiorhodospiraceae bacterium | reverse complement strand
CCGGATCCATCCGCGGGCTCGGCTTGCTCATCAGGTGTGGCGCTGCAAGACCTGACCCCGCCTACTACGGGCTCGAATGTGGCATTGCAAGACCTGACCCCCCTACGCTCACTCGCGCGTTACGTGCAGAAGAAGCAGCTTCAGATAGGCGCTCTCGGGCAGCGCCGGATGCACGGGGTGGTCCGGACCCTGATGGCCCTCCTCGAGGACCTGCAAGGCGCGGCCGCCGCCCCGTGCGCTCGCCCACACCACCTCCAGGAGCCGCTCGCGCTGCAGATGCGTCGAGCACGACGCCGACACCAGAACCCCCTGGTCACCGAGCACGCGCATGGCCAGTCGGTTCAGACGCCGGTAGGCCTCGAGCCCGCTCTGCACGTCCTTCTTGCGCCGGATGAACGCAGGGGGATCGAGCACCACGACGTCGAATCGCTCTCCGCCGTCATGCAGCGCCTTGAGCGCATCGAAAGCGTCGCCGCGCAGCACCGATACCGACTCGCTCACCCTGTTGCGGGCCGCATTTCGCTGCGCCGTCTCCAGGGCCTGGCTGGAGGAATCCACGCACAGCACCTGACGCGCGCCGGCGACGGCCGATTGCACCCCCCACGCACCGATGTAGCTGAATACATCGAGCACTCGCCGCCCCGCCACGTAGTCCCGGAGCCGGCGCCGATTGAGGCGATGATCGAAGTACCAGCCGGTCTTCTGGCCGCTCAGCGGGTAGATCTCGAAGTCGACGCCGTTCTCCTCGCAAGCAATGGGCTCCTCGACCCAGCCGACCGGCGTCTCCACGTAGCTCGGCAGGCCTTCAAGGGCGCGACTCCCGATGTCGTTGCGCAGCACGATGGCCTGCGGGCGCAAGACCGCACCCAGCACGCCAAGCACCTGCTCGCGCAACGCCTCCATGCCGGCGGTCCCGATCTGAGCCACCAGCACCTGGTCGTACCGGTCCACCACCAACCCCGGGAGCCCGTCGCTCTCGCCGAAGACCAGCCGGTAGAAGGGGCCGGGAAACAGCCACTCGCGCAGCGCGAGCGCGCGGCGGACGCGGGCGAGCAGAAGCGCCTCGTCCAGGTGCTGTCCGGGCACGCGGCTCACGATCCGCGCGCAGATGAGAGAGTGCGGATTGGCATACGCGTTGCCGAGGAATTCGCCGCCGTGGTCGCGCACCTCCACCGCCTGGCCGGGCTCGATGTCGGTGAGCGGGCTGCGTTCGACGTCGATCTCGTTGCTGAAGATCCAGGGGTGGCCGCGGCGCACGCGCCGGGCCTCGCGCTTCTTCAGGTACAGCGGTGTCAAATCGGCTGGCATGGGCCAAATTCACGGGTGCGGGCGGCGTCGAGAAGTGAGCAAAGGAAAGTCCTTTATAATGGGCATGGATTCGCAATGCCAGATGAGGTCCTCCATGACGCGCACGTCAGCGGGCAACGCCCTGGCGGGTGAAACCAGTCCTTACCTGCTCCAGCACGCTTACAACCCGGTCGAGTGGTATCCCTGGAGCGACGGCGCCCTGAAGAGAGCGCGCAGCGAAGACAAGCCCATTCTGCTCTCCATCGGATACTCCGCGTGCCACTGGTGCCACGTGATGGCGCACGAGTCCTTCGAGGACGAGGACACGGCGCGCGTGATGAACGAGCTCTTCGTCAACATCAAGGTGGACAGGGAGGAGCGCCCGGACCTCGACAAGATCTACCAGATTGCCCATCAGCTGCTGACCCGGCGCGCCGGAGGCTGGCCGCTCACGATGTTTCTGACGCCGGACGATCTGACGCCGTTCTTCGGAGGCACCTACTTTCCCATGGAGCCCCGCTTCGGGATGCCGGCGTTCAAGGACATTCTGGTGCGCGTGGCGCAGCTCCACCGCGAGCATCGCGACGACATCAAGCGCCAGAACGCGTCGCTACAGAACGCCTTGAGCAGCCTCGAGCCCAAGCCCGCAGAGCACGACGTCATCACACCGAAACCTCTCGACGCCGCCCGCGCTCAGCTCGAGCACGAGTTCGACGAGCGCAACGGCGGCTTCGGCAGCGCCCCCAAGTTCCCGCATCCCACCAACATCGACCGGCTGCTGCGCCATTATGGGGCGACGGCCGGGACGCAGCGTGCCGACGAACGCGCGCTGCACATGGGCACCTTCACGCTCACC
Organism: uncultured Ectothiorhodospiraceae bacterium; assembly: GCA_964585725.1. Taxonomy (GTDB): domain Bacteria; phylum Pseudomonadota; class Gammaproteobacteria; order HK1; family HK1; genus CAZPFD01. The sequence continues at coordinate 7,199 of CAZPFD010000096.1, read as the reverse complement.
CGCATGACGCTGGGCGGGCTCTACGATCAGCTCGGCGGAGGATTTTGCCGCTACTCCGTGGACGAAGCGTGGATGATTCCGCACTTCGAGAAGATGCTCTACGACAACGGGCCGCTCCTAACCCTGTGCGCCGAGGCCTGGCAGCTGACCCGCGATCCTTTGTTCGAGAAAGCAGCGCGAGAGACCGCCGAGTGGGTGCTGCGAGAGATGCAGTCCCCCGAGGGGGGATACTACTCCACCCTGGACGCGGACTCGGAGGGGGAGGAGGGGAAGTACTACATCTGGACGCGCTCCGAGGTGCAGAAGCTGCTCTCCGGGGACGAGTACGCCGTGTTCGCGCGGCGTTTCGGGCTCGACCGGGCGCCGAACTTCGAAGGCCGCTTCTGGCATCTGCACGCCTTCGCCGAGCCGGAGGCGATCGCCCGCGAGCTCGGCATGGAAGCCGAGCGGGCCCGCAGTCTCCTCGAGACGTCGCGGCGCAAGCTCTTCCAGGCGCGCGAGCAGCGGGTGCGGCCCGGCCGTGACGAGAAGGTGCTCACCTCGTGGAACGCACTCATGCTCAAAGGCATGGCCACCGCCGGGCGCATTCTCGAGGAACCGCGCTTCACCGAATCGGCCGAGCGAGCGCTTCGTTTCGTGCACGACACGCTGTGGCGCGACGGACGCCTGCTCGCGACCTACAAGGACGGGCGCGCCCATCTGGCTGCGTATCTCGACGACCACGCCTACCTGATAGACGGGATCCTGACTTTGCTCCAGACCCGGTGGCGCGCGGAGGACCTGGAGTTCGCCGTCGCACTCGCGGACGTGCTCCTCGAGCACTTCGAGGACAAGGACGCCGGCGGCTTCTACTTCACCGCCGACGATCACGAGCGGCTCATGCACCGCCCGAAACCGACCATGGACGACTCGCTGCCCTCGGGCAACGGAGTCGCCGCCTTCGTGCTCGGGCGGCTGGGGCATCTTCTCGGCGATACGCGCTACCTGGAGGCGGCCGAGCGCACCATTCGCCTCGCCTGGCCGATGCTGACCCAGATCCCTCACGCCCACACCGCCATGCTGCTCGCCGTGGAGGAATACCTCGAGCCGCCCCAGACCATCGTCCTGCGCGGCGACGCGGGGACCATGAGCGCTTGGCGCGAACGCTGCCAGCGCCATTATGCGCCGCGGCGCATGACGCTCGCCGTTCCGGCCGACGCCAGCGCCCTTCCCGGGCTTCTCGCCGAGCGCACCGCGCGCGGCGAGGTGATCGCCTACGTGTGCGAAGGCCACCGCTGCGGTCCGCCCATCACCGAGCTCGGCGAGCTGGAAAGCGTTCTCACCCGCACCGAGGTGCGCCCCGCGCGGTCGCGCGGGGCGGGCTGAACGCGTTCGGCGGGATTGCGCTGCGCTCCATCCCCCCCTACGGCGAATAGCCGAAGGATTCCTTGAAGCGCGTCTCGAACTCGGCGCGCTCGAAGCGATGGTTCTGGGTGCCGTTGCGCTCGATGGCGAAGGCGCCCATCAGCGACGCGATGCGCGCCGTCGTCTCCCAGTCCATCTCGTGCATGAGCCCGTACAACAGGCCCGCGCGGTACGCGTCCCCGCAGCCTGTGGGATCCACCGTCTCGCGCGCCTGCGCGGCCGGGATCCGAAGCTCGCCCCTGTGCGTGTGGATGAGCGAGCCCTGCGCCCCCCGGGTCACGATGAGCGCCCGCGCGCGCTTCACCACGTCGCCGATCCTGTAGCCGGTGCGCTCGCGCAGCATCTGCCACTCGTAGTCGTTGACGGTGATCCACGTCGCCTGGTCGATGAAATGCCTGAGCTCCTCGCCGTCGAACATCGGCAATCCCTGGCTCGGATCGAATATGAAGGGGATATCCGCCTCCGCGAACTGCGAGGCATGCTGGAGCATGCCCTCGCGCCCGTCGGGTGCGACGATGCCGATGTCGACGCCCTCCGCATCCTGCACGCTGTTCAGGTGCGAGTAGTTCATGGCGCCCGGGTGAAACGCGGTGATCTGGTTGTCATCGAGATCCGTGGTGATGAATGCCTGCGCGGTGAAGACGTCATTGGTGACGGTGACGTGCCGCCGAATCACGCTGCACTCGTCCATCCACTCGGCGTAGGGCGCGAAGTCGTGCCCCACGGTCCCCATGGGCACACCGTCGCCGCCGAGCAGACGCAGGTTGTAGGCGATGTTGCCGGCGCAGCCGCCGAACTCCCGCCTGAGCTCGGGCACCAGGAAGGAGACGTTCAGAATGTGCACCTTGTCCGGCAGGATGTGATTACGAAAGCGGTCGTGGAAGACCATGATGTTGTCGTAGGCGAGAGAGCCACATATGAGAGCAGACATCGTATCCCCCCGAGGTCGAGTGTTCGAACGATTCACGGCCGAAGGCCGCACATGCCTTGTGGGATCGGCCTTCAGCCGCGATTCCTTTCATCCCGCCTTCTGCTGCCGGGCCGCGGCGAGCGCCGCCGCGAGGAAGCGACCCGTATGCGAGTGCGCCTGCCGGGATACCGCCTCCGGGGTGCCTTCCGCAATCACGCGGCCGCCGCCCTCACCCCCCTCGGGGCCGAGGTCCACGACCCAATCGGCGGTCTTGATGACGTCCAGGTTGTGCTCGATGACTACGACCGTGTTGCCGTGATCGCGCAGCCGGTGGAGCACGCGCAGGAGCTGCTCGATGTCCTGGAAATGCAGCCCCGTCGTGGGCTCGTCGAGGATGTAGAGCGTGCGCCCGGTCTCGCGTTTGGCGAGCTCCCGGGCGAGCTTCACGCGCTGCGCTTCCCCGCCCGAGAGAGTGGTCGCGCTCTGACCCAGCTTGACGTAGGCGAGCCCCACGTCGATGAGCGTCTGCAGCCGGCGTGCGACCTGCGGCACGGCGTTGAAGAACCGACGCGCATCCTCCACCGTCATCTCGAGCACTTCGTGTATGTTCGCACCCTTGTAGCGGACGTCCAGCGTCTCGCGGTTGTATCGCTTGCCGTTGCACACGTCGCAGGCCACGTAGACGTCGGGCAGAAAATGCATCTCCACCTTGATCAGCCCGTCCCCGTGACACGCCTCGCAGCGACCTCCGCCGACGTTGAAGCTGAAGCGACCCGGCGTGTAGCCCCGGGCGCGCGCCTCGGGCACGCCCGCGAACAGCTCGCGAATGGGCGTCAGCACCCCGGTGTAGGTCGCCGGGTTGGAGCGCGGGGTGCGGCCGATGGGGCTCTGATCGATGGCCACGACCTTGTCGATCCACTCGAGCCCCTCCACGGCGTCGTGGGACGCCGGCTCCTCGTGGCTGTCGTTCAGCGCCCGCGCGGCCGCGCGATACAACGTGTCGTTGACCAGCGTGGACTTGCCCGAACCGGAGACCCCGGTGACGCAGATCACGAGCCCGAGAGGCAGCACCAAGTCCACCGACTTCAGGTTGTTGCCCCGGGCTCCGCGCACCCGCAGCAGTCGTTCCCGGTTCGCCCTCGTGCGCTCGCCGGGCACCGCGATGGCCCGCCGGCCCGATAAATACTGGCCCGTGAGCGAGGCCGGGTTGGCGGCGATGTCGGCGGGCCGCCCCTGGGCCACCACGCGCCCGCCGTGCACGCCCGCGCCCGGGCCCATGTCCACGACGTGGTCGGCGCTTCGGATCGTTTCCTCGTCGT
>CAZPFD010000096.1:0-3556 GCA_964585725.1 uncultured Ectothiorhodospiraceae bacterium | reverse complement strand
GTGCTCGACGACGATGACGGTATTGCCCAGATCGCGCAGGTGCTCGAGTGAATCGAGCAGGCGGCGATGGTCGCGCGCGTGCAGGCCGATGGAAGGCTCGTCGAGGATGTACATCACGCCCACCAGGCCCGCGCCGATCTGGCTCGCGAGCCGGATGCGCTGCGCCTCGCCCCCCGAGAGCGTCTCCGCCGGGCGCTCCAAGGTGAGATAGTCGAGGCCGACGTCGACGAGAAACCGCAGCCGCTGATTGACCTCCTTGAGGATCTTGGCGGCGATCTTCCCGCGCCGCCCGGGCAGAGCCAGCGACTCGCAGAACGCGCGGGCATGTCCCACCGACATCGCCGTGATCGCGGGCAGGCTGTGCTCCCCGATGAACACGTGGCGCGCGTAGCGGTTCAAGCGGGTCCCCTCGCACTCGGGGCAGGCGCGGGTTCCCAGGTACCGCGCCAGCTCCTCGCGCACGACGCTGGATTCGGTCTCGCGGTAACGACGCTCCATGGTCGGGATGACGCCCTCGAAGGGATGCTCGCGCACGCGCGCTCCGCGCCGCCCGTCGTGGTAGGTGAAGCGGATGGGCTGGTCCCCGCTGCCGTAGAGGATGACCTCCCGAATGTGCTCGGGGAGCGCTTCGAAAGGCGTATCGAGATCGAAACCGTAGTGATCCCCCAGCGCCTGGATGAGCTGGAAGTAGTAGGCGTTGCGCCGGTCCCAGCCGCGCACCGCACCGCCGGGAAGGCTCAGGCCGGGGTGGGTCACCACCCGCGCCGGGTCGAAGAACGACTTCACGCCCAGGCCGCCGCAGGCCGGGCAGGCTCCGTGCGGATTGTTGAAAGAGAACAGCCGCGGCTCGAGCTCGGGGAGGCTGTAGCCGCACGAGGGGCAGGCGAAGCGCGCGGAGAACACGAGCTCGTCGTCCCCCGCCGCATCCATGGGCGCGACCCGCGCCCGGCCTTCCCCCAGCCGGAGGGCCGTCTCGAAGGACTCCGCCAGGCGCTGCTTGAGCTCCGGGCGCACCCGGAACCGGTCCACCACCGCCTCGATGGTGTGATGGCGGTGGCGATCGAGCGCGGGCAGCTCGTCGATCTCCACCAGCCGTCCGTCCACCCGCGCGCGGATGTAGCCCTGCGCGCGCAGCGCCTCGAGGGCCTGGGCGTGCTCCCCCTTGCGCCCCTCGACCAGGGGCGCGAGCAGCACGAGGCGCTCGCCCGCGGGACGCGCGAGCACGGCATCCACCATCTGGCTTACGGTCTGGGCCTCCAGCACGGTGTCGTGCTCGGGGCAGCGCGGCTCGCCCGCGCGCGCGAAGAGCAGGCGCAGGTAGTCGTAGATCTCGGTGATCGTGCCCACGGTGGAGCGCGGGTTGTGCGAGGCGGCCCGCTGCTCGATGGCGATGGCCGGAGAGAGCCCTTCGATGTGATCCACGTCGGGCTTCTCCATGATGGAGAGGAACTGACGAGCGTAGGCGGACAGAGACTCCACGTAGCGCCGCTGACCTTCGGCGTAGATGGTGTCGAAGGCGAGCGAGGACTTACCGGATCCGGAGAGACCGGTGAGCACGATCAGCCGATCCCGCGGCAAGCTCAGATCGATGCTCTGGAGATTGTGCGTACGTGCGCCGCGAATACGGATCACGTCCATGGCGTGGCTCGAGGCGAAGGTTTTGGCGCGAAGGTCAAACTGGCTATATTACGGCGTCCTCTCGCCATGAAGCAAAAGCAAGCACAATCGCCCGAAGCCTTCTCCGCCGAGCGTCTGACCCCGGGGGAGCGTCGCGCGGCCGCCACGCTCGCGGGCATCCTGGGCCTGCGCATGCTGGGGTTGTTCCTCATCCTTCCGGTCTTCGCCGTGTATGCCGAGCGCTATCACGGCTACACGGCGCTGCTCGCCGGCGTCGCGCTCGGCGCCTACGGCCTGACCCAGGCGCTGCTCCAGATCCCGTTAGGGATCCTTTCCGACCGCATCGGGCGCAAGCCGGTGATACTTGCGGGGCTGCTTCTGTTCGCGGCGGGCAGCGCCGTCGCCGCCCTCTCCGACTCCATCTACGGGGTCATCCTCGGGCGCGCCCTCCAGGGCGCCGGCGCCATCGCCGCGGCGGTGCTCGCGCTCACCGCGGATCTGACGCGCGAGCAGCATCGTACGAAAGCCATGGCCGCCATCGGAGCCAGCATCGGGATCGCGTTCGCCATCGGCTTCGTGGCCGCGCCCCTGCTCACCACCCGCGTAGGGCTGCCGGGGCTGTTCTGGATCACGGCGCTGCTGGCTCTCGCCGGCGCCGCAGTGCTGATGCTCTACGTGCCGACCCCGGCGGCATCGCGCCTGCACCGCGACGCGGAGCCGGTTCCCGGTCAGATCCTGCACATCCTGCGCGATCGCGAGCTGCTGCGCCTGGACTTCGGCATCCTGGCGCTGCACCTGGTCCTGACCGCGAGCTTCGTCGTCGTGCCCCTGTTGCTGCGCGACGCCGCCGAGCTGCCTCCGGCCGAGCACTGGAAGGTATATCTCCTGGTGCTCGGCGTGTCGGTGGTGGTCATGGCGCCCTTCGTCGTGATCGCGGACAGGTATCGAATCATCAAACCGATCCTGGTCGGCGCGGTGGTGACCCTGGCGCTCGCGCAGGGCGGCCTCTGGGCCTGGCACGCGAACCTGTGGCAGACGGTGCTCTTTCTTCTCGTGTTCTTCATCGGCTTCAACATCCTGGAGGCGACGCTGCCCTCGCTGGTCTCGACGCTGGCGCCGCCGGCGCAGAAGGGCACCGCCCTCGGGGTCTACTCGACCTCGCAGTTCCTCGGTGCCTTCCTCGGGGGCGCCGCGGGGGGCTGGCTCCATGGGCGCTACGGCCCGCAGGCGGTGTTCGCCTTCTGCGCGCTCGTCGCCGCGCTGTGGGGCTTCGTCGCCGTCACCATGCGCCGGCCGGATCCCCTCACCAGTCGCCTGATCAGCCTCGGCACCGTCCGCGCCGAGCAGGCGGAGGAGCTGGCCCGGTCCCTGACCGCCATCAGCGGCGTGACCGAGGCCGTGGTCGTTCCCGAGGACGGCATCGCTTATCTCAAGGTCGATCGCAGCCGCCTGGACGAGCGGGCCCTGCGCGCCTTCGCCGAGACTCGTGCATTTTCGCGGGCTAAGGCGTAGAGTAGGCGCGTGCAGGGACGCACCTCACACAGCTTGCCGCCAGCGCCCGTGGCCCGGAACACGGTCGGCCGCAGGTCGCGCCGCGCGGGGCGGCGAGATCCGAAGCGAAGGCCGCGCCTTGCGCTCAGTCGACTCACAACTCCTCGCGCATGCCCGCGGGCATGAGCCTATAGACTGGGAAGGAGGTCGCCATGGCCAGAGGCATCAACAAAGTCATCCTGATCGGCAATCTGGGCGCCGATCCCGAGACGCGCTACATGCCGAGCGGTGCGGCAGTGACCAACGTGCGCATCGCCACCACCGATTCCTGGCGCGACAAGCAAAGCGGCGAGCAGCAGGAGCGCACCGAATGGCATCGGATCGTGTTCTTCGGCCGCCTGGCCGAGATCGCGGCCGAGTACCTGCGCAAGGGCTCGCAGGTCTACGT
>CAZPFD010000095.1:0-12966 GCA_964585725.1 uncultured Ectothiorhodospiraceae bacterium | reverse complement strand
CCCCCCGGACTCGCCCCCTCCGCCGGGGGTGACGTCCGAGCTTTATGGCCGGGAGGCGGCGAACTCTTTATTGAAGGGACAAGTATTTGGTATACAATATACCAACTCGTTAAGCTGCGAAATCAGGAGCCCGGACTCGATGGGAGCAGAAAAGCTGACCGTGGAGCGCCTCGACGCGAGCTTCGTTCTGAAGGATCGCATCTACGACGCGCTCAAGCGCGCCATCATGTCCATGGACATCTACGCGACGCCGGCCGAGCACCGCCTCGACGAGCGCCAGCTCTCGGAGGACCTCGGCGTCAGCCGCACTCCCATCCGCGAGGCGCTCTGCCGCCTCGAGCAGGAAGGGTTCGTGCGCACGGTGCCGCGCAGGGGCGCCTACGTGGCGCGCAAGTCCAAGCGCGAGATCGTCGAGATCATCACCCTGTGGGCCGCTCTCGAGAGCATGGCGGCGCGGCTCATCACGCTGAACGCGAGCGACGAGGAGATCAGCTCGCTGCGGCGGATGTTCGCGACCTTCAAGCGCGCGCAGGTGGAGGCGAAGATCGACGAGTACTCCGAGACCAATATCCGTTTCCACCAGGCCATCGTCAACCTGTGCGGGTGCGATCTGCTCAAGCAGATGGCGGAGAACCTCTTCATCCACATGCGCTGGATACGCATGCGCACCATCGGCGAGGATGATCGCGCCAGGCGCTCGATCATCGATCACATGAACATCATCGAGGCGCTCGAGGCCCGGGACACCGAGCTGGCGGAGCGGCTCGTGCGCGAGCATGCGCTGAATCTGGCAGCGCATGTGGAAAAGAACGTCGACTATCTGGATTGAGATCCGGACCAAGGCATTCGAGAGACGCTCGATGCCGCGACCACGGTCGCGAGAGCACTCGAGGCGTAAGTGGAGGGTAACCATGGCCGAAGTAGCCGAGAAGACAAGCGCGACCCAGGCTCAAGCCGAGAAGATCTCCGGTGGCCACCTGGTGGCGAAGGCGCTGAAGAGCGAGGGTATCGACGTCATCTGGACGTTGTGCGGCGGGCACATCATCGACATCTACGATGGATGCCTCGACGAGGGAATCAAGATCATCGACGTGCGCCACGAGCAGGTGGCCGCCCACGCCGCGGACGGATACGCGCGCATGACGGGCAAGCCCGGCTGCGCCGTGGTCACGGCCGGCCCCGGCACCACCGACGCGGTGACCGGCGTCGCCAACGCCTTCCGGGCGGAGAGCCCGTTTCTGCTCATCGGCGGCCAGGCCGCGCTCTCCCAGCACCGGATGGGCGGGCTCCAGGATCTGCCGCACGTGGACATGATGAAGCCCATCACCAAGTTCGCGTCCTCCGTGCCGAGCACCGCGCGCATCGCGGATTTCGTGGGCATGGCCTTCCGCGAGGCCTACCAGGGGGCGCCGGGCCCGGTGTTTCTGGAGATCCCGCGCGACGTGCTCGACGCCAAGGTCGATCTGGCGAGCGCGACGATCCCTGCGCCCGGGCGCTACCGCGCCTCCACCCGCGCGTTGGGTGATCCGGACGATATCGAGAAGCTGGCCGACATCCTGGTCGAGGCCGAGCGCCCATGCGTGCTGCTCGGGCAGCAGGTGGCGACCTGCCGCGCGTACGACGAGGCCAAGGAGTTCGTGCGCGAACTCAACATCCCCGCCTACATGAACGGCGGCGGGCGCGGCACCTTGCCGCCGGGCGACCCGCACCATTTCCATCGCTCGCGGCGTTTCGCCTTCAACAATGCCGACGTCATCGTGATCATCGGCACGCCCTTCGACTTCCGCATGGGCTACGGCAAGCGGCTGAATCCCGAGGCCACGGTCGTGCAGATCGACCTCGACTACAAGACGGTGGGCAAGAACCGCGACATCTCTTTGGGCATCGTAGGGGACTGCGGGCGCATCATGCAGGCCACCGTGGCCGCCGCGAAGGGCCGCCTCGGGGGCAACGTCAAGAACCGCAAGAGCTGGTTCCAGGCCCTCGCCACCGAGGAGCAGAAAGGGCTCGACAAGCTCATGCCCGACTTCCAGTCGGACGCCACGCCCATCAATCCCTATCGCGTGGCCTGGGAGCTCAACGAGTTCCTGACCGAGGACACGATATACATCGGCGACGGCGGCGACGTCGTGACCATCACCGCGCAGGCGGTGCAGCCGCGCTCGCCGGGGCACTGGATGGACCCCGGCCCGCTGGGAACGCTGGGCGTCGGAGTGCCTTTCGCCATGGCCGCGAAGTACGCGCACCCGAACAAGGAGGTGCTGTGCTACTTCGGCGACGGCGCCTTCACCTTGACGGGCTGGGATTTCGAGACCTGCGTGCGCTTCAACCTGCCGTTCCTGGGCGTGGTGGGCAACAACTCCTCCATGAACCAGATCCGGTGCGGCCAGATCCTGAAGTACGGCAAGGAGCGCGGCGACATCGGCAACATGCTGGGCGACGTGCCCTTCGGCAAGTTCGCCGAGATGCTCGGCGGCCACGGAGAGGAGGTCCGGGAAGCGAAGGAGATCCGCCCGGCTCTGGAGCGCGCCCGCGAGGCGGTGGCCTCGGGCAAGCCGGCGCTGGTGAACATCTGGGTGGACATCGACGTTTGGGCGCCCGGCACGCGCAACCAGACCATGTACAAGTAGCGTTGTTGGAACACGGGTTTCGAGACGAGGAGAGCCATGGGTAAAGCGCTCGAAGGTGTCCGCATCCTCGACATGACGCACGTGCAGCTCGGCCCGTCCTGCACCCAGATCCTGGCCTGGCTGGGGGCGGACGTGATCAAGGTCGAGCTCCCGGGGCGCGGTGACATCACGCGCCAGCAGCTGCGTGATCTGCCGGACGTCGACAGCCTCTACTTCACGATGCTGAACTGCAACAAGCGCAGCATCACTCTGAACACGAAGACCGAGGAAGGGAAGCGGATCTTCCGGCGGCTCATCGAGGAGTGCGACGTCCTCGTGGAGAACTTCGCCCCGGGGGCCCTCGACCGCCAGGGCTTCACGTGGGAGGCGATCCGCGACATCAACCCGCGCATCATCTACGCCTCGGGCAAGGGCTTCGGTCCGGGCCCCTACGAGGACTGCAAGGCCTACGAGAACGTGGCCCAGTGCACCGGCGGCTCGGCGAGCACGACCGGGTTCGAGGACGGTCCGCCGCTGGTCACCGGCGCGCAGATCGGCGATTCCGGGACCGGTATCCACTTGGTGGCGGGGATCCTCGCGGCGCTCATTCACCGCGACAAGAGCGGCAAGGGGCAGCGCGTGGAGGTCGCCATGCAGGATGCCGTGCTCAACCTGTGCCGGGTCAAGCTGCGCGATCAGCAGCGTCTCCAGCACGGGCCGCTGCGCGAGTATCCGAACAAGGAGTTTGGTGACGCCGTCCCGCGGGCGGCCAACGCCTCGGGCGGCGGACAGCCGGGGAACGCCGTGCGGTGCAAGCCGGGCGGACCCAACGACTACATCTACGTCATCATCCAGCCGCCGGGCTGGGAGCCTCTGATGAAGCTCGTGGGGCGCGAAGATCTCATCGAGCATCCGGATTACGCTACGCCGGAGGCGCGCTTGCCGCGGCTGGACGAGTGCTTCGGCATTATCGAGGAGTGGACCATGCAGCACGACAAGTTCGAGGTCATGCGCATCTTGAACGAGCACAACGTGCCCTGCGGTCCGATCCTGGACATGAAGGAGCTCGCGGAGGACGAGTCGCTGCGCGCACGGGGCGTGGTGGTCGAGGTCGAGCATCCCGAGCGCGGCAAGTTCCTCACCGTCGGCTGCCCGATGAAGCTGTCCGAATCCCCCATCGATGTCACTTCCTCCCCGCTTCTCGGCCAGCACACGGAGGACGTCTTGAGGGACGTCGTGGGCTACGACGAGGAGCAGATTGCGGCGGCCCGGGCGGCGGGCGCCATCTGAGCGCCACGTCACGGTGCGCCGCCAAGGGCGGCACCCGCTCGGGGCACGATTGGTGCGCGCGCAGCGCGCAGGAGCCTTAGGCGATGCAGATCAAACGGATCCTCCTGCCTCTCATAGGCCGCGAGCTGCACGAGGGCGTGCTGCGCACGGCCATCGTCGCCGCGCGCAGGTTCGAGGCTCACCTCGAAGTCCTCTACGTGCGGATGCGCCCCCGGGACGTCCTGCCGTATGACATGTCGGGGGCGAGCCGGCGCATGGTGCGCTCCGTCCTGGAGGCGGCCGAGCACGAGGCCGAGAGCGAGGCCGATAAGGTGCGCGAGCGGTTCGAGGATATCTGCGCCCGCTGGAACATGGCGGTCGTGGAGGAGGGGCAAAGCGCTCCCGCGAAAACGCCCTGGGCCCGCTGGCGCGAGGAAACCGGCCGTGAGAGCGAAATGGTCGCCGAGCGCGGCCGGGTCGCGGACCTGATCGTGCTGGGCGGTCCGGTGTCCGTCTCACCGCCGCCGGCCAGCGTGGATGCTGCTTTGCGGGAGACCGGGCGGCCGGTGTTCCTGGTTCCCCGGGAGCCGCCCCGGGCCGTGGCCAGCCACGTCGCCATCGGCTGGAACGGCACTCTCGAGGCGGCGCGGGCGGTGGGTTTCGCGCTGCCGGCTCCGCTGTGCTCCGCCGCCAAGGTGACCATCTATAGCACCGAGAAGCGCATGCAGATCCGACCGAACGGGGACGATCTGGTGGATTACCTGGCTGCGCACGGTATCGAGGCGTCGGTGCACGTCCTTGACGTTCGGACCCGCTCGGTGGCGAAGGCGATGATGGAAGACGCCCGCAGCCAGGGCGTGGATCTGTTGCTCATCGGTGCCTACAGCCACACCCGCGTGCGCGACATGGTGTTCGGCGGCGTCACCCAGCACGTGCTCGCCACCGCCGAGATCCCGACCCTCCTCGCCCACTGAGGGCTTAGTACCCCAGCGCGCAGCCGTCCTTGCGCGGGTCCGAGGCCGCCTGGAGCACGTCCCGGGACCAGTCGATGTAGATGCACTGCGCGCCGCCCAGCGGCTTCTCTGACTCCACCACCCGGTGACCCCGGCTGCCGAGCGCGCGGCGCGTCTCCGGCGGCACGCCGCGCTCCACCACCAGCGCGCCGTCCTCGTGGCTGAAGCGCGGCGCATCCACCGCCTCCTGCAGGTCCATGCCGAAGTCGAGCCAGTTGCTCAGCACGTACGCGTGCCCCAGCGGCTGATAATTGCCCCCCATGACACCGAAGGAGAAGACCGGGCGCTCTCCGCGGTAGGCCAGAGCGGGGATGATCGTGTGCGCGGGCCGCTTGCGCGGGGCGACGCAGTTGAAATGCCCCTCCTCGAGCACGAACCCGCCGCCCCGGTTCTGGAGCAGGATCCCGGTCTCGCCCGCCACCAGCCCGCTGCCCCACGGGTGGTACAGGCTGTTGATGAAGGACGCGGCGTTGCGGTGCTCGTCCACCACGGTGAGATAGACCGTATCCCGGTGCTCCGCCAGACCCGAGCGCACCGGATGCGCCAGCGCCTGTTTCGGATCCATCCGCCGCCTCTGCCGCGCTGCGAAGTCCGGCGACAGCATCTCGGCGACGGGGATGTCGTCGAAGTCCGGATCGCCCAGAAAACGGTCCCGCTCGGCCATGGCCAACCGAAACGCTTCGACCAGCGTGTGAACGTGATCGGCCCCCAAATGCGCCATCCCATCGAGTCCCGCGTCGGCGAGAATGTTCAGCATCATGAGCGCCACGATGCCCTGGCCGTTGGGCGGCAGCTCGAGCACCCGCAGCCCCCGGTAATCAGTGGCGATGGGCTCCACCCAGTCGGAGCGGTGCTCGGCGAAGTCCTCGAGCGCGAGCAGCCCGCCGTTCGCCTCGCTGAAGCGTACGATTTGCTCCGCGATCTCGCCCTGGTAGAAGACCGCGGGGCCGCCCTCGGCGATGCGCCTGAGAGAACGCGCGAGCTCCGCCTGGCGAAGGCGCGTGCCGGCCTGCGGCGCGCGCCCGTCGACGAGCAGGGTGCGCCGCGTATCCGGGGCCTGCGCCAGGAACGCTTCGTTTCGTTGCCACACGCGCGCCACCACCTGGCCGACCGCGTAACCCTCTTCCGCGTAGGCGATGGCCGGCGCCAGCGCGTCGCCCAGACACATGCTGCCGAAGCGCTCGAGCGCCGTGTGCCAGGCGTGAACCGCTCCCGGCACCGTGACGCTGAGAACGCCGTACTCGGGCATCTCCGTGTATCCGCGCTCGCGGATGGCCGCCGCGCTCGCGCGCGCGGGGGCCCGCCCGCTGCCGTTCAGCCCGTAGGGACGTCCCGTGGCTGCGTCGTGATACAGGATGAAGCAGTCGCCTCCGATGCCCGTGGATTGGGGCTCCGTCACGCACAGGGTGGCGCCGGCGGCGACCGCCGCGTCCATGGCATTGCCTCCGCGCCGCAGCACGTCGAGCCCGACAGCCGTCGCCGTGGGCTGGCTGGTGGCCACCATGCCGTGCGTGCTCATGACCACCGAGCGTCCCGGGTAGTGAATATCTCTCATCGCCGATCCGAACCTCCTCCCGCATACGTGGTTCTTCGCGCGGTCCCGCGAGCCCGGCCCGGGCCTGCTCGCGGCAGACTCGAGTGGTGTCAGACACTACTTTCTCGTGGCCCGGGCGAGAAGTAGTATCCGCCACCGCTTGAAGCGTCTAGTCCTGCTGCTTGCTGCCCTTCGCCTTCCACACCTTGTCCACGGCCTTGAAGAACAGGATGTGAGAGTCGATCTCGAGCGGCTTCTTGCTGAGCGACGGTGCGAGCATGAGGACGGCCACGTCGGAGACGCTGATCCCGTGTTTCTCGGCGAGCTGCTGGAGCTGACGCACCCAGCGTCGCGGCAGAGTGAGCGTGAGCGTCTCCAGAGCGGCGTCGTCTGAAGAGGGCTGCGCACGCGCCTGTTTCCGAGGCATGGATGTTCCTCCTTCGGGATGGTCCGATGATAGCACTGGGTGTTGCCGCGCGGGCTGATGCCATTATCGGCAGCAGCGGCGCGTTCTGACCCGCCGCCGGCGCCCGGGGCACGCTCGACCCCGGTTCCCTTGCACGCGCAGCGGCGGCCGGTCTGGAAACAGCGCTGCCGGAGGCCTCGCTCTCGGAGCGAAGCCATGGCCGCGGGGCGGTGCTCGACGGAACGCACCGGCGCCCCTACCATCTCTCTCTCCGACCAAGACAGGGGACGCGCGCCGCGGTGCTGCGGCCCTGGGCGGTAGGGATGCGCGAAGATAAAAGGGCCATAGCGGCGTGGTCCCTCTACGATTGGGCCAACTCCGCGTTCACGACGCTGGTCGTGACCTTCGTCTACTCCACGTACTTCACTCAGGTCATCGCGCCCGACCCGGTGACCGGCACCACGCTGTGGTCGCGCGCGATCGCCATCAGCGGCCTTCTGATCGCCGGCCTCTCCCCCGTCCTCGGCGCCATCGCCGACGCCAGCGGCGGCCGGCGGCGTTATCTCCTGGCCTGCACGCTGGTGTGCGTGGGAGCGACCGCCGCGCTCGCCTTCGTGCGCCCCGACCAGGCCCAGTCCGTTCTCCTGGCGCTCACCATCTTCGTCGTCGCCAACGTCGCCTTCGAGATGGGCGCGGTCTTCTACAACGCGCTGCTGCCGGCCATCGCATCGCCGGAGCGCATCGGACGCGTGTCCGGTTACGGCTGGGGCCTGGGGTACGTGGGCGGCCTGCTGTGCCTCGCCGTCGCCCTCGCGGTCATGGTGCGGGACGCGCCGCTCTTCGGCATCATGACTGCGGAGGGATTCAACGTGCGCGCCACCAATCTGCTGGTCGCCGCGTGGTTCCTCGCGTTCAGCATCCCGCTGTTCGTCTTCGTGCGTGAGAGCCAGCGCGTGCGAAAGCCAGCCGCCATCCGCAGCGGACTGCGCAATCTTCGCCAGACCTTTCACCATGTGCGCCGCTACCGCGAGGCGGCCAAGTTCCTGCTCGCGCGCATGATCTACAACGACGGTCTGGTGACCATCTTCGCGTTCGGCGGCATATACGCGGCCGGCACGTTCGGCATGTCGCTGCCGGAGGTCATCCAGTTCGGCATCGTGCTCAACGTGGCGGCCGGGCTGGGTGCGTGGCTGTTCGGATTCGTGGACGACCGACTGGGCGGAAGGAAGACCGTTCTCATCACTCTGGTCGCGCTGACGGCCATGACCGTACTCGCGGCCGCCGCGCCGAGCCGCCCGTGGTTCTGGCTGGCCGGCATCGGCATCGGCGTCTTCGTGGGACCGAACCAATCCGCCAGCCGCTCTCTCATGGCCCGCTTCGTTCCCGCCCGCCACCAGAACGAGTTTTTCGGGTTTTTCGCCTTCTCCGGAAAGATAACGGCGTTTCTGGGTCCGGCGTTGCTCGGCGCCGCGACGGGCTGGTTCGACAGCCAGCGCGTGGGGGTGGCCACCGTGCTCGCGTTCTTCGTCCTGGGCGCAGCGCTGCTCTTGAGCGTCGACGAGCGGCGGGGCATCGAAGCCGCCAGGGGCGCGCAGGGCGCGTCTCCGGGAGGGGGCTGAGGCGCCCCGGGGGTCGGCCGCAGCACTGCGTCCGCTCGACCGCGTCCAGCGGTTCTGACCATCGAGCGTGCCAAGGAGGTGCCATGCAGAGCGCCATCACCGTGGAAGTGCCGCCCGATGACATCGACGATCTCGGGCACGTCAACAACGCGAAATTCCTCGAATATATCGAGCGTGGCAGGCGAGATTGGTACAATGCCGCAGTGCCGCATTTCGAACGGCTGCTGGCACGAGGTCTCGGCACCGTCGTGGTGAACATCAGCATCAACTTCGCGAAGGAGTCGTTCCAGGGAGATCGTCTGTCGGTCGTGACGTATCCGCTACGCAGGGGCCGCACGAGCTACGTCCTCAAGCACGAGATCAGGAACCAGCACGGCGACCGGGTGGCCGACGCCGAAGTGACCAGTGTGGTCATGGACCGGGAGGCGCACAAGGCGATACCCGTCCCCCCCGAGCTCGTCCGGGCGTTCGAGGGCTGACGCGGCGCGCCATCTCCCAGGGGCGTCATCGGCGCGCTGGGCGCGACGAGCGCAGCGCCCGCCTTGGCACGGCCCGCTGCGCGAAAGGGGGCAACAGGGTTGATTACGCGAATCTGTGTCGTCGGCGCGGGAGCCATCGGCGGGTTTCTCGGCGCGCGTCTGGCTCAAGCGGGGCACCAGGTCACTCTGATCGCCCGGGGCGCGCATCTGCGCGCCATCCAGGCGCAGGGGCTCACGCTGGTCGACACGGAAGGCCGGCGGGACGTCGTACGCGAGCTCAATGCGACCGACCGCATCGAGGATGCGGGTGTGCAGGACGTGGTCATGCTCGCCCTCAAGGCGCACCAGATTCCCGCGGTGGCTGCGGAGTTGCCAGCCTTGTTCCACGCCTCGACCCTGGTGGTCACCCTTCAGAACGGCATCCCGTGGTGGTATTTCCACAGCCATGGCGGTCCTTTCGACGGCCGGCGGCTGGAGTCGCTCGATCCGGGCGGGACCATCGAGGCGCATGTCCCGCCCGAACGCATCATCGGATGCATCGCCTATCCGGCGACAGAGATCGAGCGGCCCGGTCTCATCCGCCAGGTGGAGGGGAATCGCTTTCCGGTCGGTGAGCTCGATGGCTCGCAGAGTGAGCGGGTCAAACGGCTCGCCTCGGCGCTGGAGGAGGCGGGGTTCCGCTCGCGCGTGCTGACCGATATCCGTTCCGAGATCTGGCTGAAGGCGTGGGGCAATCTCTGCTTCAACCCCATCAGCGCCCTGACCCAGGCCACCCTGGCCGGCATCTGCCGCTTCCCCGAGACGCGGGCGCTCGCCGAGGCCATGATGCAAGAGGCGCGGTCCGTCGCGCAGAAGCTGGGCATCCGCTTCCGGCACACCATCGAGCGGCGCATCGCGGGAGCGGAGTCCGTGGGCGAGCACAAGACCTCGATGCTCCAAGACCTCGAGGCCGGCAAGCCGATGGAGATCGAGGCCCTCATCGGCGCGGTGCTGGAGCTGGGGCGCCTCACGCAGACGCCCTGTCCCGCCATCGAGAGCGTCTACGCCTGCGTCAAGCTCCTCGACGAGACCGTGCCGCGGCAGGGCATGCGCCTTCGCCCAGAGCCGGCCGGATGACGAGGCCTCCCCGGCGCGGGCCCGGGCTGATTTCGGCGCCTCGACGGGTCCACGACCCGCTCGCGATGCTCCCCGGCGGCCCCGCTCCGCGCGGGAACGTCGACGATCCCCGCGCTGTTGTGATAGCTTTGCCTGCGTTTGCGGAACGCGCCCTCCCCAGTTGATGCCGTTGCACAGCGGAGCGCCCGAGGTGGGACCGCTGCGTTGCTTGAACGCCGGGTGAACAGCGGAAATGTTCGGAGCACTGAAGCGCCTGTGGAATTGGCGGAAACGCTCGACCGACCCCACGATCCGATTCAATGCGGACGGCTTCGAGTTCGCCGACCACAAAGGCAAGCGGTACGCCGTGGAGTGGAAGGACGTGACGGAGCTGTGGGGCTACAAGATGGACCTGCTCACGTCGCACCGGGTGTACTTCTACTTCAAGCTGCGCAAAGGACCCGGCATCGAGCTCAGTGAGGAGCAACCGGGCTTCAAGGAGCTGCTTCCCGCGCTGAAGGAGCGGTTCCCGGGCGTGAACGGCTGGGAAGGCAAGATCCTGCGCCCGGTCCCGGGGCGCAACGAGACGCTCCTCTACCGCCGCATCTCGTAGCCCGCTGGGGGACAGATCTATTTTTCGGTTCTTCGCGGATTTTCGGGAAACAGGGGTGTCGCAGGGTGAGGCTGGGTCCGGGGGCACGCGCCGCTCCGTCCCAAGCCCCGAAACAACGCGGCAACCTCGAACCCACGCGGGGCCGCCCCCTGCCTGCTCCACGCTCTTGGGCTTCGGCTGTGTGCGCGTCGGCTCCCATGACGCCGAGACCAGCTCCCTGCCCCGCGCTGCGGGGCTTGTGACTGCGCGGCACGTACCCCCGGCCCCAATTTCGACGAAACGCTCGGCGGCGCGCTTTCGCGAAAATCCGCGAAGAACCGAAAAATAGATCTGTCCCCTTTCAGGGCGCCATGGGCAGCTCGCGGCGCACCTTTCGCAGGTGATCCAGATCCAGCTCGCCGAAGACGAGCCCCGTGCGCTCCGGCGCCTGGGCCACCACCACGCCCCACGGATCCACGAGCATGGTGTGGCCGTGGGAGCGATACTTGGGATTGTGCTGACCGAACTGGGCGGGGGCCGCGACGTAGGCCTGGTTCTCGATGGCGCGCGCCCGCAGCAGGGGCTCCCAGTGTGCGGCGCCGGTCGGCGCCGTGAAGTTGGAGGGCACGAAGATCACCTCCGCGCCGCGCCGGCGCAAGCCCAGGTAGAGATCGGCGAAGCGCAGATCGAAGCAGATGGAAAGACCCACGCGGCCGACGGCGGTGTCCACGACGGGCGGGTCGGCGCCCCCGGGCTCGATCCCGTCGCTCTCGCGGAACGTGAACTCCGGCAGCTCCACGTCGAAGAGCTTGAGCTTGCGGTAGACGGCCAGCACCTCGCCGCTCGCGTCGGTGAGAACGGAGGTGTTGTAGACCTTCTCGGGCTCCCCGGGGATGCGCTCGTGAATGCTGCCCAGAAGTATCATCATCGCGTGGCGCGCCGCGCACTCGCGAAATGCGTCCACGACCGCGCCGTCCAGCGCCTGCGCGTGCTGGAGCCTGCCCTCGCGCCCGCCGATGTAGAGGAACACCTCGGGAAAGGCGAGGAGCGCGGCGCCGCCGGCGGCCGCGGCCTTGACCATGCCCATGGCGCTCTCGAGGTTGGCGTGGAAATCGTCGGTGGAGGTCGTCTGCGCCAGTGCGATTCGGGCCATGGCTCTACGCGATATGCGGCTCCGGGGAGTCATTCTCGGGGCTGGGCCCCGAAGGGGCAAGCGCGGCCCGAGCTTCGCATTGTTCGCGTGGCGGGCGTAAAATTCCACCTTTTCAGTCCCGCGCTCGCCGGGCCGCGCGAGGCCCGCAGTCGCGAACACGAACGCTGTTTTCCAGGAGGTGCAATGGCCAGATTGGTGAAGCCCCACGGAGCCGGCGCGCTCGCGCCGCGCATGGTGGCCGGCGAGGCGCTCGCGGCGGAACGCTCGCGGGCTGCAAGTCTCCCCGCGGTCAAGATCAGCTCACGCGAGAAGGGTGACCTGATCATGCTCGGGATCGGCGGCTTCACGCCGCTCGAGGGGTTCATGTCCTACGACGACTGGCGCGGCGTGTGCGACGACATGCGCACTGCGAGCGGGCTGTTCTGGCCCATCCCCATCACCCTGTCCACCGATGCGGACACCGCGGCCGCGCTGCCGGAAGGATCCGAGGTCGCCCTCGTGGACGCCGAGCACGACGAGGTCATGGGGATCCTCACGCTGCGCGAGAAGTACCGCATCGACAAGACGCACGAGTGCATCGAGGTCTTCCGCACCACCGACAGCGATCATCCCGGCGTCGCCATGGTGCTGCGCCAGGGCGAGGTGAACCTCGCAGGGCCGGTCAAGGTGCTCTCGGCCGGCGAGTTCCCGAGCAAGTATCCGGATCTGTTCCTGACGCCTCAGGAGACCCGCGAGCTCTTTCAAGCCAAAGGCTGGAGCACGGTCGCGGCCTTCCAGACCCGCAACCCCATGCACCGCTCACACGAATATCTCGCCAAGATCGCCATCGAGGTCTGCGACGGCGTGCTCGTGCATTCGCTGCTGGGCAGGGTGAAACCCGGTGACATCCCGGCCGAGGTGCGCGCACGCGCCATCGAGGCGCTCATCGAAAACTACTTCGTGCAGCACACGGTGGTGCAGGCGGGCTACCCGCTCGACATGCGCTACGCGGGCCCGCGCGAGGCGTTGCTGCACGCCGTGTTCCGCCAGAACTACGGGTGCTCGCACCTCATCGTCGGCCGCGACCACGCGGGCGTCGGAGACTACTACGGTCCGTTCGACGCGCACCGCATCTTCGACGAGATCCCGCAAGACGCCATCGAGACCCGCTCGCTCAAGATCGATTGGACGTTCTGGTGCAATGCGTGCGCGGGCATG
>CAZPFD010000094.1:0-13064 GCA_964585725.1 uncultured Ectothiorhodospiraceae bacterium | reverse complement strand
CAGTCGAGCGGTGCGCGCTTCCAGCGCGGCGCGCGGCTCCCAGTCCACCTGCGCGAGCCACGCGCCGGCGAGAACATCGAAGCAATGCAGGAAAGCGGGCACCGTGCGGGGCTGCCACAGGCACTTGAGCAGCAGGTGATTCAGGCAGAACGCGGCGTCGAAGGCAGGATCGCCGTACCAAACGCACTCGGCGTCGAGGAACACGGGTCCCTGCGGCCCGACGAGGATGTTCTTGGGGCTGACGTCGCCGTGCACCAGGGCGCACCGGGTCGCGGCCGTCTCCCGCGCCAGCCCGTTCAGCACCCCGGCGCACTCGGGATGCACGCGCGCGGTGGCCAGCAGATAGGGCTCGAGGCGAAGGGCATGGAAGATCCCATCGGTGCGGAAGCGCGCCGCGATGCCGGCGTCGCCCGCGGTCGCTGCGTGGATCCGTCCCATGCGCTCGCCCACCGCCGCGGCCGTGCCCGGGTCGGCGATCCCATCGCGCAGGAGATGCTTCCACACCGGGTGCGTCGCAGGATCGAGAAAGCGCATGGCGAACGCCTGCGTCGCCTCGTCTTCTCCGAGCACCTCGGGCACCGCCCCCGGGACGATGGCGCTCGCGACCCGATACCACGCCGCCTCGTAGGCGTTGCGCTCCACGGGTGCGGTCCACTCCGCCGCGACGCGCAGGCGCGGCAGCGCCCGCTTGACGCACAGCGTTCCGATGCGGGCGTCCACCCGCCAGATGTCCGATGACACGCCGCCGGGGAGCCGCGCATACACGGGACTCTCGCGAGCGCCGATCAGCCCCATGCGCAGCAGCGCCGCGCGGATCTCCGCGGGCACCGCCGCGCCGCCGACGGTGTGCGTCTCGGTCATGGCGGGAGCTCGAGCCCGGCGGCTCAGCGCGAGGCGCGTCGGAACACCGTGCCGTGGCACTTGGGACAGGGCGGAACGTGGCCGCTCTCGCTGAACCGAAGCCGCTCGCCGCACTGGGTGCAGCGCAGGGTGCCCGGAGCGACGACTTCTCCGGTGTGCCGCTCGTCGGCGCGCCGGGCCCGGGCAGCCAGCTTCTCGTACTCCAGGCGCGTTTGATCGGCGAGCACGGATAGAGAGTCGAGCAGCTGGGATTCGATGAGATCACGCTCGAGGTGCAGCCAATCGGTGAGCTCGCGCCGCGTGTCGGCCAGGTAGGCACCGGCGTCCTCCACGTCGCGGCGCAGATACTCGCGCACCCGCTCGGCCTCCTCGCGCGTAAGCTCGCCCAGCTCCACCGCCTTTTCCTTGGCGTGATCGACGGCCTCGCGTACGGTGGGCAGGTGCTCCGCCAGGGCCGCGCGGGCCCGGTGCAGCATGGTCTCGTAACCGCGGCGTAGGCGGTCTCCTTCGTGGGGGTCGCGCTGCTGCGTCATCTCTCGGGCGTCGCCGTCGGCACAAGCATCAGGCCGCATCTATAACAGCGGCACGGAACGGGCGCAAGCCGCCTCAGCGCGCGATCACCCGCGCCGCGCCGCCCCGGCGCGGATCGCCGGCTGCCTGCCAGACGCCCGGGCCCGCTGCCACCGTGTGCGCGCCGCCGAAGAACAGATTGCGCTCCTCCCACAGCTGGTGCTCGGGATAGGCCCGCAGCAGCGGCGCCAGCCGCCCGCGATCGAAACCACCCTCCACGCTCAGCAGCTCCGACTCCAGATGGATGCGCGGGGCGAGCACGGCCGACTCCACGTCCATCCCCAAATCCAGCACGTTCACCAGCACCTGGAGGATGGCGCTGCGAATGCGGTTGGACCCCCCGGACCCGGTGGCCAGCGCGAAACCGTCTGCGCGCCGCGCCACCGTGGGCGCCATCATGGACGTCATGCGCGCCGCGGCCGGCCAGCGGTGAAAGCCCGCGGGGTTGAGGTCCGACTCGCCGAGCATGTTGTTCATCATGATCCCGGTGTGCGGGATGACGTAGCCGGAGCCTTCTCCGTTGGAGACGCTGAGGCTCGCCAGGTTGCCCCGGGCATCGATGACGCTGAGCTGCGTGGTGCCGCCCCGACTGCGCGGGTGCGCGGCCAGACGCCTGCGGTACGCCTCGACGAAGCGGGGGTGCAGGAGACGCTCGGCGTCGGGATGCGCGCCCTCGTCCAGGTGCGCCCGGGCGCGCGCATCGCTGGTGAGCGCCATGACCTCGGCCAGCAGGCACAGGCGCTCGGCATCGTCGAGCTCGAGCGCACCCAGCCGCAGGACCTCCAGCAGCCGCAGCGCGAAGGCCAGCAGGACGCCTCCCGACGCGGGCGGGGGGTTGGTGAGCAATCGCACACCCCGGTAGTCGACGGCCACGGGATCGCGGCGCTCGACGCGGTAGCCCGCCAGATCCGCGGCCTCGAGCTGACCGCCGTCCTGCATGTCGCGCACGATGCTGCGCGCGATCTCGCCGCGGTAGAAGAGATCGGCGCCCTCACCCGCCAGCGCGTCGAGCACGTCGGCGAGCTCGGGCTGGACCAGCCGCTCCCCCTCGCCCACCAGCGTCCCCGCGCGCATGTCGCTTCCGTACACGGCGAGCGCCGCAGGGCTCGCCCCGTAGATGGCCTCCACGACGCGGAAGACATAGGCCTGGAAGGGCTCTACCCGGATGCCGCGCGCGGCCCACTCCACTGCCGGCGCCACCAGCTCGCGCATGGGCAGGGTCCCCAGGTCGCGGTGGACTTCGAACAGCCCGCGCACCACACCCGGCACGGCCACCGAGCCGCGTCCGGTGTGGAACTCCTGGCGGGCGGTGCCGAAGTCGGCCAGGATCGGGCGAAAGTCGAGCTCGGCGGGCGGGCGCTGGCGCCCGGGGGTCTGCACGAAGAAGTCGTAGAGCCGCGCGTGCCCGGACGCCGGCTGCGCCAGCAGATAGCCGCCGCCGCCGAGAGAGGCCAGCACGGGCTCCGCCACACAGGCGGTGGCGAGCCCGGCGAGGACCGCATCGTAGGCGTTCCCCCCGTCCTTCAGAGCGTTCTCCGCCGCCTGGACGGTGAGCTCGTGGCCGGCTGCGATCACTGCGCGCATGATGCTCGACTCGATCAACCGAAGACGCCGTGGAGGAACCAGCGCGGCTCCCCGTGGCGCTCGCGATAGATCCAGAAGGTTTCGCCCTCGGGATTTTGTGCCATGAAATAGTCGCGCGCGACAGCCCCGCCGTCCCACCATCCACTCTCGATTCGCTCCGGGCGCGCATGCAGGCGCAGCGCTCCGCCGAGCCACGGGGCGCCGTTCACCGTCTCGAGCGGCCGCGGGTGCGGCAGAAGCCACAACGGCCGCGCCGCCGAGGCCATCACCGGGAGCGTGCTCTCCGCGGGCGCGCAGGCGCGCCACGCCCGCTCCGGGCGGTGGTCGGGGATCGCGGTCAGCCCGTATACCGCCGGCGCGCCCAGACGAGCCCGCAGCCGCTCGATCCATGCCGTGCCGGCGCGGCCCGCCCTCGTGTCGCCGGCGAAAAGATCCAGGTTTTGCGGAGCGAGCGGCTGCAGATCCTCCGCGCGCAGACACAGCGCCTCGATCCCCTCGGAGCCGGCCCCGAGCTCCAGCCGCATCAGGCGCTCGCGCAGCAGGCTCGACAGGTGCTGGGGATCGCGGGCGGGTGCCACCAGCTCGAGCACGATGGGGATGGCGGGCTTCCCCCGGCGCTGGAGCTCAAGGGTCAGGCCCTGCACCCCGCTCCCGCGTCCCGCGAGAAAGCCGGCCAGCTCCAGCAGCAGACGGTGAGCGGCGAAGAGCAGCGCCTCCACCTCGGTGACCGGGCCCGGCAGGGACAGCCGGCGCTCGAAGCGCGGCGGAGCGATCCAGGGCCGGCGCGGATCCGCGCGCTTGCCGAGCGCCCGATCCAAGGTATGCACGAGCTCCGGGCCGAGACGCCGGGCGAGATCCGCCCGCGGCAGCCGGCGGCAGTCGCCGAAGGTCCGCAGCCCCATCTCCGTCAGGGCCGCCCGTGTCTCTGCTGGCAGATCCAGAGCGCTCAGCGGAACCTCCGCCAGACACCCCGGCAGGGCCGAGAGCGCCGTGACGCACTGCTGCACACCCGCTCGGGCCAGCAACCAGGCGCCGAGCGGGGTGGGAGCCACGGCCAGCCGGGGGGTATAGCCCAGCGCCCGGGACTCCCCGAGCACCCGCGCGTGCAGGCGCTTCAGCCCACCGAGCAGGGTCAGGCTGGCGCCCACCTCCAGCACGAGGCCCCGGGGCGCCACCAGGTGCACGAGGGAGGTGAACTGCCCGGCCCAGAGCGCCAATCCCTCCAGCGCCGCGCGCTCCGCCGGCTCATCGCGCCGCAATATCCGCAAGGCCGGCACCAGGGCACAGGCTGCATCGAGGGCCATGCCCACTCGCAGCCCGCGGGCGAGCGCGGCTGTGTCACACGCCACCAGCCATGTCCGCGCGCCGCGCGCCTCGACCACGGCGGCCGGCGGAGGAATACGACCTCCCCGGCTCAGGGCTTCGAGCGGCAGATCGGGCAGATACAGACTCAGCCACAGAGCGCGAGCGGCGGAACGGGAGCGATGCGGAGCCCTGACCTGCATGCGGTGCGCACCGTGCCCTCACCCGGCGGCCACCACCAGAGGCGTCGCCGGCGCCCGCCCGCGGCACTTGAGGATCTCGACCTCCAATCCCCGGGGCGCCGGCGCCAGCCGCAGCCGCAGCGCCGAGGGCGAAGGCCGGCTCGCGGCCCTCAGCCCGCGAAAGAGCACCCCCCACGACCCGCCGTGCTCCGCCGCCAGCTGCAAGCGGCGCAGGCTGCGCCCGTCGGTGGTGGACGACCACAGCAGCACCGCGCCACAGCTCGAGCTGCGCAATGCCTGCTCCGCCGCCCACAAGGCATCACCGGCCTGCGCCTGCACCACCAGCACGCGGGACAGATCCACATCCCGAGCCGCGAGGGCCGGCGCATAAGGGACGTAAGGCGGGCTCACCCACACGATCCAGCGCTCCCGCCGGCTCAGCTCGGCCAGCGCCGAGAGCACCACGCGCAGCTCACCGATCCCCTCTCCCGCGCACAGAACCTCGGTGAGCGCCCCCAGCGGCCACCCCCCGTCGGGCAGGCGCTCGTCCAGCTCCGTCACGCCCGTGGGCAGGCGCTCACGCCGCGCCGGCCTCCGGCACAGGCCGACGTGCTGCTGCAAGGTCTCGAGGGCCGGCTTCATCTCGGTGCCCTGCGAGCGCGCGCAGCCTTGGAACCCATCGCGGTGGCCCGCCGACCCGGCAGACAAAGCAGCGGTGCTTCGCGGATGATCAAGTTTCCCAACGCTGTTTCACACGGACGCGGCGGCGGTTACAGGGGCTTGCGGTTGCGGATCACGCCCACGCCCACCCCTTCGATCACCAGGGACTGGCGGCGCAAGTCCACGACGATGGGCGAGAAGTCGGGGTTCTCGGGCATGAGCCTTACCACATTGCCCCGGCGGCGAAAGCGCTTGACCGTCACCTCGTCCTCCACCCGGGCCACCACGATCTCGCCGCTGCTCGCCTCCGGCACCCGGTGCACGGCCAGCAGGTCGCCGTCCAGAATGCCGGCCTCGCGCATGCTCATCCCCCGGACCCGCAGCAGGTAGTCGGCGCGTGGGCGGAACAGCCCCGGATCCAACCGGTAACGCCCCTGAATGTGCTCTTCGGCCAGGATGGGGTTGCCGGCGGCGACCCGGCCCACCACCGGCAGACCGGCGTCCTCGGGGGCGTTCACGACACGGATCCCGCGCGAGGCGCCCGCCAGGATCTCGATGGCGCCCTTGCGCACCAGCGCCTTCAGGTGATCCTCGGCGGCGTTGACGGAGCGGAATCCGAGCGCGCGGGCGATCTCCGCGCGGGTGGGGGGAAACCCCTCGCTCTCGATGAACTCCTGGATGAAGCGCAGGATCTGGTGCTGGCGGGCGGTCAGCGTGACCATGGCTCCCCCCTCAGGGACGCGGCCGGCAAGAGTACTGGAATTATATACAGATGCAGCTACACGGCCAAGCGGTAGACCTCGACCCGTCCCGTCTTGCCGCGCACCACCGCCTCGCCCACGGGCACGATGGGATACGGCTCGCTCAGCAGGGCCACGGTCGTGGCGGAGAGCAGCACCGAAGTTCCGAGCTCCTTGTTCAGCTGCTCGAGGCGCGCCGCGAGGTTCACCGCATCACCGTGCACGGTGTAGTTGAGCCGGTTCCCCGATCCCACGTTGCCGGCGATGACCACGCCCGTGTTGATGCCGATGCGGGTGCGCAGCGGCACACCGGCGAACGTGCGCCCCCGCAGCGCCTCCTGCATCGCCATGGCGGCTTTCACCGCGCTGTCCGCGTGCTGCGCATCGGGCACCGGGACGTTGAACGTCACCAGCATGGCGTCGCCCTGGAACTGGTTGACGATGCCGCCGTAGTACGTGATGGGCTCGATGAGCGCGGGGAAGTACTCGTTCAGCATCTGCACCACGCGGCCCGGCTCCATGCTCTCCGCGATGCTCGTGAACGATTCGATGTCCGAGTACAGGATGGTGGCGGTCGCATGCGTCGGCGCCAGCTCGCCCTGGCCGCTGATGATCGCCTGGGCCACGCTCTCGGGCACGTATCTGCCGAACATCTCGCGGATGAAGGTGAGCTGCCGGCTCACCTCGTCGCGCAGGCGCTTCTTCTCGAGCGCCGCGGTGATGCGCGCGTTGAGAAGCGTCGGATTGAACGGCTTGGTCAGATAATCCTCCGCCCCAAGCTCGATGCAGCGGACCACGCTCTCGATGTCCTCCAGAGCCGATATCACGATGACCGGAAGGTTCGCGAGCCGTCCTTCGGCGTGCAGTTGCTCGAGCACATCGTAGCCGCTGAGCTCCGGCATCATGATGTCCAGCAATACGATGTCGAAGGATTGGCCCCGGATGCGCTCGAGCGCGATGCGTCCGTTCTCCGCGGTCACCACGTTGGGGTGGCCGAGCTGGCGCAGGCGCCGGGTCAGCGTGTAGCGATTGTTCTCGTCGTCGTCGACGACCAGGAAAAACCTCATCCCGCCGGCACTCACGCGCCGTTTCCCCCGGCCAGCAGGGCTTCGATCTTTCGGCGCAGGCGCGGGAACTCGACCGGCTTGATGTCGTAGTCGTCGCAGCCCGCCGCCAGAGCCTTCTCGCGCGCGCCCTCCAACACGTGAGCGGAGAGCGCAATGACCGGAATCTCTCGCGTCTGCACCGCCGCCTTGAGCCTGCGTGTCGCTTCCCAGCCGTCGATGCCCGGAAGAGTGAGGTCCATGAGGATGAGGTCGGGGCTCTCGGCATCCGCCATGGCGAGGCCTTCCGCACCGTCGCGGGCGATCGAGACCTCGTATCCCAGGCGCTCGAGACGGCGCTTCAGCATGTAGATGTTGTCCTCGTTGTCCTCGACGTAGAGTATCTTGGTCATCTTCCGACCTCTTTGGCCGCTGCACGGCGCGGGCTCGCGTTGCGCGCGATCAATGCGCGCAGCTCTTCGAGCAGCTCCTCGCGATCATACGCTGCTTTCAGCAGCACACGCTCGACACCGCCGCTGAGCCGGCGGCGATCGGCCTCGCTGAGGTCCGCCGCCGTCACCACGACCACGGGGATCCGGTGATGCCCGGGCCGCTTGCGAAGCTCGGTCAGAAACTCGAACCCGTCCATCTCCGGCATGATGAGATCGAGCAGGATCCAGTCGGGGCGCATCTCCTCCAGTCGCGCCAGCGCGACCCGCCCGTTCTCCGCTTCCGCGACCTCGAAGCCCTCCCCGCGCAGCATGCGGCAGAGCACCGCTCGCATGCTCTCGTCGTCCTCGACCACCAGCACCCGGTGCTTCTCGTCCCTCAGCCGGTACCTGTCCAGGATCGCCCGCAGCCGGTCGCGCTCCACCGGCTTCTCCAGGTAGTCCGAGGCGCCCAGCGCATAGCCCTTGTTCTGCTCCCCGACGATGGTCACCATCACCACCGGGATGGCGGCGAGCTCCGGATCCGACTTCAGCCGCCTCAGCACCTCCCAGCCGTCGAGCCCCGGCATGAGCACGTCGAGCGTGATCACGGCCGGGCGCACCTCGCGCGCGAGTCGCAGCCCTTCCTCGCCGTCGCGCGCCGTCACCACCTCGTAGCTCTCGCGCTCGAGGAAGTGGCGCATGAGCTCGCGCACCGTCTCGTCGTCGTCGACCACCAGCACGGTGTCGCCGGCACCGGCGCGCGCGGGCGCCGGCCGCGACGGCTCGCGTACGGCCGGCGCCGGCGGCAGGGGCAGCCGCACGGTGAAGGTGCTTCCTTCGCCCGGCGCGCTGCTCACGCTGATGCTGCCGCCCATCAGCCGGCACAGCCGATCGCTGATGGCCAGCCCCAGGCCGGTGCCGCCGTACTTGCGGGTGGTGGAGCTGTCCGCCTGGCTGAACTCCTGGAAGAGCCTCGTCTGCTGTTGCGGCGTCATTCCGATGCCGTCGTCGGCTACCCTCACCTCGAGCCAGTCCCCGTCCTTCATGGGCCTGCGCGCCGCCTCGAGCCTCACTTCGCCCTGCTCGGTGAACTTGCACGCATTGCTCAGCAGGTTGAACACCACCTGGCGCAGGCGCGTCGAATCCCCGTACATCGTGCCAAGCCCGTCGGGAAGCTGCACCACCAGATCGTTGCCGTTCTTGTCGGCCAGGGGATGCGCGGTGGTCGCGGCGTCGCGCAGAACCGATCCGATATCGAACTCCTCGAGGTGCAGCTCGATCTTGCCGGCCTCGATCTTGGACAGGTCCAGCACTTCATTGATGAGGCGAAGCAGATGCTTGCCCGCCCCGGCGATGCGCGAGAGCGGCTCCAGCAGCTCTTTCTGCCCCAGGTCCTCGGCTTCCTCCTGGAGCAGCTCGGTGAGACCGATGATGGCGTTCAGCGGCGTGCGCAGCTCGTGGCTCATGTTGGCGAGGAACCGGCTCTTCGCCTGGGTCGCCGCCTCCGCCTGCTCCTTGGCCTCGCGCAGCTCCAGCTCCACCCGCTTGCGCGCCGTGATGTCGGCGAGGGCGCCCACGATGCGCACGACGCGCCCCGCGTCGTTGCGCACCGCGATGCCGTGATCCGACACCCAACGATAGCTCCCCGACCCGTCCGCGACGCGATACTCGCACTCGAGGTGGTCGGTGCGCCCCTTGAAGTGGTCGACGACGGCGTTCCGGTAGGATTCGGCATCGTCCGGGTGCACGAGCGAGAGCCACTTCTCGACGCTCAGATCCGGGTCGTCCGGCGCCGGGAAGAACCGCTTCGCTCTCGGCGACAGATACACATCGTTCGACTGCACGTTCCACTCGTAGATGCCTTCGGCCGCGGCCTGCGTCGCCAGCACGTAGCGCTCCTCGCTGCGGCGGAGCTGCTCCTCGATGCGCTTGAGGGGGGTTATGTCGAAGTAGGTGAGCATGCGCCCGCCGTCCGCCAGAGCGATGCACTGGTACTGAAGCACCCTGCCGTCGGCCACACGCAGCTCGGTGGGCGGGATGGCACCCTGGCGCACCGCCTTCAAGCGCCCCTCGAGATATTCTTCCCAATCCTCGTCCGCGATGTCGTAGAGACCGCTCGAGTGCGTGTACTCCATGTCCTCGCGCAGCGTAGGACGGCGGGCGAGGAACATCTCAGGGACATCCCAGATCTCGCGGTAGGCGCGGTTGCCGATGCGGATGCGCAGCCGGGAGTCCATGAACAGAACGCCGTACTCGATGTTGTCGAGCACGGCGTTGAGCTCCCCGATGGCCTCCGCGAGCTCCTGCTCGCGGCGCTTGAGCTCGGTGACGTCCATATACACCGCGACCGTCCCCCCCTCCTGCGTCTTGCGCTCGTTGATCTGGACCCAGCGGCCGCCGCTGTGCTGCTCCACGTAGGGGCCCTCGGGCGCGTTGCGCCTGGCCAGCCGCTCGGCCAGCCACTCCTCGGTCCGGCCCTTGGCCGCCTCGATGAGGCCCACCTTGGCCGCGTAGCGCACGATCGACTCGAACCTGGCGCCGGGCTCGACCACGCCCTCGTGGCCCGGAAGCAGGAGCTCCCGATACTTGCGGTTGCACAGCACCAGGCGGTCGTCGGCGTCGTACAGCGAGAAGCCTTCACTGATGGTCTCGATGGCATCGGTGAGTCGCGCCTGGGCCTCGCGCACCGCCGCTTCGGCACGTTCGCGCTCGCGCGCCAGGCGATCGCGCTCCGCCAGGCTGTCGCGGAACATCGCCAGGGTCCGCGCCATGGCTCCGATCTCGTCACGACCGGGCGGCGGGATCGCCACCTGGAGGTTGCCGCCCGTGATGGCCGACATGGCCGCCACCAGACGCCGCAAGGGACCGGTGATGGAGCGCAGCACGAGCCAGGTGAGGGAGAGCCCGACGACGGTAGCCGCGGCCACGATCCAGAGCGAGACCTCCACGGCTCGCTCCGCGCCCGCGATGGCCGCATCGCGCCGCGCCTGGGTCTCCGCCTGCACGCGGTCGACAAGCGCCGCCAGGCGTTCGTCCACGACCCTGATGTGCTCGCGCGCCGCGGCCATCAGCGAGTTGCCGATGACGCGCTGGTCCTCGGTGTAGGCGTCGATGGCCTTCATGCCCTGGTCCATGAGCGCGGCCACCTCCCGGCGCACGACCGCCACGGTCTCGGGATCGTAGTGCTCGAGCTCGGTGAGCTCGGCATCGAGGCGCACGCGGGCCGCCTCGACCTCGCGCTCGGAGCGCATGAGCAGGCTCACTGCGAGATCCGTGAGCCAGTACTTGAGATCACCGAACGCCTTGCTGGCCGCGTTCGCGGTGCCCAGCACCTCGATGGAACGGCCCTCCTGCGCGAGGGTCTCGGCGTTGCGCGAGAGCTCGAGGTTGAGCAGGGCGTTGGAGGCCAGCAGCACGCCGATGAGCACGGCTGCGAGGAAGATGAGTCGGGTGAGGATGGAAAAGCGCGACATGGCGGATGGTCTGTTCGACGCAGCCCGGCTGCGCCGGCGCCGGCCGGGAAGGCTCAGCGGTAAAGGGTGATGCTGATGACGCCTCCGAGCTCTCCCAGCTCGCCGCCCTCCTTGGGATAACCCGTCACATCGATTTCGCCCTTGGGCTCACCGTGGCAGCTCAGGCAGCCGGCCTCGTAATACTCCGGTATCAGCGCGCGGAACGCCTCGAGCCCTCTGCTCTCGGCTTCGGTATAGAAGACCTGTCCCTGCGGCCAATCGGGAGACATCAACCTGCGCTGGATCACTTGCGTCTCCCAGGTATCGGGGAGGGCCTTGCGGTTGCGAACCAGCTCGGGGGGAGCCGTCACCTTGATCTCCGCCTCGTCGCCCACCTTCTGCATGAACCGCTCGTTCACGAGCCGCGCGAACACGGCGGGCACGAAGCCCTTGAAGCCGACACCCGGGCGGTTGATGGTCTCCTGGTGCTCGTCCACAACCTCGCGGATGGCGGCCATCTGGGCCTCGAGCAACCGCCCATGGCGCGATTTCGGGTCCACGCCGAGCGGATCGCGGCCGGTGCGCCGGCGGTACGCATCGAGGGCCTTGGACAGCACCACTTCGCTGGTCAAGCCCTTGTCACCGATGGCGGGATCGTTGATGAGATCCTGGCTCTCGGAGATGACGACACGCGCCGAGCGCAGCATGTCGGCGAGGCTGAGGGCGACCTCGATGTCGTCCTCGGTCTCGGCCGCCTGCGCCGCCGACAGGGCGAGGGCAAGCCCGAGCACCGGGGAGAGCCATCTGAACAAAAGTTGTGCGCGGCGCACGATGAACCCCTTCCGCATGCCGCCGGCGGGACCACCGCGCCGGGCAGCGCACGGGATGTTGCGCCAAATCTCCGCCCTTTACAACAAGGCCCCCCGCGGGCCGCTGGCGCCTCTCAGCGGCGCACCACCATCGGCCCCACCGGCCGCCCGCCCATCAGGTGCATGTGCAGGTGGTAGACCTCCTGGCCGCCGTCCCGGTTGCAGTTGATGATCAGGCGGTACCCGCTCTCCGCGACGCCCTCCTGCTGCGCGATCTTCTTCGCCACCAGCAGCATGTGGCCGGCCAGCGTCTCGTCGTCCTCTTGCAGATCGTTGACCGTCGCGATCTCCTTGTTGGGCACGATCAGGACGTGCACCGGCGCCGCCGGGTTGATATCCCGGAAACAGGTCACGCGCTCGTCCTGATAGACGATGTCCGCCGGCATCTCGCCGCTGATGATCTTGCTGAAAATCGTCGACATGATCCGCACCTCCTGCGTCCGGTCCACATCCGTCCTCGGCCGGGCGCACCCCCCGGGCGGGCGGGCCCGCGCGCGTCCCCTTGCCGGTGGCAGGATGATGCGAGGTGGTCCGGTGCGATGCAAGGCAGAGCCCGGCGAGATGCGGTAGGATCGCGCGAAAGCGCGGGCGAGATGCGCCGCTCATGCGCTCCAGCGCAAGAGGAGGAGAACCCATGGCCACCACCACACAGGCATCGCGAGGCTCCGGCACCGAGGCGCGGATGCTCCGCCACTTCATCGGCGGCCAGTGGGTCGAGGGGGAGAGCAACCGCATCGGCGACATCTACGACCCGGCCACCGGACGGGTGGCGGCGCGCATCCCCTACGCCACGGCCCGCGAGGTGCGCCGCGCGGTGGAGACGGCCCTGGCGGCCTTCCCCGGGTGGTCCGCCACCCCGCTCGCGCAGCGCGCGCGCACCCTGTTCCGCTACCGCGACCTGGTGGCCCGCCACGCCAACGAGCTCGCGCGGCTTGTCTCCTCCGAGCACGGCAAGACCCTGGATGACGCCAAGGGCTCGGTAACCCGCGGGCTCGAGGTCATCGAGTTCGCGTGTGGGATCCCGCATCTGCTCAAGGGCGAGCACAACGAGAACGTCTCCACCGGCGTGGACAGCTACTCCATCCGCCAGCCGCTCGGGGTCTGCGCCGGCATCACACCGTTCAACTTCCCGGCTATGGTGCCCCTGTGGATGTATCCCGTCGCCATCGCCTGCGGGAACACCTTCGTGCTCAAGCCCTCGGAGCGCGATCCCTCCACCAGCCTGCGCCTCGCGGAGCTCGCCATGGAGGCGGGGCTGCCCGAGGGCGTTTTCAATGTCGTCGTGGGGGACAAGGAAGCGGTGGACGCGCTGCTCACCGACCCGGACGTGGCAGCGGTGAGCTTCGTGGGCTCCACACCGGTGGCCGAGT
>CAZPFD010000093.1:0-13086 GCA_964585725.1 uncultured Ectothiorhodospiraceae bacterium | reverse complement strand
CCGCGCTCGTGCAACCCGAGTGCCCCGGGGAGCTTAAGCTGCTCGCCCGCGTGGACGGCAAGTCGCCGGTGGAATACTTGACTGCCGTGCGTGACGTGGCGCTCGTGCGCGCCGTGGCGCAGGAAATGCTCGCCGGCGCGCCCGCGAGCCTGGCCGCGGTGCGCGAGCGCTGGGCGGCGGCGCTGGAGGCGTGAGTGAGCACCACCATCATCGCGGTTGTGGGGCGATCCGTCTGGGACTCGCGCGGACGACCGACCGTGGAGGCGGAGGTCCGCCTCGCCGGCGGCGCGGCGGGGCGCGCCATCGCGCCCGCGGGCGCCTCCACCGGGCGCGGAGAAGCGCTGGATCTGCGCGACGGCGGCGAGCGCCTGGGCGGGTTCGGTGTGCAGGGGGCGGTGGCCAACGTGAACGGCCCCATCGCACGCGCGCTGACCGGCGCCGATGCCGCCGAGCAGGCGCGCCTCGATGCTGCCCTGATCGAGCTCGACGGCAGCGCGGACAAGCACCGGCTCGGCGGCAACGCCACCGTGGCGGTGTCCATGGCCGCGGCCTGCGCGGCCGCCGCCGCGGCCGGCGAGCCGCTGTGGCGTTACCTGGGCACAGACACCGCGTGCGAGCTGCCCTTGCCCGAGATCCAGATTTTCGGCGGCGGGGCGCACGCCGCGCGCCGGGTCGATGTTCAGGACTTCATGATCGTGCCGCTCGGGGCCCGGAGCTTTGCCCAGGCGCTGGAGTGGACGGCGGAGGTCTACCGCATGGCGGGCCGGCTCCTCGACGGCGCGGGCAAGCTGCGCGGCGTCGCCGACGAGGGCGGCTACTGGCCGGAGTTCACGAGCAACGAGGAAGCGCTGGAGATGCTGGTGCGCGCCATCGAAGCCGCGGGTTTCTCGCCCGGGGAGGACGTGGGCATCGCGCTCGACGTCGCGGCCTCGCAGCTCGGAAGCGGAGGCCGATACCGGCTCGCGCTGGAGCAGCAGGTGCTCGATTCCGACGCGCTGTGCGCGCTGCTGATCGGTTGGCTCGAGCGCTTTCCCATCGTCTCGCTGGAGGATCCGCTCGGCGAGGACGACAGCGAGGGGCTGCGGCGGCTGGTGCGAGATGCGGGTCATCGCGTGCAGGTCGTGGGCGACGATCTGCTGGTGACCCGCGCCGAGCGCGTGCGCGGCGCGCGGGGCGCATGCAACGCGCTGCTGGTGAAGCCGAATCAGGCCGGCACGCTCACCGAAGCGCGCGCGGCGGTAGACGCCGCGCGCGCGCTGGGCTGGGGGACCATCGCCTCGGCTCGTTCCGGGGAGACCGAGGATGTCTTCATCACCCACCTGGCGGTCGGCTGGGGATTACCGCAGCTGAAGGTCGGATCCTTCGCGCGCTCCGAGCGCATGGCGAAGTGGAACGAAGGGCTGCGCATCGAAGAGGCGCTCGGCTCCCGTGCCCGCTTCGCCGGGCGCCGCGCCCTCGGTCGCCCTTCAAAGAAATGAACCACGAAGATCACGAAGTCCACGAAGAACGAAAAAACTTCAGAAGACCGAAGGTGGTGAGGCCGGCAGCAGTAATATGATCGTCACAAAAGGCCGAGTAGTAGACTCGTTTAGTTGAGAATTCTTCGTGTCCTTCGTGGTTGAATCTTTTTAGGGCGAAGGAGACCCGAGCGGAGAGATCGTGGCCGTGCCGCGCGTTCACGAGATCGATAGCCGATGTATCGACGAGCCCGTGCTCGCCGTATGCCGCGCCGTTCGCGGCGCGGGCGGACGCGCTTTGCTGGTCGGCGGCGGCGTGCGCGATCGCCTGATGGGAGTCGCCTCCAAGGACTACGACCTCGAAGTGTACGGCTTGCCCGCGGAGATGGTGGAGGCCTTGCTGAGACGTCTCGGGCGACTCAACACCGTGGGCGTGAGCTTCACCGTCTACAAGGTGCTTCTGGAGTCTGAGCTCGAGGTCGACGTGAGCCTGCCGCGGCGCGAATCGAAGGTGGCACCCGGGCACCGCGGCTTCACGGTGAGCGGCGACCCGTTCATGTCTCTGGAGGAAGCGGCCCGGCGCCGCGACTTCACCATCAACGCGATTCTCTACGATCCGCTGGAATCGGCGTTGATCGACCCCTACGGAGGCGTGAGCGACATCGAGCAGGGCATCATCCGCGCCGTGAGCTACGAGACGTTCGCCGAGGACAGCTTGCGGGTGCTGCGCGCCATGCAGTTCGCCGCCCGTTTCGAGTTCGTCATCGAGCCCGGCACGCAGCGCCTGTGCCGCGACATCGAGCTGTCGGATCTGCCCGCGGAGCGCATCTTCGGCGAGTTCGAGAAGGCACTGCTCCTCGCGCAGCGACCGTCCTTTGGACTCGCCGCAGCGCGCGATCTGCTCATCCTCGACAAGCTGCTGCCGGATCTCAAGGCGCTGATCGGCTGCCCCCAGGATCCGAGATGGCATCCGGAGGGCGACGTATTCACGCACACCCTGCTGGCCCTGGATAATGCCGCCGAGCTCACCCGCGGGCTGACGCGGGAGAAGAGACTCACGGTGATGCTGGCGGTGCTCTTGCACGACGTGGCGAAGCCCGCCACGACGAAGATGGAGGGGCACCGCGTGCGCTCGCCGGGCCACGACCACGCGGGGCGTGAACCCGCTCTGCGCGTCCTCGATACCCTCAACGTGCACACGGTCGACGGATACGACGTGCGCTCGCAGGTGGTCGTCCTGGTGGTGAATCACCTCAAGCCGCTGCACTTCTATCACGATCGCCGTCGGATCGGCGACGGCGCCTTTCGGCGTCTCGCGCGCGGCTGCGATCTCGAGCTGCTGTATCTGGTGGCGAAGGCCGATGCGCTGGCGCGCGGGCCGGCGAGCGACGCCTCGGCGCAGGAGTGGTTCATCGAGCGGGCGAGGGCGCTCGGGGTCGAGCACGAAGCGCCCGAGCCGATACTGATGGGGCGTCATCTACAGGCGCTGGGCGTCGAGCCCGGTCCGCGCATGGGGGAGCTTCTGGCCGCCGTCTACGAGATGCAGCTCGACGGCCAGGTCACGAACCTGGATGAAGCGACGCGGGCCGCGCGCAAGCTGCTCGATTCCGGCGCGGCGTCCGAGGCCGACGCCTGAAAGAAAACGTCCGCGTTCTCCACGGATGTCCCCTGAGCACGGTCGCTTCGCGGGCGACGCCGGGCGCCAAGCGGGCGCGCACCTCTGCGCCGTTTGGGGCTGGAGGCCAGCCGAACCACCATTTCAGGCTCGTGCCCGCGGCCGCGGGGCAGATCGGCTTGCTTTCTTCGGCTTGGTCACTGGCTCCTGCTATCATCGAGAAGCATTCCATCCCCTCGGGAGCTCGCATTTGGCCGTTCGCTGGAAGGGGTACCAGGTCGGCTGCTCCCGCATGCGACGTCGGAGCTGAGGCCGTTCGAGAACATACAGTGGGTCAGTCTCGGCGGCCTGATGCGGCTCGGGGTGACGCGGGTTCGCGGCCGGGGCCGCTCCTATTCGTCCGGCAGAGCGTCGCTCTTGGGCATGCACTCGCCGGGCGTGCGGTACTTGACCAGCCGGACTTTGTACCAGGCCGTGTAGGTCCCGTCGAACACCTTCTTGATGCGCTCGACGCTCGAGACCTCCACGGGCTCCTTGATGATGCAATCGCATCCTTCGGGACACGTGTGGACGTCGGTTTCGAGCTCGTGGCGCACGAGGGTCAGCAGCTTTTGCTCCAGATCCGCCGGCGCTCCGGCCCGAGGCCGAGGTTGGACGCGCATGAACTGCGCGGAAGCGACGCGGAATTGAACGAGCTCGCATTGTTTGTCACAGGCCATGACGACCGCTCTCCTCGATTCGTTCTTACTGCGAGCAGGCGCTCTTGGATACCGAGACGACGCGTTTCGTCATCGAATTATCAAGCAGGCGCACCCGGCGAGCAGGCAGACTTTCTGCGACACGCTGCCGAGGAGAGTGCCCTCGGGATCACCCACGCCGCGGGACCCGAGCACGACCAGGTCGATATCCTTGTTCTTCGCGTACTCCACCAGTGAGCGGGCGGGCTTGCCCTCCTTTACCTCGGCCTTGACGCTCTTCACGCCCGCTTTCTCGGCGATCTCCTTGGCATCGGAGATGATACGCTTGGTCATCTCCCCGAGAACGTACTTGGGCTCCCCCAGCAGATTCTCCGCTTCCAGATACTGGCGCAGCGCGGGCGTGACTTTGTACGGCTTGGTGACCGTGATGAGGTGCAGCTCTGCCCCCGATTGAGCCGCCAGCTCGCTCGCGGATCGGACCGCCCGAAGGGCGTGCTCGGAGCCGTCGAGACCTACCAGGATGCGCTTGAACATGGGCTTTCCCGCATTCGGCTTTGCGCCGCTCGTTGTTGTCGACGACGGCCGCGGCGTACGCGCCTCGCACGGAAGGACGCCGCAGTCGCGCTAACCCTGCGCCGCGGTGGGGGGCGCCTTGATGCGCTCCTCCGGCTCCGGCACCCGGATCACCGGCTCGATCCGGCGCAGCTCGTCCAGCGGTATGTGGCACGCGATGGCGTGGCCGTCCGAGGCCATCTGCACCGGCGGCCGCTCGTCCTCGCAGATCTTGCCGATCTTGCGCGGGCAGCGCGTGTGGAACGGACAGCCCTTCGGGGGGTCGATGACGCTCGGCAGCACGCCCTCCAGCACGATCTCGCGCTTGGTCACCTCGGGGTCCGCAATCGGCACGGCGGAGAGCAGCGCCTCCGTGTACGGATGATAGGGCGGGCTGAAGATCTCCTCGGTCGTGCCCCGCTCCATGATCTGGCCGAGGTACATGACCACGATGCGATCCGAGAGATAGCGCACCACGCTGATGTCGTGGCTGATGAAGAGCAGGGTGGTCTTGTTGTCGCGCTGGATGTCCATGAGGAGCTCGGTCACCGCCGCAGCCACCGACACGTCCAGCGCGGATACCGGCTCGTCGGCGATGACCATGGCCGGGTTTCCGGCGAAGGCGCGCGCGATGCCGACGCGCTGCTTCTGCCCGCCGGAGAGCTGGCGCGGCCGGCGGAAATAGAAGTCCCGCGGAAGCTTGACGATGTCGAGCAGATCCATGACCCGGTCGCGGATCTTCTGCTTGTCGCTCTCGACCCCGAACTTCTTGATCACCCGCCCGATCTGCCCGCCGACCGTGTGGCTCGGGTTGAGCGTGTCGAACGGGTTCTGGAAGATCATCTGCAGCGAGGCGAGCTGCTCCGGCGTGCGCTTCTCCACCGGCAGGTGCGCGATGTCGGTGTTGCCGAGCATCACCTGACCGCCGGTGGCGGTCTCTAAGCCGGTCAGCACCTTGGCGAAGGTGGACTTGCCGCAGCCGGACTCGCCCACGATGGCGACGGTCTCGCCGCGCCTCGCGTCGAAGGTCAGGGACTCGTTGGCCTTGACGTACCTCACGCTCTTGCCCTGGAAGATGGCAGCGAGCGAGCGATCCACGATCTCGTAGTACTTCTGCATGTCGCGCACGTCGAGCACCCGCTCGCCCGGCTCGAGCGGCTCCCTCCTGACGCCCACCGGGACGGCCTCGTTCGGATCGATCTCGTCCCAGCGGATGCAGCGTACGCGGTGGTCGGATTCGCTGCCCACCGAGAGTATCGGGATGTCCTGCTTGTCGCAGCGCCCGGCCTGGAAGAAGTCGCAGCGCGGTCCGTAGTTGCAGCCGGGCGGGCGCTCGTGGGGCAGCGGCAGCTGCCCGCGGATGGGCACCAGCGGTGCGGCGTTCTTGTCGGCGTGGGGCAGCGGAATGCAGCCGAACAGCCCGTGCGTGTAGGGGTGCTTGGGCCACGTGAAGAGGGAGTCGATGGTGCCCTCCTCGGCCACCTCCCCGGAGTACATGACGAACACCCGATTACACGTCTCGAGGATCAGACCGAGGTTGTGCGAGATGTAGATCTGCGAGGTTCCGAACTTGCGGCTGATGTCGGCGATCAGCTTGACGATTCCCGCCTCCACGGTCACGTCGAGGGCCGTAGTCGGCTCATCCAGGAGCAGGAGCGCCGGCTTCGACAGCAGCGCCATGGCGATGACCACCCGCTGCTGCTGGCCGCCCGAGAGCTGGTGCGGGTACGCGGTCATGATCCGCTCGGGGTCGGGCAGGCGCACGTCCGCGAGCATCTGCGTCGCACGCTTGCGCGCCTCGGCTTCGCCGACGCCCTCGTGGATCATCGGGACCTCGATGAGCTGACTGGCGATGGAGAGGCTCGGATTCAGCGCCGCCATCGGCTCCTGGTAGATCATCGAGATCTGATGACCGCGGAGCTTGCGCAGCTCCTCGTCGCCCAGGGTGGTCAGCTCCTGCCCGCGGAAGTTCATGCTTCCGCTCTTGATGCCGCCGTTGCCCCCGAGATAACGCATGATGGCCATGGCGACGGTGGACTTGCCGCAGCCCGACTCGCCGACCAAGCCCACGGTCTCGCCCTTCTTCACCGTCATCGAGAAGTCGATCACGGCCGGAATCTCACC
This sequence comes from uncultured Ectothiorhodospiraceae bacterium, assembly GCA_964585725.1. Lineage (GTDB taxonomy): Bacteria > Pseudomonadota > Gammaproteobacteria > HK1 > HK1 > CAZPFD01. The sequence goes on along the minus strand of CAZPFD010000093.1, from coordinate 6,640 downwards.
CGCTCGCGTGTAGTAGGAGATGTTGAGGTCCTTGATGTCGAGGACCACTTCGTCGCTCGCGGCTGGCATGGCTGTCTCCGTCTGCAAGCTGTGCGTGTTCGTCGTCCTGCGGGCGCTCGTTCCCGCCGTCAGTCTCGCAACGATATCTCGCGCAGCCCGTCGGCCATCAGATTGAACCCGAGGATCAGCGACGAGATGGCAATGCAGGGGTAGAGCGTCATGTGCGGCGCGAACATCGCCATCTGCCGGGTCTCGTTGATCATGCCGCCCCAGTCCGGGTCGGGCGGCGGCAGTCCGAGGCCCAGGAAGCCGAGCACGCCGATGGTGATGATGACGTAGCCGAGGCGCAGGCACCCGTCCACGATGAGGGGCCCGCGGGCGTTGGGCAGGATCTCCACGAGCATGATGCGCCAGGCCGACTCGCCGCGCGTCTGCGCCGCGGCGACGTAGTCGCGGTTGCGCAGGTCGAGCACGAGGCCGCGCACGATGCGCATGACCAGGGGCCCCGTGACGAAAGTGATCGCGATCACGATGTTGATCGCCGACGCGCCGATGGTGGCCACGATCAGGATGTAGAGCACCAGCACCGGAAACGAGAGAATGATGTTCGCGACGCCGGAGAGGACGTCGTCTATCCAGCCGCGGTAGTAGCCCGCGGCGAGGCCGAGCACGATGCCGACGGCGTAGGCGGTGAGCGTTGCGATGGGCGCCCAGGTGAGCACCGTCCGCGAGCCCCAGATCACGCGCGAAAGAATATCGCGGCCGATGTGATCGGTGCCCAGCCAGAAGGTTCCTTCGCCCGCCTCGTAGGCCGTGCCCGGGGTGGCGAACGGCTGCAGCGTCGCGTTGGGCTCGAAAGGCGCGAGCAGCGGCGCGAAGATAGCGACCAGGACCCAGAAGATGACGATCCCGGCCCCGACCATCCCGACCCAGCTCTCGCGCAGGAGGCCGAAAGACTTGAGCAGGCGGCCGATCGACTGCAAAAAGCTCGGAGCAAGCGCCGTGGTTGCGGTTGCGTTGGCCATCGCTCGCCCCCTCAGGTGAACCGGATTCTCGGGTTCAGGTAGGTATATCCGACGTCGGACACTGTCTGCGTCGCGACCACCACGAACACCGCAACCATCGCGCACGCCTCGATGAGGAACACGTCCTGGTTGAGCGAGGCTTCCAGGAGCAGCGCGCCGAATCCCTTGTAGGCGAAGAAGAACTCCACCACGATGACGCCCGAGAGCAGCCACGGGATCTGGAGCATGATCACGGTGAACGGCGCGATGAGCGCGTTGCGCAGGGCATGCTTGAGTATGACGGTCCGGTAGGGCAAGCCCTTCAGAACCGCCGTTCGGATGTAATGCGTGGTCATGACCTCCGCCATCGATGCGCGCGTCATACGCGCGACATAACCGAAGTCGTACAGCACCAGCACCAGCACCGGGAGGATGAGCTGCGTGAAGTCGAACCCCTGGCTCATGGAGCTCGTTCCCGGCAGCCAACCCAGCCAGAACACGAGGACGGCCGAGAGGATCACCGAGCTCGCGAACTCGGGGACGGAGGTGGTGAGAATGCTGGTGACGGATATGGTGCGATCGAGGCCGGACCCCTCTTTCATGCCCGACAAGATGCCGAGCGTGAGGGATAAAGGCACCATGAAGACGAACACCCAGAATCCCAGGACCGCCGTATTCCAAAGACGCGGCCAGAGCACGTCGGAAACGGGTACCTTGAAGCGAACCGACTGGCCGAAATCACCGACTGCGAAGTCCGTGAGCCAGTCGAAGTAACGTATGTACAGTGGTCTGAAGTAGCCGTGCTCCTCCAGCCACAGATTGCGCTGCTCTTCCGAGGTGTACGGACCGAGGACCTTCGTGGCGACGCTGCCTGGTTGCAGCTCGAGCAGCAGAAAGAGGAGGATCGAGACGATGACCATGGTAATGATCATGAAGCCGATCCGCTTGAGTATGAAGACCAACATGAGCGAGCTCCCCTCCCCTCAAGCGTGCCGCGCCCGACGGCACCCGCAGTCACATAGGCATCAGGTATTCACCCCTTCGGGCTCCGATCCCGGCTCGGTTCTTGAAGCCGCGGCGCCGGATCCTCGATAGATCCCCGGTAACGGCGGTACCTCTGGCCCGACGCTGCGGCACGGAACGGCGGGAGCGGGAACGAAACGGCGGGCGGGGATGCCCCCGCCCGCATGTTCACCCTCAGGCCAGCCACACTTTATTGAGCTGATGGTAGATGGTGGGGTGCAGGCTGTAGCCTTGGACTTTCTTGTCGCCGGCCGCGAACACCGAGCGCCACAAGGGCTGGGCGATCACCGCATCGTCTTGCAGGATCTTCTGCACCTTGGCCATGTGCTTGCGGCGTTCCTCGACGTCGAGGGTGGCGCTCGCCACGTCCAGAGCCGCGTCGAACTCGGGGTTGGCGTAGTGGCTCTCGTTCCACGGCACGCCGGAGCGATAGCCGAGGTTGAGCACCATGACACCGAGCGGGCGGTGCGTCCAGGCGGTGAAGCCGAAGTCGGTCTTGTCCCAGATCTCCCAGTACTGCGCGCTCGGCATCACGTTGATCTTGAGGCGGATGCCGGCCGGCTTGCACATCTCCGACAGCGCTTGCACCGCCGCCACCTCCCAGGGCGGATCCTTCTTGGCGTCGATGGTGAGATCGATGCCGTTCGGATAGCCGGCTTCCTTCAGGAGCTGGCGCGCCTTCTCGTGGTCCTGCTTCGGGAGCGGCAGCTCGGCATACTCCGGATGCACCGGCGCCACGTGATGATCTTCGGCGGGAGCGCCTTTGCCCCGGTAGGCGAGCTGCAGCAGCCGCTGGTGGTCCTGGCACAGGCGCACGGCTTGGCGCACGCGCACGTCCGTGAACGGCTCCTTGTCCACCTGCATCCGCGCGACGCCGGTCTGGGCCGTGACCGTCTCGAAGAGCTGGGCGTGGGGGATGTTCTGCACCACGTCGAGCTGCTCGACGAAGGTCTCGTAGGTGAGGTCCACCTGCTTCGAGGCCAGAGCCGCGAGCCCGGCCGCCGGGTCGTCGCCGAGGTCGATGTAGGTGATCTGGTCGAGGTACACCTCGTCGCCCCAGTACTCCTGCGGATTGCGTTTGGCGAGCACCGCCTTCTCGCCCACGGAGCTCTCTTTGAGCAGGAAGGGCCCCGTGCCGATGGGGTTCTTCGCGAGATCGCCGCCCATCTCCTCGAAGCGACGGTGCACGATGGCCGTGGGGTAGTTGTAGAGGTTCTCGGGGATGGCCAGCTCGGGCCGGTTCAGGTTGAGCCGCACGGTGTGGCTGTCGATCTTCTCGATGGCGCCCGGCGTCATCTTCTGCTTGCCGTCCGACGTGGTGGTCATGGACCCGAACAGCCCGATGTTCGACGAACCGGTCGCCGGGTCGAGCCAGCGCTCGAAGTTGAAGATGACATCGTCTGCGTTGAAGTCGTCGCCGTTGTTCCACGTCACGCCCTTGCGCAGGTGGAAGGTCCAGGTCTTGAGGTCGTCTGAAGCTTCCCAGCGCTCCGCGAGCCACGGGTGCGTGATGTTGTCCGAGTCGGTGAGGGTCATGTACTCGAGAAACCCGCGGGCTACGTTGGACTTCTCCGTCCAGTCGTAAGTCGCCGGGTCCGTGATCTCCTGCACGCGCATGGAGATGCGCAGGTCGCCGCCCATCTTCGGCGTCGCCGCCTGGGCGCTGCGCACCACGGGCTCACCCGTGATCTTGGATGCCAGGGTGTAGGCGGTCGTGGCGGACAGGCCGAGCAGCGTCGTCGAACGTATGAATTCGCGCCGGTCGAGCTTGCCGTTTCGCAAGTCCTGCGCGAGCTCCGGGATGGCAGGATGGATGCGGGCTTTGCGGTTGCGAGCCATTTGGTCCTTCCTCCGATGGTCTGCCGAGTGATTGTTCTAATTTATGTGGGGGTCTGCGAAAGCGAGGAGCTGTGCCATGGTCCGGCAGGGGACAGCGCTCGATATTTGACGACCATAGCCCATCACCCCGGCGGCTGCAACTTTTGTGGCCGCGCGGCGCATGGGGTTTCCCGCGGGGGTGCCCGGTGCGTCGGGACGGGGGGCTCGGGAGCCGTCCGGGGTGCCCCCGGGCCTCGGATTCCCCCTCGAGCGGCGGCGGAGTCGACGCCTCCCCCGGTCAAGCCAGGGGGTGCACCACCGGCTCCTTCGGATGCAGCAGATGACGGCAAAGCACGTTCGCGAAGCCGGGGTACCAGTAGCCGCCGTTGGCCGCGAGGAGCTCGGCGCGACGCTGGCGGTAGCGCGCCGGCAGTCGATACCACGCCAGCCAAGGCTCGGCGTGGTGCAGAGCATGGAGGTTGTTGTTCAAGAACAGCAGTGACATGAGACGGCCCGCCTCGACGACGGCGGTGCGCTCGCCGACGAGAGGCCGGGCCCGATGCTCCGCGAAGGAGCGCAGAAGGGTGAGTGACAGTCCGGGGTAGACGAAGAGCAGCAGGTACTCACCCAACCCCATGCCGCAGACGCCCATGACCCAGCCGAGAACCAAGGCGCACGCCAGGGCGTGCACGAGCCAGATGCGGTTGCCGCACCGGGTGCCTCGCGCGTGTCTCAGCTCCCGCACGGCCAGGGAGGCCACCGCCACGAAGGGTCCGATGAGCAACCGGCCCAGGGAGGTATTGTGGGCGCACAGCAGCATGCGGCGCAGGCGCCCGCACCGCTCCCAGTCGTCCCGGGCCATGTAGTACGACTCCGGATCCGCCCCGGGGTGGGTGAGGTGCTCGCTCGCGTGGTGCAGCAGATGCGTTTCTCGGTAGAGCGCGAAGGGCAGCCACAGCCACAGGCTCGGGAATACCAGCAGCTCGTTGACCCGGCGCCACGGTGTGGGGTGGCCGTGCACCACCTCGTGCTGGAGCGACCCGTGCCACGCCACCACGTAGCCGCCGAGCGCGGCGAGGAGCCAAGGTGGCAGGGCCTGGTGGTGCCAGGTCAGCAGGGCGAAGCCCGCATAGACGGCGGCGGTCACCCCCAGCGTCGGCCACTCTATGTGGCCGGGCCCGCGGGCGGGAATGCGTTTCCCCGCGCTCCGTTGCCCGCGCGCGCCCGGCTGGTGCCGCACCGATAGCCAGCCTCCCGAGAAGCCATTGGACCTGGAGTTTGAATAGCAGAGGGGCCTGCGCCGGACAACGGGGGAATGCGCACAATACGTGGCAATTCGAAACTTTTAGCCTCATATGTTCATAAACAAAAACTTTGTTTCTAGAATTAACGATCGTGAAGATCGATCGACGCGACACGGTTCAGGTCTTCCGCGAGCGGCTGCGGGAGGTCATCGAGCGCTCCGGGCGCAGCCGCTCGGCCTTCGCCGCCGAAGTGGGTATGGACCGCTCCACCCTCTCTCAGCTGCTTGCCTCCGACGACGTGCGCCTGCCCCGCTCGGAGACCGTCGCCTCCATCGCCGCGGTCGCACAGGTGAGCGTGGACTGGCTCCTGGGGTTGACCGAGGAAGGGCAGCTCGGGACGGACGTGCTGCCCCGGGCGCTGGAGATCGAGGCGGGGGCTTCCTCGCCCGCGGATGCGCGACTGGCGCGCTGGCATGCCGAGGCTGCGGGCTACAAGATCCGCTACGTCCCGGCCACGCTCCCGGACCTTCTCAAGATCGAGCCCGTGATCCGCTACGAATTCCGCGAGTACGGCGTGCGTGTGCCCGAAGGCCGCATCGAGGAGGCCGAGGCGCGGCTGGCCTACAGCCGCCGCCCCGAGACCGACATGGAGGTGTGCAGCGCGTTCCAGTCGGTGGAGGCATTCGCGCGCGGGGAGGGTTTGTGGCGCGGGCTGCCCGCATCCGTGCGTCGCGAGCAGCTCGAATGGATGATCGGTCTGCTCGAGGAGCTCTATCCCACCCTTCGCTGGTTTCTCTACGACGGGCTCCAGCGTTTCTCGGTGCCTTTGACCATCTTCGGTCCGAAACGAGCGGCTCTCTACGTGGGGAACATGTACCTCGTGTTCAACTCCACGGAGCACATCCGGGTGCTGACCCAACACTTCGACGGGCTCATCCGCGTGGCCACGGTGCAGCCGACTCAGGTCGCAGGCTTTCTGCGCGAGCTGCTCCCTTGACGGGCGGCTGAAGGGCTCCGGCGGTCGCGTTCGGCCGGCACACCGCACACTTGCCAGTCATCTGCCAGTCATCCTCGGCCGGGCGCGCCGCCCGGCGCGGCGAGCGCGTTCACCCATCGCGCCGCGGACGCAAAGGCCCTCGCGGCGCGGTTGATTTTTTCGCAGGCGCGGGACTATTGTTCGAGTACCCGGCATGTCCGTGGATTCCCCCGCTTTCACCGGAGTGCGCCTCCCATGGATACGGCCTTTCTCGAGCATCTGCGCGCGCAGCTGGCGTCGGTCAGGGAGGCGGGGCTGTACAAAGCCGAGCGCATCATCACCTCGCCCCAGCAGGCGAACATCACGGTGCGCTCCGAGCAGGGCGAAGAGCGCAAGGTTCTCAATTTCTGCGCCAACAACTACCTGGGCCTCGCCAATCATCCCGCCCTGGTCGAGGCGGCCAAGGCTGCGCTCGATCGCTACGGGTACGGAATGTCCTCGGTGCGCTTCAGCTGCGGCACCCAGGAGGAGCACAGACAGCTCGAGGAACGGCTGAGCGGGTTCCTCGGTACCGA
>CAZPFD010000092.1:8450-13176 GCA_964585725.1 uncultured Ectothiorhodospiraceae bacterium | reverse complement strand
CGCCGAGCGTTGAGACAGGGATGTCGAATCGCGAGGCCCGACCCGCGCGCCGAGATACGCGGAGCCTTGGAACCCGGAGCAAGGGGCTCGCCGTCCCGGCAGGTGATGGCTGAGCTTCATGGGTAATCTGGTTCTCATTTTTGCCTGACGCAGGCCCGCGACGCGGCTCGCGAACGGTAGGCAAAAATGAGAATGTCCCTTTTCCCGGCTTCAGCTCAGATGCCGGTGGAAGAACGCGAGGGTGCGGGCCCAGGCGAGCTTCGCATCCTCCTCGTCGTAGCGCGCGCCGCTGGGATTCGCGAAGGCATGGTCGGCCACGTACCAGTGCACGGTCAGGTCGGTCTTGCCGGCCTCGGCCATCGCCTTCTGGAACCCGCCCACCATCTCCGCGTTGATGCTCTTGTCCAGCGTGCCGAAATGCCCCAGCACCGGACCGCGCAGTGAGGCGAGCTCGCCGGCCGACTTGTTCACGCGGCCGTAGTAGATCACGGTCGCGTCCACCGGAGCGGCGATGGACGCGTTCAGGGACCAGCCGCCGCCGAAGCACCAGCCCACCGTGCCTACCTTGCCGTTGCCCTTCGAGTGATCGCGCAGCCAGTCGACCCAGGCGGCCAGCGACTGCGTGGCCTTGGCGGGGTCCATGGCGCTCATGTAGCTCATGGCCTCGTCGCGGGTCGTGGCCACCTTGCCGCCGTACAGATCCACCGCGAGCGCAAGGAACCCGAGCTGCGAGAGCTCGTACGCCACCGACTTGATCTGATCGTTGAGCCCCCACCACTCGTGAATGAGCAGCACCGCGGGCGCCGGCGCGGCTTGCGGCGTCGCGACGTATCCGATCGCCTCGCCCATGCCGGTGGGGATCGTCACCCGCTCCAGGCGCTCGCCCGCCGCGCGGGCGAGCATGGGGTGGGCCAGCAGCGCCGCCAGAGGCAGGCTGGCCAGTCCTTGCAGGAAGGCGCGGCGCTTCTCCAGAGGCACCCGCGGCGCGCGCCGCGATCCGTTCCTGCCGCCACAGGACCTGCTGTCGCACATGTCTGCTCCTCCTCTCCGTCAATCCCTCGCCGCGCAAGCGGCGCGTAGCGCATTATGCATAGCGCCCCGCGGTGTCACAAAAGCCCGCCGGCGCATCGTCAACGAAGATGCGTTTACTTTGTGTAGACAGCCGTGGCCTGCGGCTCCCATCCTCGGCCCGTGAGGCGTATGCTGGGGGCGCACTTGCGGGGAGGGCGGAGAGATGAGGCACGCACGGATCCTTTTCATCGCGCTCGCAGTCAGCGCCGCGCATCATGCCGGCGGGGCGGAAGAAGGCCCGGGCAAGGCCGCGGCGTGTGCGGCGTGCCACGGCGCGGACGGCGTGAGCGTGAGCTCCGACATCCCGAACCTCGCCGCGCAGAAAACCGGCTACCTGCGCGCCCAGCTCCAGGCGTTCCGCGAGGGCACGCGCAAGAACCCGTTGATGAACGCCATCGCGTCGCAGCTCGACGATACCGACATCGATGAGCTGGCGGCCTATTTCAGCAGCCTGCCGGGCGCCGCCCCCGCCGCCACATCCGACGTTCCCGCCGCGATCGCGAAGACGCGGGTCGAATTCCCATCGGATTACAAGGAGCGTTTCACCCGCTACACCACCATCAATTTCCCGGACAGAAAGCAGGTGCGTCACTACTACGCCAACGAAGCCGCGCTCAGCGCGGCGCGCGAGGGGCGGGCTCTGCCCGACGGCTCCGTGCTGTTCGTCGAGGTCTACAAAGCGCGCCTCGACGACGAGGGGAATCCGTTAGAAGGCAGCGACGGATACTACGTCGAGGATACGCTCGCCGCCTTCACCGCGATGGAGAAGCAGCGGGGCTGGGGCGAGGCCATTCCCGAGATCCTGCGTAACGGGGACTGGCATTATGCGGTGTTCGCCGCCGACGGCACCCTCAACACCGGCATCAACCAGGCGAAGTGTCTCGCCTGCCACAAGCCGCTGGTGGAGGACAGCTACGTGTTCACCCTGGAGCCCCTTCGCGAGAAGGCAGGCGGGCAGCCGTAGCGACGCGCCGGGAGCGCCGCGCGTTTCGCGTAATCGTCAGCGGTGGTAGGTGACGCCGTCGAACGCGGTGCTGATGAGGGTGCCCGCGCGCCCGCGGGCGATGACCGGCAGCTCGGAGAGGGCGCCGATGGCCGCTACCTTTCCGGTCGCCGTCGCGAAGCGGCGAGCCGCATCGACCTTCGGGCCCATGGAGCCGGCGGCAAAGCGGAACCGCCCCATCGCCGCCGGCGAGGCCCGGAAGATCGCGCGGGCCTCGGGCGTGCCCCAACCGGTGCAGACGGCTTCCACGTCGGTCGCCATGATGAACAGATCGGCGTCCAGCTCCAGCGCCAGCAGCGCCGAGCACAGGTCCTTGTCGATCACCGCCTCCACGCCCACCAGCCTGCGGCCGGCGTACATGGTGGGGATGCCGCCGCCGCCGGCGCAGATAACCACCGCGCCGCGCTCGAGCAGCCACTTGATGGGGCGCATCTCGAAGATGCGCTTGGGCGAGGGTGAAGGCACGACGCGGCGCCACTTCTCGCCGTCCTGCTTGAAGACCCAGCCCCGCTCCCCGGCGATGCGCTCCGCCTCGCGCTTCTCGTAGAGCGGCCCCACGAACTTGGTCGGATTCTGAAATCCCGGGTCCGAGGGATCCACCTCGACCATGGTCAGGATGGTCGCGAGAGACGTCTCTCCAGGGAGCGCGTTGGCGAGCTCCTGCTCGATCATGTACCCGATGCCGCCTTCGGTCTCGGCGCCGAGGACGTCCAGCGGGTACGCCTCCTCGGGCTTGTAGGCGGCGCCTTGAAGCGCCAGCAGACCCACCTGGGGGCCGTTGCCGTGGGTGACGATGAGTTGGTGCTCGTGGGCGATGGGGGCGAGCGCCGCCGCCGCCATGCGGGCGTTCTGGCGCTGGGCCTCCGCCGTCAGGGGCTCACCGCGCCGGAGCAGGGCGTTACCGCCCAGAGCGACGACCACGCGCATGCATTTTCCTCCCCCTTGTAACGGCGACCAGCCGGTGATTGCCCGATGCTAACGCGTCCCGCTCCGGCCCGCATTTCCCGCCGGCGCGCGGTTGCGGGCGCTCCGGATCAGGGCCGGCCACTCCCACTCGGTGGTGTGCGTTGCTACCATCGCCGGTGACTTCCGTGCGCGGCGCATCGAACGAATCCGATCGAACGGGCGAGGGACGAGATGAACACCGAGAATCCGGAGAAATGCGAGCAGCTGAGTCGGCTCTCGGATGTGCGGCTGCACCGCGAGAGCGCTTATATCGACGGTGAATGGTGTCAGGCGCAGAGCGGAGCGGTGCGCGTGGTCACCAACGCCAGCACGGACCGCGTCCTCGGAAGCATCCCCATGATGGGCGTCGACGAGACCCGCGACGCCATCGAGGCGGCGTCGCGGGCGTTTGCAGTCTGGCGCGCCCTGCTGCCCCAGGCCCGATCCGCGCATCTGAGGAAGTGGTTCGAGCTGATCGTCGAGAACAAGGAGGATCTCGCGCTGCTCATGACCCTGGAGCAGGGAAAGCCCCTTGCCGATTCCCGCGGGGAGATCGACTACGCCGCCGGGTTCGTGGAGTGGAACGCGGAGGAAGCCAAGCGCGTGAACGTGGAAGGGATCAGCCCGCATCTTCCCAACCGCACCATGATCCTTCGCCGCGAGCCGCTGGGCGTGATCGCGCTGGTCACGCCCTGGAACTTCCCCACGGCGATGATCACGCGAAAGGCCGCGGCCGCCCTGGGAGCCGGCTGCACGGTGGTCATCCGGCCTGCCTCGGAGACGCCGTTCTCGGCCACCGCGCTCGCGGAGCTCGCGCATCGCGCGGGCATCCCGCCCGGCGTCCTGAACGTGGTCACCGGTGATGCGCAGACCATCGTGGGCGAGCTGTGCCGCAACCCCACGGTGCGGGGCCTGAGCTTCACCGGCTCCACCGAGGTCGGGCGGCTCCTTCTGCGGCAGTGCGCCGATACGGTGAAGAGAACCGTCATGGAGCTCGGCGGTCATGCACCCTTCATCGCCTTCCCGGACATGGACCTCGAACGGGCCGTCGCCGGCGCCATCGCGGCGAAGTTCGCGACCACCGGTCAGGACTGCCTGGCGGCGAACCGCATCTTCGTCCACAGGAGCATGTACGAGCCGTTCATCGAGCGGTTCTCGGAGGCCGTCTCCCGGCAGAAGGTCGGGGACGGGCTCGATCCCGACGTCGTTCTCGGCCCCCTGATGCACGAGCGCGCCCTGGCCAAGTGCGAGGCGCATATCGAGGATGCGCTCGCCAAGGGGGCGCGGCTTACCACCGGCGGCAAGCGCCATGCGCTCGGGCACCTCTTCTTCGAGCCCACCGTGCTCGCCGACATCACCCCGGAGATGAAGATCTACAGGGAAGAGACCTTCGGCCCCGTGGCAGGGCTCATGCCGTTCGACGACGAGGAAGACGTGGTGGCGATGGCGAACGACACCCCGTACGGGCTGATCGCTTATCTCTACACGGCCGATCTGGGCCGCGCCCACCGCCTCTCCGAGGTTCTCGAGTACGGCATGGTCGCGGTCAACACCGCCAAGGTGACCGGTGCTCCGGTCCCGTTCGGCGGCGTGAAGCAGTCGGGCATCGGCCGCGAGGGATCGCGCCACGGGCTGGAAGCGTTCACGGAGCTCAAGTACGTCTGCATCGAACGCTGAGCGCCGGTTGACGCACGCCGTCGCCTCATC
>CAZPFD010000092.1:0-8350 GCA_964585725.1 uncultured Ectothiorhodospiraceae bacterium | reverse complement strand
GGCAGGTGCGCGAGCCCGTGCGCCCGCCGGGCCTCCGTCACGGCCTTGCACCGAGCCTGTCGAAGCTCGGCGAGTAGCCCTTGAACGTCCATGAGACCGGCAGTGCGCGCTCCACGTGCAGAGTCTCCTCGAGCGTGAACGCCACGACACGCTCCGCTCCCGGAAAGCGGCGCGTGTCCTCGGGCTCCCAGAGTATGGCCGCCTGACCGGTGATTTGAAGCGTATCGCCGCTTTCGAAATCGATGAACAGCAGCCCGCATCCCGGATGGACGAGAATGTTGCCCAGCGTATTGAACATGCAGTTTCCGGGGTAATCCGGGAACAGGAGCGACGTCCGATCGGTGACCTGCACGAAGCCGGGCCGACCGCCCCGGTGCGAGACGTCCATGCCGTGGGTGCCGTCGTCGCCGTCTCCGGCGAAGCGACTGGCGATGAAGAAGGTGTCGCAGCGCGCAATCATCGCCGCCTGGGCCGCCTCCAGAGCCTCGCCCCGGCGCACCGACGGCTCCTCTCCCGCGCTTAGCGGCTCCTCCACGACCGGCTCCCGGGCCTGAATGTATTTCGGGCAGTTGCCGAAGCTCTGCTCGACCTGGATCTGAAAGACCCCCGTCTCGGTGCGGCGCACCTTGCCGTTGATCCGGTTGCGGCGGCGGGTCGGGAACTCGAGGCCCAGGGCCCCGATGTCGGCGCCCGGCACAAGCCCGCGGCTCAGCGGATCTGCGTGAATCGGTGTGGCCCTGACTTCCAGCGTGCGCGCATCGGGCGCGCGCACGAATCCGGGGTTCCCGGCGAGCACGGACGCCCACGGCCTCCCGGCGCCATCGGCGGTGCTCACGATCAGGAGAGGCAGTCTCGAGAAAAACTCGCGATGCTGCTCGGACATCTCGTCGCGGATCATGCGCCGGCCGATCTGCTCCACCTTGTCCCTGACTCCGAGCCGCGACTGGAGCGCCTTCTCCCCGCGGTGAAACGGCGACAGCCCGTCGGCCATTTGTCATTCCTCCGTTCGTTGCCGTCTGCGCATCGACGATCGCGTCAGTGCAGGAAAGGCCGAAGCCGTCTGTCTACGACCGAGCGCGCGCGGAATATCCGGCTGCGCACCGTGCCGATGGGGGCGCCGGTGAGATCGGCGATCTGCTTGTAGCTCAAGCCCCTGAGCTCGCGCAACGCGAGCGCCGTGCGCAGCGACTCCGGCAATTCCGCGAACGTGCGCGACAACACCGCCGCCATCTCGTCCCTCGCGAGACAGGCGTCGGGTGCAGGCTCGCTCGCAGAGAATACACCGCCTTCCTCGCCCTCCGCCCCGAGCACGGTGTCGGCTCCGCCATGACCCGGCGAGCGGTGCCAGGCAGCGTAGTTTCGTGCCGTATTGATCGCAATGCGATACAGCCACGTGTAGAACGCACTCTCGCCACGGAAGCCGGACAACGCCCGGTAGGCTCTGAAGAACGTCTCTTGCAGGATGTCCGGCACGTCGGAGGAGTTCCTTGTGTATGCGAGCACGGCGTTGCTCAAGCGCGGCTCGTACTTGAGAACCAGGAAATCGAAGGCGGACTTCTCTCCCTGCTGGGCGCGCCGCACGAGCCGCCGGTCCGGCGTCTGCATCGTATTCTGAGTTTGCATGAGATCATCCCTTCTGCTGACGGGCACCTGCGGGCCGGACGCGTTGCGCGTCCGACCCGTCCCGTGCGTTGGAGATCACTTCGGTTTGGCGGCGCGGAGCACCGGGTAGTACTGGGTGAACACCATGTCCTGCGCGGCCGAGTCCCTGTGGCACGCGGCGCAGGCCGCCACCGGCTGCTTCGCCGCGGTCTCGTCGTAGGGCTCGGGCTTGTGACCGAAGCTGAAGTACGCCCAGTTGCCCGGCTCGTTCGGGAAGCGCTCGGCGCTCTTGTAAGCGATCTCGAACCCGATGGGCTCGCCCATGAAGAAGCCCTTGCCGCTGGTCGCCTGGGTGGATCCGATGGACACCAGCTCCTTGGCCATCAGCGTGCCCTCGCGAAACGTTCCGGTCCTCTTGTAGTGGGCCCAGCTCTGCGGGTCGATGTAGACACTGTGAAACTCCGGAAAGGGGGCCTCGGGCGGATTCAGGCTGTTCGGCGTCAGGGGCGTGCCCACGTAGATCCACTCGCGCCAGCCCTCGGGCCGCACCAGCTCGCCCCGGGCGTTGAACTGCGCCTCGTACGTCATGTCGGACTCCGCCCGCACCGGGTTCACCGGCGCGGAACCGGCGTAGAGCCCCGCGAGCGCCAGCGTCAGGGTCGCAGCGAAAGATGCCGCCCGACGATACTGAAAGGTTGACCGATTCATGGTTGCCATCCTCTTCCGTTTCGTGATGTTTGCTCTCTTGCGAGCGCAGCTGTTCGGAAAACTGCTTCGTACCTTCATGGCAATCGACGTGCCAGCTTCGCGCTTACCGTGGGGTAGTGGCGTTCGCCAACGGAAACAGCTTGTTAGGAGCCGGGCGCGGGCTGAACGCCGGGGACGATCACGAGGCAATCTCGCCACATACCGCGAAGCGTGCGATATATAGCGAAAGAGCTGCCGGCGTATCGAAGAGAAGCGCCGCCCGAGTCCCGCGGCGGCATTACGGTCCGGCGACGCGCAGTCGCCCGGTCATGGAAGGGTGATATCGACAGAAATAGGCCGAGCCCATGTCGGCGGATACGACCGTTTGCCAGCGTCCCCGAGAGGGAACCAGCCCCGAGTCCCAGCTCTCGTCATGGGCGGTGACCGTGTGTGCGACGAGGTCGCGGTTGACCCATATGACAGTATCACCCGGTGACACTGTCAGCTCCTTCGGAATGAATTCCAGACCGCGCATCTCGACCAAGTGCTGCCGGGCTGTGGAGGCGGCAGGGTGCGGGTGACCCCATATGAGAACGAGGGCTGCGGCAGCCGCGGCCGTCGCAGCCCCCAGTGACGTGAACCCCGTGCGCACGCGGGTCTAGCTCGTGATCGCCGCGACCATCTTCTCGGCATGCTGCTCGTGCGCCTTGAAGATCGTGAGCGCCTCCTCGAAGAGAGCCTTCACCTCGGGGTTCTTCAGGTTGGGTATGAAGGTGTTCGCGACCAGGCTGTTGACGGCGCGGTGGTACTCGAGCTCATTGAGTGCATAGCGCCGGTCGAATGCGCGGGCGCTCAGCCGCCTCATCTCGTCCACCAACTGATCGGCCTGGGCGTTAAGCTGCCTGCTCAGGAAATTGTCCTGAGCGCTGGCGCCGAGCTCGTCCAGCAGGGCCAGGGCGCGCTCGTTGACGGCGCTGTGATCCCGGATCATCGTTCGCGCGAACTCGTGCACCCGGGGATCCTCGGATATCGCAAGCGCGAGATGCGCATAGCGAATGTCGATCAGATCCGCCGTGTATGCGACGTGCGCGATCTCCAGATCATCGAGATCAGCGGGCGATCGACTCTGCGCCATCATCGTGGCGGAAACGCCGACGACCATAAGAAGCATGCCGAGGGCCGAGGCAACAGCCAAAGCAGGGCGTAGGACATGGGTCTTGCTCATGATGGTATGGACTCCATAAGGATTGATGCCTGGACCGGATCTGCGCCGGTCCCTGTGTACCGAGAAATCATCCAGCTCGGGTGCGCTTGCCCGGCGGGCTTCACGACGCTGGCGCTGAAGATCTGTCGGGCTCATGAAGACCGGCAAAGGGTGTGCCAAGCAAGGCGCTCGGGTTTCGCGGGCGGGCGTGCCGCAACGGAATCAGCGGGTTATGTCCGCTCAGCGAGCTTGCCGGCGGCGGCGTTGTCGCCGACGCGGGCGCGGCGTCGCGCGAAATGTCACGACCGGCGGGAAATGCCGCATCCGCCGCGCGATGCAGCACTCGCCGGCCCTGCGGGGTGATCGACGAAAGCCGCCTGCACCGGGGTTTCGAGGCGCACCGACACGAGGGTCCTCGTGTTGACACCGCCCCGGGATCCCGCTATTTGAGGCCCTATGGGCGACGACGACCGCTACCGCTGGTTCTTTCGCGAGTGCCCGGCGTTTCTCGCCTCCATCGACGCCGAGGGCCGCTATGTCGACGTCAGCGACTCGCTCCTGGAACGCCTCGGCTACACGCGCGAGGAGCTGGTGGACCACCGCCCTCAGGAACACATGACGCCCGATGCCGCGCGCCGCGCGAGCGAGGAGTACCTGCCCCGGTTGCTGCGCGCTGGACGGCTCAGCAGCGTGCCCACCGATCGCATCGCCAAGAACGGCGAGGTGGTGGAGTTCGTAGTGAACGCCGCGGCCCAGCGCGATGCGCAGGGCAGGATCCTCGAGTCGGTCGCGGTATTCACCGAGCAGGTCGAGCAGGCGCGAATAGAGCGTCATTACCAGGAGCTCTACCGGCAGACGCCGGCGATGCTGCACACCACCGGCCGGGACGGACGGATCGAGGCGGTGAGCGACCACTGGCTGGAGAAGATGGGGTACCGCCGGGACGAGGTCGTCGGCGCCCCGGTCGTCAACTTTCTCACCGAAGCGTCGCGCGAGCAGGCCGTGCAGTGCATACCGCGCGCATTCGAGACCGGCAAGCTGAATGAGGAGCGCCTCGATTTCGTTGCCAAGGACGGCCGAGTGCTCGAGACACTGCTCTCCGCGTCGGCCGATCGCGACGAGCGAGGCAACGTCCTGCGCATGCTGGCCGTCGTGCACGACGTGACCGAACGCAATCGGGCGGAGGCGGAGAAGCGCAAAGCCTTCGAGGAGATCGCGCGGCTCAACGAAGAGCTCAAGCGCGAGCGCGACTACCTGCGCGAGGAGGTCAAGGTCGCGCTGAACTTCGGACAAATAGTGGGCAATAGCACGGCCATCGAGCGGGTGCTGGAGCAGGTGGAGCTCGTGGCGCCGACCGATGCGAACGTCGTGATCTTCGGAGAGTCGGGGACCGGCAAGGAGCTGATAGCCAGCGCCATTCACGAGCGCAGCGAGCGCCGGGACCATGCCATGGTTCGGGTCAATTGCGGTGCAATCCCGAGCGAGCTGTTCGAGAGCGAGTTCTTCGGCCACGTCAAAGGCGCCTTCACCGGGGCGCTGAAAGACCGGATCGGACGCTTCGAGCTGGCCGACCGGGGCACGCTCTTTCTCGACGAAGTGGGCGAGATTCCTCTGGACCTGCAGAGCAAGCTGCTGCGCGTGCTCCAGGAGGGGGAGTTCGAGCGGGTGGGTGAGGACCGTACGCGCAAGGTGAACGTTCGCGTGATCGCCGCGACCAACCGCGACCTGAAGGCCGAGATGCAGGCGAAGCGCTTCCGGGAAGATCTCTACTTCAGGCTGAATGTCGTGCCCATCGAGATGCCGCCGCTGCGCAATCGCTTGGAGGACGTTCCGCAGCTCGCTGCGCACTTCATCCGCCTGGCGAGCCAGAAGCTCAGGCGCCCGACGCCGCGGCTGACGGAGGCGGATCTATTGCAGCTCCAGCGCTACGATTGGCCCGGCAACATCCGCGAGCTCCAGAACGTCATCGAGCGGGCCGTCATTCTGTCCCAGGGCGGGCGCTTGAGCTTCGAGCTGCCGCAGGCTTTCCCGGAAACCCCGCCGCCCGCGCCCGCGGACGCCGTCCCCACCCCCGGGCGCGGGACCTTCGTCCCCGAGGCCGAGCGCAAGAAGCGCCATCGCGCAGAGATCGTGGCCGCTCTGGAGCAGGCCAAGGGCAAGGTCTTCGGGCCGGGTGGGGCGGCCGAGCTTCTCGGCGTCAAACCCACTACGCTCGCCTCGCGCATGAAAGCGCTGGGCATCAAGAGACCCTCGCCGCGTTAGTGGGGTGAGATACCGCTTTGCCGGGTTGCAGCAGGAAAGTCGCGTCCGGCACCGCAGCGCGCTCCCTCGCCGCGAACTTTCGTAGTCCACGAAACGAGATCTCGTAACTCTCCCGCCTTTCGGAGTTGGCCGCCTGCATGGTGCATCCGGCAACTCGTTGATTCTCCGGCACCTGATGCATTGTCCCCGGGTTGGCACGGCGCTTGCCCCTATGCCCTACACGCATCTTCATGCAGGTAACCGAGCATGTCCCGACTGGCAGCCGTCAGCCTCGAATCCGCCACCGACGCCGCCCGCGCGCTCCTCGAGCGCATTTGGGAGGAGCGCGGCATGGTGCCCGCCCTGCTGCGGGTGATGGCCAACTCGCCGCCCGTTCTGGATGCATTCCTCGCCATGCAGGAACGGCTGGAGGCGGGCGTGCTGGACAAGCGCCTGCGCTACCAGATCGCCCTCGCGGTCTCCCAAGCCAACGGCAGCGCCTACTGCGTCGCCGCCTACTCGGCCCTGGGCAAGGCCGCGGGTCTGAGCGAGGAAGCTCTCGGGGACGCGCGCCGGGGCGGCTCTCCGAACCGCCGCGCCGACGCCGCGCTCAAGTTCGCGCAGGCGCTGGAGCAGCGCCCCGGTCGAGCGCCCGACCAGCACCTCGCGCGACTGCGCAGCGCCGGCTTCAAGGACGCCGAGATCGCGGAGATCGTGGCCCACGCCGTGCTCGTGAGCCTCGCCAACTATTTCTATCACGTCTCCGACATCGCGGTGGACTATCCGCCGGTCGACCCGGCGGACAGCGGGCATTGACGCACTTGCGCAACCCTCAACCACAAGGAGGCTCGACATGATGGGACGCATCTCCAAGGCCGCCTTCGCTGCGTTGGTACTCGGCCTGTTCGTGTTCGGCGCCCTGGCGCGCGGGGGATCCTATGACGAGGCCTACGACAAGTACGTCGGACCGGACGGCGGCATCTCCCTGCCGTCCGATTACCGGACGTCGCTGGTGTTCGTCGGCACCTTCGGCATCGCCGGGGGAGATCAAGAGGGCGGGCAGGCCGAGTTTCACCATGTGTACATGGATCGCGACTCCATCGCCCACTACCGCCGCACGGGGACGTTCCCCGACGGGGCAATCATCGTGAAAGAGCTCCAGAAGACGCGCGCCCTCGATATGACCACCGGCCACGCCTCGTCCCGGAAGGAGGACGCCGGCTGGTTCGTGATGATCAAGGACACCAAGGGCCGTTTCCCGGAGCACGGCGCGTGGGGCGACGGCTGGGGCTGGGCGCTCTTCGACCCCTCGGATCGCACCCGAACGACGACGCGCGACTTCAAAGCGGAGTGCACCGGGTGCCACTTGCCGGCGCAGAGCACCGACTGGGTGCACGTGTGGGCGTATCCCCTGCTCGATGCCGGGGAGCGATTTGCGGACTTCAACCAGTAGGCGTAGGGCCATGACAGTCGCTGAACGTTGGGCCGACGGCGCGCCGAGCCTTCGCCTGCGCGAAGCCTCGCCGGAATCCGCCGACGAGCCCGTGCACCGAGCCCGCGTCGCCCTTGCCGCCGTGGGCGAGGGCAGCTACCGATGGCAGGCGGAGCACCGGGACAGGTCTGTCGACGCCGCGGCCGGGGACGCCATGCGCGAGGCGGCGGTGGGAGCGCGCAAGCGCACCGCCCATCTGCACGCCCGGGCTCTCCACTTCGAACGGGAGCCGAAGACCGAGCACGGGCTCGAGGAGATTATCGGTCGCAGCGCCGCACTGAAGGCGGTGTTGCGCAAGGTGGCGCAGGTGGCCCCGACCGACGCTAGCGTCCTCATCCTGGGCGAGACCGGGACGGGCAAAGAGCTCGTCGCGCGCGCCATTCACAGCCTGAGCCCGCGCAAGGCGCGTGCGTTGGTGAAGCTGAACTGCGGCGCCATGTCGGCCGGGCTGGTCGAGAGCGAGCTGTTCGGGCATGAAAGAGGCGCCTTCACCGGTGCGCTACAGAAACGCACCGGTCGCTTCGAGCTGGCGGACGGCGGCACGATCTTCCTCGATGAGGTGGGAGAGCTGCCTCTCGAGACCCAGGTGAAGCTGCTTCGGGTGTTGCAGGAGCAGGAGTTCGAACGGGTGGGCGGCAGTCGATCGCTACGCGCCGACGTGCGCATCGTTGCGGCGACCAACCGCAACCTCGCCGCGGACGTGCGGGCGGGCAAGTTCCGCCCGGACCTTTTCTACCGGCTGAACGTGTTCCCGATAGAGGTGCCTCCGCTGCGCGAGCGCAAAGACGACATTCCCCTGCTGACCGCGCACCTCGTGGCCAGGCTGGGCGAGAAGCTCGGCAAGCCCCTGCGCGGCGTCACCAGCGCGACGCTGGATCGCCTGATGAACCATGCATGGCCGGGAAATGTGCGCGAGCTCGAGAACGTCATCGAGCGTGCGGCCATCGTGACGGACGAGCCCGTCATCGAGCTCGAGGAGCCGCTGCCCGCACAAGCGGGCGATCCCGACGCCGTATCCGTGGGCATGGGAACGTTGGAGGAAGTCGAGCGCGCGCACATCCTGGCCGTGCTCGAGCGCACGGATGGGGTCGTCTCCGGCAGGCGCGGCGCAGCCGCCGTTCTCG
>CAZPFD010000091.1:4012-13286 GCA_964585725.1 uncultured Ectothiorhodospiraceae bacterium | reverse complement strand
TCCGCGAAGAACCTTTTCCGCCTCCACGCATCATATAATTGCCATCCTCGCAACGCTCTCGCCGAGCAGACGCATCCGTATGTCGAACGAAATCAGGAGACTGCCTCATGCGCGTTGATCCGTACCAGCCGTTCCGTCGTCTCGTGGTCGCCGCTCTCGTCATCGTCGGCGCGACCATCGCCCTGCCCGCGAGCGCGGCCCTGCCGCTGCTCGAGGACGACCGGGGCGTGCCCACCCTGGCCCCCGTCCTTCAGGACGTGACGCCCGCGGTGGTGAACATCTCCGTCGTCTCGCGCGCACCCGCCCAGCAGAATCCCCTGTTTCAGGACCCGTTCTTCCGGCGCTTCTTCGAGATGCCCGAGCTGCAGCCGCGACCCCAGCAGAGCGCAGGCTCGGGCGTCATCATCGACGCCCGCAAGGGCCACGTGATCACCAACCACCACGTGGTGAAGAACGCCGAGGAAGTGATCGTCACCCTGAAGGATCAGCGCGAGTTTCGGGCCGAGATGGTGGGCAGCGACCCGGGCACGGACATTGCGCTGCTCAAGATCGAGCCCCTGACCGACGTGAAGTCCCTGCCTCTGGGCAGCTCGGAGAATCTGAGGGTGGGGGATTTCGTGATCGCCGTGGGCAATCCCTTCGGGCTCGGGCAGACCGTCACCTCCGGCATCATCAGCGCGCTGGGCCGCAGCGGCCTGCGCATCGAAGGCTACGAGGATTTCATCCAGACCGACGCCTCCATCAACCCGGGCAACTCCGGCGGCGCCCTGGTCAACCTCAAGGGAGAGCTCATCGGCATCAACACCGCCATCATCGGACCCGCGGGCGGCAACGTGGGCATCGGCTTCGCAGTGCCCAGCAACATGGCGCGGGCGGTGGTGGAGCAGCTGGTCCGCTACGGCGAGGTACGGCGCGGGCGCCTGGGCGTGCTGGTCCAGGATCTGACCCCCGATCTGGCCGGCGCCCTGGGCATCGACCGCCCCAGTGGCGCCGTGGTCACCCAGGTCGAGGAAGGCTCCCCGGCGGAGCGCGCCGGGATCCAGGCCGGCGATCTGGTGGTCTCGGTCAACGAGCGCGCTGTGGACAGCGCCGCCGACCTGCGCAACCAGATCGGCCTCACGCCCATCGGGGAGACCGTAAAGCTCACCGTCATGCGCAACGGCGAGCGCAAGGACGTCACCGTGCGCATCGGCGAGGTGCAGCCCGAGCGCGTGGCCGGCGAGGAGGCGAGCCGCCAGCTCTCCGGCGCCGTGTTCCGCGACATCAAGCCGGGCAATCCCTTGTACGGCCAGATCGAGGGCGTGGAGGTCGCCGAAGTCGAGCGCGGCAGCCCGGCGTGGCGGGCCGGTCTGCGCGAAGGCGACGTGATCCTCTCGGTCAACCGCGAGGAGACCACGTCGGTGGCGCAGCTCAAGGAGGCGCTGCGCGAGGCGGCGACCGGGAACCGCGCCATCGCGCTCAACGTCGCGCGCGGCGGCGCACGCCTGTTCATCGTGATCCGCTGAGGCGCGCGTCCGCCGGGCGCCAGCGCGCAGACACACGATGTCGGAGCCCTGTCCCAGGGAGCTGCTCGAGCTGGCGGCGCGCACCGCGGACGTCGCGGGCGCCATCACGCGCAAGCACTACCGCACGGGGGTGAGTGTCGAGCACAAGGCGGATGCGAGCCCTTGCACCGCCGCCGACCGCGAGGCCGAATCGGCCATGCGCGGTCTGATCGGCGCCGAATGCCCCGAGCACGGCATCGTCGGCGAGGAGTTCGGCGCGCAGCGCCCGGATGCCGAGTACGTGTGGGTGCTCGATCCCATCGACGGCACCCACGCCTTCATCTGCGGCATTCCCCTGTACACCACGCTGGTGACGCTCACCCGGCGGGGATGGCCGCTGCTCGGCGTCATCGACCAGCCCGTGACCGGCGAGCGCTGGGTGGGCGCGACGGGCTGGCCCACCACCCTCAACGGGCGCGCGGTGCACGCCCGGCGCTGTCCGGACGTGGCCCGCGCATATCTCTGCGCCACCACGCCGGCCATGTTCCGGGGCGCGGACGCCGCCGCTTTCGCGCGAATCGCCCAGCGAGTGAGCGGCGTGCGCTACGGCACCGACGGCTACGGGTACGGTCTGCTCGCCGCCGGCTGGGTGGATCTCGTGGTGGAGGCGGACCTCGCGCCCTACGACTACCTCGCCCACGCACCGGTGGTCGCCGGCGCCGGCGGCGTCCTCACCGACTGGGAAGGGCGAAGCGTGCATCTCTCCCTCGGCGCCACGCGCATCGTGGCCTCCGGAGATCCCGTCCTCCACGCCCGGACCCTCGAATTGCTGAACGCCACCGGGCGGACGTCTCCGGAATGAGCCGCCCCGCGGGCGAACCCCAGGAGCTCGATCTCGTCACCCCCGATCTGCGCCTGGCCGCGCAGGCCTGGGGGCAGCCGGACGCGGCGCCGGTGCTCGCCCTGCACGGCTGGCTGGACAACGCCGCCAGCTTTGCGCCGCTGGCGCCCTTGCTGCCGGGGATCCGGTTGATCGCCCTGGATCTGCCCGGCCACGGGCGCTCCCAGCACCGGCCCCCGGGCGCGCTGTATCACTTCGTGGATTTCATCGCCGATGTGGTGGCGGCGGCGGACGCGCTGGGGTGGGAGCGCTTCGCTCTGCTCGGACACTCCCTGGGCGCCGCCATCGCCAGCTTCGTGGCTGCGGTCGTGCCCGAGCGCGTGAGCCGCCTGGCGCTCATCGAGGGACTCGGCCCGCTCACCACGGCACCCGCCGACACCGCGGCCCAGCTCGCGCGCTCGCTGCGCGAGCGCCAGCGACTTCGCGACAAGCGGCTACCCGTGTACGCCGGTGTGGAGGAAGCCGCGCGCGCGCGCGCCGCTGCCGGGCAGGGCGTCACCTTTGCAGCCGCCATGGTTCTGGCCGCGCGCGGCACGCGGCGTGCGCCGGGCGGTGTCACCTGGCGCAGCGACCCCCGGCTCACGGTTCCATCCCCGGCCTATCTCAGCGAAGAGCAGGTGCAGGCGGTCTTGCGCTGCATCGAGGCGCCCACGCTGCTCATCCGCGCCGACGGCGGGACCCTGCACGCGCGCCGAACCCTCGAAGAGCGCTGCCGACGGGTGGCGCGCCTGGAGATGGTGGATGTCCCCGGCGGGCATCATCTGCACATGGAGGCGCCCGCGGACGTCGCCCGGGTCCTCGGCCCCCGCCTCGCGGAGCCCTGACCGCGAGCCCTCATGCAAGGACTCCCGCGATTCCTGCGCGACATCGGGGCCCTGCGCACGGTGCTGTTCGCGGCCGTGCTCGCCGTCGCCGCCACCGCGCCCTTCGCAGGCGGCGCGACGGCGTACTCGGGCTGGCGCATGTATCCCACGCTCATCGCCCCCACCCTGGCGGTGATGCTGTTCTTCGTGCTGGCCCTGGACATGCTCATGACATGGGTCTTCATGGTGGACCACCACGGCCCCGAGCGGGCGCGCTACCGCGCCGTCCTGCGCGGGGAGATCCTGGTGCTCGCGCTGCTGCTCGTGAGCTGGCTCCCGTTCTTCGTGCGCCTGCTGGGAGGCTGAGCGGCGACGCTTCCGGTTCCTAGAAAACTTGCCTGATCGCGTCCCATCTGGTTGACTATACTGGAATTTTTCCTCTCGTCGCGGCGGTCGCAACCGCCTTGGCGTTGACCTATGTGCCCGCCCTCCGCACTCTCCGGGCCGCCCAGGGAGCTCGACTTCCCGGCGCCCGACGCGCTCTCGGCGGCCCTCGACGACCCGCGGGGCGCCGGGGCTCCCCGTGCGCTCAAGCTGGCGGCGGTGCTCCAGAGCACCCTGGAGCTGGAGCCGCTGCTGCGGCTGTTCTCGCGCGAGGCGGCCCATCGCGTGCCGCACAGCGGCCTCATCTACGCCCACGAGCGGCGCGCGCTCAGCGTCGTCGTCGGCCGCAGAGCCAGATATTCATGCACCTATCGGTTGAGCGTCGAGAAGCGTGATCTCGGTGAGCTCATGCTGCTGCGGGGACGGCCCTTCACGCAGGTCGAGCTCGCGGCCTTCGAGGAGCTCCTGGGCGGACTGGTCTATCCGTTGCGCAACGCGCTGCGCTACCGCGACGCCCTCGAGGCGGCGCTCACCGACCCGCTCACCGGCGTCTACAACCGGAGCTTTCTCGAGGGGGCGCTGCGGCGGGAGATCGGCCTCGCGCGCCGCCACGGCACGCCCTTCTCGCTCATCATCCTGGACGTGGACGGCCTCAAGCAGATCAACGACCGGCACGGGCACCGCGTGGGCGATGCTGCCATCCGGGCGGTGGCGACGGCGGTCGCGGGCTGCCGGCGCAAGACCGACGTTCTCGCGCGCTACGGGGGCGACGAGTTCGTCCTGCTGCTCGCCAACACGAGCCGGCGCGGGGCGGGCGTGGTGGCGCGCCACATCGCGCACGAGGTGGACGGGCTGCGATTGGAGGTGGACGGCTCCGTGTCGAGCGTCAGCGTCAGCCTCGGGACGGCCACCCTCAACGAGGGCGATACCGGCGCGGATCTGATCGCCCGCGCGGACCGCGCGCTCTACGCGGCCAAACGCGAACGCCACCGCGCCGGCTCCGGGGGCACGGCGACCCGCGAGCGCCAAACCCGAGGGCAGCCCGGCGGAGGGTCTTGAATTCGAGCGCCCGGCCCCCATTACATAGAGCCAGACAGATTCATGTTAAGGCTCTGCGAACGGAGGTGAGAAGAAGATGAACGTCATGCCTTACGAGCCCTGGAACACGCTTCAGAGGTTCAACCAGGACGTCAACCGGCTCTTCAGCCGGGGCGTACGCTGGCCCTTCGAGGACGGCGACGGGTCCAGCGTGGTGACCAGCCACTGGACGCCGGCGGTGGACGTGAAGGAAGAGGCGGATCGCTTCGTGATCAGCGCCGACGTACCCGGCGTCAGCCGCGAGGATATCGACATCACGATGGAGAACGGCATCCTCACCATCAAGGGCGAGCGCAAGCTGGCGCAGGACGGGCAGCGTGAAGGGTACCGGCGCAGCGAGCGCCTGTTCGGCGCCTTCTACCGGCGTTTCGCGCTGCCGGCCGGCGCCGACGCCGAGCACATCTCGGCCGCCTGCACCAACGGCGTGCTGGAGATCGTGATCCCCAAGGAGGAAGCCGTGAAGCCGCGCCGCATCGAGGTGCGCGGCTGAGCCCGATCATCGAGCTCACCGACGGCGACAGCGGGGCCTCAGGCCCCGCTTTTTGTTTCTAAAGATCAACCACAGAGGGCACAGAGGCTCGCACAGAGGTCAGAAGCAATACCGCATGGCGGTGAAGTCGGCGCGGAGCTTCTTCACCCGCGACTTCCAGTAGCCCTCCCGGCGCTCGCCGCCCTCGCGGATCATCTCCGCGAGCAGCGCCGCCAGTCCCCGGAAGTCCTCCTCCTTCATGCCGTAGCGGGTCATCTCCTGCGAGCCCATGCGCACGCCGCTCGAGGCGGCGAAGCTGAGGTCGTCGGCGAACGCCTGCGGGTTGGTGATCACGTTGTTCTGCTCGAACAGGCTCGAGACGAACTCGCCCCGGGCGCGGCCCGCGCGCAGCAGCACCTGGTGGGTCTCCGTGTAGTCGAGGGCCGGGTCGCCCTCCACCACCAGCCCCTCGTCGTGCAGGGCGCGCGCGAAGGCCCTGGCGTTGCGGATCACCTGCGGCGGGTACTCGTCCTTGAAGCGCAGCATCTCGTAGGTCGCGCCGAGCAGGCCCAGCAGCGTGCCCAGATGATGGTTGCTCACGTGGCCCGGGAAGGCGCGCGCCTCGATGTAGCGCCACAGCGGCTCGAAGGGAGAGCCCGGATCCATATTGCTCAGGATGACCCCGCGCTGGGGGCCGAAGAAGGTCTTGTGGGTGGAGCCGGTGATCACGTCCGCCCCCTCGGCCAGCGGCGACTGGTAGTGCGGGCCCAGGAGCCCGAGCACGTGCGCGCCGTCGTACATGATCAGGGGACGCCGGGGGTTGTCGGCGCCGAACTCGCGATGCACGAACTCGGCGATCTCGCGCACCGGCTCGCGGTGGATGATCACGCTGCGCCCGAAGACGATGAGCTCCGGGCGGGTTTCGGCGATGATGGCCTTGGTCTTCTCGACATCCACGCGATGCGGGTTGTCCTCGCGGATGGGGAAGCGCTCCACCGCCGGCAGCTCGGTCTCGGGGTCGATGGCCACGTAGTTCTTGAGCGCCCCGCCCACCTGCGCGCTCAGATGGCCGCCTTTGTTGAGATCGTGCACCAGCACCCTGCTCAGGGGCTCGGGCGCCTCGCCCCGGCGATGCCGGTTCTTGAACTGCTTGAGCCCGTCGTAGACGGTGTCGTTGGCCATCTGTCCGCTGATGACCCGCGCCTCCACCCGGGTGCAGTCGAAGAACGTGCACAGCGCCGCCTTGAGCTCTTCCTCCTTGTCCATGATGAAGGCGGTGCCCTTGTAGTAGCGCACGTCGGGCGCATCCGGGCCGAGCGCGGCCAGGCGGTTGTGCTCGTTGTAGCGTCCGGCGGGATCCGCGGTGCACAGCTGGTTGACGTAGCGCGACGTGGTCTGCTCCGAGGGGATCAGATTGATGCACTCGCGCTGGCGCCAGCGCGTGTTGCGCTTCGCTTCCCTGGCGAGGCGCGCCGCGCGCTCCTCGACCTCGGCCAGGGGCACGCGCTCCTCGCGGCGCGGCGCCTTGAAGCCCGTGTACGTGCGCGCATAGGGCGCGGTGGGCCAGAGGTTTCGCTCCACCAGCTCGGCCTCCACGGTGTTGCCGCGCTCGTCGGCCACCTGCAGCACCACGGGGCGGTCGCTTCGGTAGCGGATGTCGGAGTCGATGAGGGCGAGCCCGATGGGCCGCAGGTCGTGCTCCTCGGAGGGCACGGCGGTGATGCCTTCGCCGTAGAAGCGGGCGTAGGGGACCGTGGTCCCCGAGGTCACGTAGCCCACGTGACGGCCCTCCAGATGCACCTTGAACCCCTGGCGCAGCGGACGCCGGCTGCCGAACACCGCGATGGGCTGCACCAGGCGCCGCAGCACGCGCTGATCGAGCGGCGTATCCAGCTCGGCGCGGCGGATGCGCACGAACTCCGCGCGCTGGCGCTCGAGCGCCTCGCGCCCGATGTACTCCTGCGAGTCGGGGGCGCGCACCCCGTAGAGCGCCAGGCTGTTGGCGAAGATGGGGATCTCGCGGCCCTCCGGATCCTCGCCCAGCTCGTGCCCGTAGAGCGGCAGGCTGGCTTCCAGGCGCAGCGAATCGCGGGCGCCCAGGCCCGCGGGCACCGCGCCGTGCTCGACCAGCCGCTCCCACAGCGGCGGCGTGAACGCGCGCTCGGCGAAGATCTCGAAGCACACCGACTCGCCCGTGTACCCGGTGCGCGCCACCACCACGTCGTGGCCGTCGACGCGCGCCGCGGCCAGGCGGTTGCGCTTGTTCTCCGGCAGCGCCGGCTTCGGGACCACGTGCTCCAGAATCGCCGAGGCGTGCGGCCCCTGCAGCGAGATCATGCCGAGCTCCTCGCTGGCGTCGACAAGATCCGCCCCGTTGCGAAGGTGGCGGCGCAGCCAGTCCCAGTCCTTGTCGCGGTTGGCCGCGTTCACCACCAGCAGGAAATCCTCCTCGTCGAGCTTGTAGAGGTAGGCGTCGTCCAGCGCCCCGCCCCGCTCGTTGGCGATGAACGTGTACTGCGCCTGCCCGGCCTCGAGCCGCCGCGCGCTGTTGGTCAGCGTGTAGCGCAGGAACCCCTCCGCCCCGCTGCCGCGCACCCGAAAGCGCCCCATGTGGCACACGTCGAACAGGCCTGCGTGCCGGCGCACGGCGAGATGCTCGCGGATGATGCCGGTGCGGTACTGCACGGGCATGTCCCATCCGCTGAAATCCACCATCTTGGCGCCGTGGCCGGCGTGCCAATCGTGGAGGACGGTCTGGAACAGATTGCGGGGGTGGGCGTCGGACATGGCTACGTGGCTCGCGTGAGTAGTACCAACCGTCCCCACATACTACAGATTGTCGCCTGCGGAGTCGCTTCCGCCCTCCACCAGAGCGTGCGCCCAGTCGAGTATCGGCCGCACGCGCTCGGCCAGGCGCGCGCGTGCATCGCGGTACTCGAGCCAGCGGAACTCGTGATGCTCGGGACGGCCGAGCTCGGGGCTCACGGGCAGGCGCACCTCGCCGCGCGGGGACTCGGCCAGGTAGTAGCGGGCCACCTTGCCGCCGCGGTAGGGGGGCGTCTCCCGATACGCATACCCCCAGCGGAAGACGAGGCCGGAGAGCGTCGTCTCCTCCTCGACCTCGCGCACGGCGGTGCGCACGGGGTCCTCGCCGCGCGCCACCTCTCCCTTGGGGAAGTCCCAGTAACGGTAGGCGCGCAGCAGCAGGTAGCGCGGCTCACCCTCGAGCTCGCGCACCACGATCACGCCTGCCGACAGAACCTTGGGCATCCGGTGAGCCATGCTACCCGACGCGATCTCGAGGCGCACCGCGAGCGGGTGGGCTCCGGGGCACG
Organism: uncultured Ectothiorhodospiraceae bacterium; assembly: GCA_964585725.1. Lineage (GTDB taxonomy): Bacteria > Pseudomonadota > Gammaproteobacteria > HK1 > HK1 > CAZPFD01. The sequence continues at coordinate 4,812 of CAZPFD010000091.1, read as the reverse complement.
CCAACGACCTCGACTCAGCGCCAGGCGGGCGGGATGGCGCTGGCGCCGAACAGCCACTCGTGGCCGTGCCACACGGCGAAGAAGGCGAGCACGGCGACCAGCGCCTTCCACCAGGAGAGCTCGGCGAGCTTCAGGCGGTTGCGTCCGCTCAAGATGGCCACGAAAGGCACGCTCGAGGTCACCGCGGCGAACCGGTTCCAGCGGTAGCCCAAAGCGCGCTTACGCTTGGCATCGATGGAGCGGGTCCCGAGCAGCGTCAGCAGCACGAAGGTGCCGAACAGGATCAGCGCCGCCAGATCGCCGTTGACCACGAGATGCATCGCCGCCCACAGGAAGGCGCCCCAGAGGAAGGGGTGGCGGGTGATGCGGAGCATGCCCTTGGCGGGCTCCTCGGCGTCGAGGGTATGCTGCTGCATGACGGTGGCCGGGTTGGGCGTGAGCAGCCCGAACACCATGAGCACGAAGGCCACGAACATCACCACCACCGCCACGGGCATCAGTGCGTGGAGCTGCCCCCACAGCGGCGTGGAGCCGCCCGCGCGCGCCGCGCCGTAGGCGCTCGCGAGCCACACGATCCCGGCCAGTGACACGAACGAGAAAAGCGCCATGTAGGCGCGCTCACCGATGCGGGCCGTGACCGCATCGCGCAGGCGCGTCCCGGAAACCAGCAAGTGTATGCCGAGAAAGAACACGGCCGCCGCCAGCAGATTCCACACCGATCACCCCTCCCCCGACATCGCCCGACCGCGCAACGCGAGCCAGCACAACGCCCCCACGGCCGCGCCCACCAGCGCGCCCAC
>CAZPFD010000091.1:0-3912 GCA_964585725.1 uncultured Ectothiorhodospiraceae bacterium | reverse complement strand
CGCGCCCACCAGCGCGCCCACTGCGATGTCCAACGGATAGTGAACACCAACGTACACGCGACTGTACGAGACCAGCGCAGCCCACGCAAAAAGCCACAGCGCTTGCGCACTGAAGCGGCGCAGCAGCAGCGAGAAGAACGTGGCGGCGGCGAAGCTGTCGGACGCGTGCCCGGAAGCGAAACCGTAGCGGCCGCCGCACTCGATGACCAGATGCACCTGCTCGCGCAGCGACGCGTCGTGACAGGGGCGCAGGCGCTCGAAGGCCGGCTTCATGATCGCGCCCGTGACCAGCTCGGCGCCGCCCACGGCCAGCACCGCGGCCAGCAGCACGATGGGGGCGCGCCGCCTGAAGCAGCGAATGCTCACCGCGATGAGCGCCAGGTAGAGTGGAATCCACGTGTACTTGCTGGTCACGACGGCCATGACCGAGTCCAGGACGTCGCCGTGCGATCCGTTCAGATACAGGAACAGCCGGACATCCCAGGCCAGCAGTGCGTCGACCATGCGCCCTCAACGCAGCGCTGCGAGCACCGCCAGCAGGCGCTCCACGTCGCGCTCGCTGATCCACAGATGCGGCGTGACCCGCATGGCGCTGCCGCGCACGCTCACGGAGACGCCCTCGCGCGCGAGGCGTTCGGGCAGCGCGTCCGGTGCCCCCGCGGGGAAGCGAAGGCCGAGAAAATGCGGCGCGCGCAGATGATCCGCGCCGGCGGTGAGCCCGAGCGCGCGCGCGTTCTCGGCGATGCGGGCGGTGAGCGCGCCCAGGGTGCGGGCTATCTCGGGCACTCCCCAGGCATGCAGCTGGCGCAGGGCCGCCATCGCCATGGGCAGCAGAGTGAAGTTGCTGCGCTCGCCCACGTCGAAGCGGCGCGCGCCCGGCTGGAAGTCGTCACGGTAGCTGACCAGACCGGCGAAGTCCTCGCTGCCCGCGCGGGTGATCCAGCTGTGCTCCAGCGGCCGCCCGCCGTGGCGGTGCGGGGCCACATACATGAATCCCAGACTGTAGGGACCGAGCAGCCACTTGTAGGCGGCGCACACTGCGAAGTCGGGGCGCACCGCGCCCACATCGAAGGGCAGCGCGCCCAGGGACTGGGTCAGATCGAGCACCAGTGCCGCGCCGAGCTCGCGGCAGCGCTCAGCGACGCGCACCAGGTCGACGAGTGCGCCGTCCGTCCAGTGGCAATTCGGGAGCGCCGCCACCGCCGTGCGCTCGTCGAGGCTCTCGAGCACCGCCGCGGTCCAGTCTCCGTCGGCGGGGCGCGCCACGGCGGCCATCTCGGCGCCCCGCTCAGCCGCCAGCGCCCGCCACGCGTACAGGTTGGAGGGAAACTGCTCGGCCAGCACCACGATGCGCTGGCCGCGCGCGAGGGCGACATTGGCCGCGGCGACCGCGATGCCGTAGCTGACCGACGGGACGATGGCTACCTCGTCCGCCGATGCACCCACCAGGGCGCCGAAGAGCCCTCGCGCCTCCTCGGATTGGGTGAAGAAATGCTCGGGATGCACCTCCCAGGGGCGACCTTCGGACGCCATCCCGCGCTCACCGGCTTCGCGCACGCTGCGCAGGAGCGGCGACATGTAGCCGCAGTTGAAGTACGCGACCTCCTGCGGAATGTCGAACAGATGCCGCTGGCAGGGGATCATCATCGCTCCCGGGAACCGGTCCGCCGCCGACTACAGCGCACCGGCGCTGCCGCGTCAACTACGCTCGGCGGCGGCCTGCGCGCGCCGCAGACGCGCCATCCGGGCCTCGCGATGGGTGATGTAGATGGCGGCGCCCGCGATCATCGCGGCGCCGGGCCAGAACCAGGGGCTGGGAACCTCGGCGAAGGCGAGATAGGCGAAGAGCGTGATCAGCGGCAGCCGCGTGTACGCGAAGGGCAGCACCGCCGAGGCGTCGGCCTTCGTGTACGCCCGGGTCATGAGCAGGTGGGCCGCGGCGGCGAGCGCGCCGACGCCCATGACCCAGGCCAGCGCCGGTGCGCTCGGCCAGCGCCACACGAAGAGCGCCGGCACCAGGGAGAGCGGCGTCAGGAACAGGTTCATCAAGAGCACGATGGTGCCGGGGGGGTCGTGGCGCGAGAGGGACTTGACCAGCAGCACCGCCGCGGCCATGCACACCGCGGCGCCGATGGGGAGCATGGCCACGGGCGTGATCGGGACGACCCCCGGACGCAGGATGACCAGCGTGCCCAGAAAGCCGATCACCGCGGCGCTCCAGCGCCGCACCCCCACTCTCTCGCCGAGAAACAGCGCCGCGCCGGCGGTGGCGAACAGCGGCGCGGTGAAGTTGAGGGCCACCGCCTGGGCCAGGGGCATCAGCGCGATGGCCGTGAACCACGCCAGCATGCCGCCGAGACCGATCAGGGCGCGCACCAGGTGGCGGCCCAGGTGCTGCGTCCTGAGCCCTGCGACGCCCACGCGCGCGAGCCACGGGAGCATGAACGCGAGCGCGAAGAGGTTCCGGAAGAACGCGATCTGCACCGGGCTCAGCTCGGCGGAGGCGAGCCGGATGAGCAGCGTCATGACCGAGAAGCACACCGCGGCCCCGGTCATGTACAGCGCTCCCTGCACCGGCGCCGAAAGTTCCGTTATTCGCAGCAAGTGACCGGCCGCCCTTCCCCACAGCGCGCACGAAAGCACCAAGCATACTGCACACCGGGGTCAGACCTTGGGACGGCGCCGCTCGCACCGGCATGGCTGGCACGCCAACCCGAGCCACTCCGATCTCTGTCAGCGGGCCTTGAAGGCAGGCAGCACGAGCACGACCGACAACGAGGAGAGAATGAGAAATAACGCGAGAAATTCTGTCCATCCTACTGATTCACCGAGAATAAATGCACTCATAAAAACCCCGACCACCGGAATCGCCAGGGTACCCATGGCGGCGATGCCGGCGGGGAACAGGCGCACCACGGTGAACCATGCCCAGTGGCAGAAGATGGTGGGCACGACCACGACGTACGCCGTCGCCAGCAGCGCCCGGGTGCTGAACGCACCGGGGTCGGGCACCCCGTCCAGGAGCAAGGCGCCGAGGGTCACCGGCACCGCGCCCGCCAGGATCTGCCAGCCCGCGAGCGCCGCCGTCGGAATATTCCACGGGAAGCGCTTCATGAGCACCGTGCCGGCAGCCCACGAGATGGCGGCGCCGAGCATGAACACCGCGCCCAGGGGCGCCGCACCGACGGCGGCGATGTCGGGCCCGATGAGCACGGCCAGCCCCGCCAGCCCCAGGATCAGCCCGAGGACCTTGTAGGCGGTCAGCCGCTCCCCCAGCACCGCGGATCCCAACAACGCCGCCCAGGCCGGCATCGTGAACGCGATGATGGCCGCGCGCCCGGCCGGCATCAGGCTCACCCCGTAGGCCGAGAACAGGTGCCACCCGACCACGTTCAGGGCGGCGCACAGCAGCAGCGGCGGCACCTCCGAGGCGGGAACGCGCACGCTGTGGCCCACGGCGCGCGCGATGAGGAGGATCCCCGCCCCGCCGGCGAGCAGGCACACGCTGCGGAAGGTCCACACCGGGACCTCGGCCAGCGCGATCTTCATGGCCGGCCAGTTGCTGCCCCAGAAGACGGCCAGCGCGGCCAGCAGCACGAAACCCGCGCGCGGCAGCTCGTCGGCGCCGGCATGCACCGCGCCCCGGGCGCCCGCGGGCGGGCCGCTCTGGCGGGTCGAGTCGTTCACGAGGTAAATAAGCGAAGGGCGCCCCGAGCGGCGCGGCGTCCAACGTACCCGGGGAGTCCGACATTGTCCAACAAGCGCTACCGCGCGGGGACCCGGGCGCGTGCCCCGGGGGCCCGCGCCCACGACCACACAACGCCCCGGCGCCATGACCCTCCACCGCTCGCCACTGCCCGGTTGATTTTCAGCATGAACGCGGCCAGCATGCGCGTTTTGCTCGCCGCCGCC
>CAZPFD010000090.1:0-13305 GCA_964585725.1 uncultured Ectothiorhodospiraceae bacterium | reverse complement strand
GCCGCGAGCGCGGCCAGATCGATCTTGGCCACGCGCAGCCCGATCTCCGCATTGAGCGCCGTGTCCGCCGCGGCGTGGACCTCCGTTTCCAGGGCGAGGTCGGGAACGAGCACCGTCGCGCGCTGGCCGCGGCGCTCCACTACGATGCCGGTGCCCGTCCACTCCGGATGGCGCTTCAGGTAGGCCAGGGTCCAGTGGCGGTTGGAGAGGCGCTCGGCGCGGCGCACCGATCCCGTCACCGCCTGCGCGGCGCCGATGCGGGTGAGAACGTCCGGTCCCGGCAGCGCCGGACGCCCGCAGAGCTTGGCGCGCAGCTGCTGGTGGGTGATGAGATCGAGGTAGCGGCGCAGAGGGCTGGTCACCTGCGCGTAGAGCTCGAGGCCGAGCCCGGCGTGGGGCTCCGGCGTGCTCTTCATCTCGCTCGCGCGCAGGTGCTTGCGCTGGGCGAACATGGCGGCCGGATCGGCGGGCTGCGTGGAGACCTCGGGCGGGGGCTGGGTGCTGAAGGGAAACGCGATCTCGTTGTCGATGGCGAAGCGTGCCGCCGCCTCACCCGCCATGAGCATGCATTCGGTGACCAGGGTACGGCTCTCCAGCCGGGGCAGGGGCCGGATGGCGATCTCGTCCTGGTGCACGCGGATCTTGGCCTCGGGCAGCTCGATGAAGACCGCGCCGCGCGCCCGCCGCCGCTCGCGGAAGTCGTGGGCGAAGGCGCGCAGGGTCGCGAGCGGCGGCTCCGAGAGCATGGATTGGGCGCGCTCGTAGCTCAGGCGGGTCACGCGCACCCAGCTCCTCGTGACGTCGATATCGGAGATCACGCCGTCCTTCAGCGTAAAGGCGAAGGAGAGGGCGGGGGACGGATCGGCCAGGCCCAGACCGAGGCGCTCCACCGCCGCCGGCGGCAGCATGGGCACCGTTCGCTCGGGCAGATAGAGCGTGGCGCCGCGGCCGCGGGCCTCCACGTCCAGGGCGCTGTCGGGCGCCACCAGGGCGGCGACGTCGGCCACGTGCACCCAGAGCCGATCGCCGTCCACGCTGACGGCGTCGTCGGGATCGGTATTGTCCTCATCGTCGATGGCGAAGGCGCGGAGATGGGTGAGATCGGTGCGCCGCTCCTCGGGCAGCGGCGGGAGATCGAGCGCGGGGGCTCGCGTCGCCACGCCCACGCGAGCCGGGTGCGGGTTCACGCGCTCGTCCCAGTGTCCGATCCGGAGCAGCAGCGCGTGCGCCTTCTCGGGCGTCTCGCGCTGGCCGAGCGCGCGCAGCACGCGGCTGGTGCTCGTTTGCCCGCGCGCGAGCGCCTCCACATCACCCAGGCGCCCGCTGTCGGCGGGCTGCAGCTCGCCCTGCCGGAGCCGCTCCAGGAAGCCGGCCCAGGCCTCGGCCTCCGCGGCCCGCGCATCGCGCTCGGCGCGCTCGGCGGCGATGTCCTCGGCCGAGCGCGCGCTGATCTGCTCGGGCGTGCCGCTGAAGTAAAGGCCCTCCGCCACGAGCTGCCACGCCGACCACGCACTCTCGGGGGTGTACTCGCCGAACGCCAGCTCCGCCAGCTCGGCGAGGGTGGTGGTGGAGCCCGCGAGCAGCTCCCACGCCGACTCCACCTCGGCCTCCCGCGCGCTGAGCCCCGCGAGACTGCCCACCGGCCCCGGGTGCAGCAGCGCCACGTCCTTGGGGCGCACGCGCCGCGTGTTGCCGTCCTCGAGCTCGATCTCGAGCTTGTCGCTGGTCTTGACGACGCGCGCCGGCCGCGACTTGTAGAGAACGAGGCTGCTGGCCTGCATGGCTCTAGGGGACAGATCTATCTTTCGGTCCGGGGTATGCGGGTTGACAGGCTTCGCACAAAAACAGATCTGTCCCCGCTCAGTAGATCTCCTCGTAGTCCCCGTGGCGGCCCTTGCCGCCGGCAAAGCGGCCCGCCCCGGCAACGCCCTCGAGGGTGAGACACTCCTGGCCGTTCCACCACTCGCGGCGCATGGCCTCGCGCACGGGCAGCCCGTGCTGGAGGTACACCGAGCGGCGGTCCGCACGCACGCACTCCTGCGGGAAGCGTGCGATGTCGCGGGCGAGGGCCTCGGCGGCCTCGCGTGCGTGCCCGTTGGGGACGACTTTCTCGCAGGCGCCGATGCGCAGACACTCCTCGGCCGGAACCTTGCGCCCGGTGAGAATGATCTCCAGGGCGCGGCCCTGGCCGACCAGGCGCGGCAGCCGGACGGTGCCGCCGTCGATGAGCGGGATCCCCCAGCGCCGGCAATACACGCCGATGTAGGCGTCTTCCTCCATCACGCGCAGGTCGCACCACAGCGCGAGCTCCATGCCCCCGGCCACGGCCGGCCCGGCCACCGCCGCGATGGTGGGCTTGGACAGCGCCAGACGCGTGGGCCCCAGCGGCCCGCGCGGCAGGTCGCGGTTGCCCTCCGCTCCGTCGTCGGGGAAATCCAGGTGCGCCACGGGACGATCCGGCCCCTCCAAAGTGGACACGTACTTCAGATCCCACCCCGCGCAGAAGGCGCCGCCCGCGCCCCACAGCACGGCCACGCTGGCCTCGCGATCGTCGTCGAAGGCGAGAAACGCCTCCACCAGCGCATCCGCGCTCTCGGGATCCATCGCGTTGCGCGCCGCGGGGCGATCGTGGATCACCGTCCACACCGCTCCGTCCTTCTCGATGCGTACGCTCATGAATTCTGTCCTCCTCGCTCCGGTGGCGCTCAGCATACAGCAGCCGGGAGGCAGGGTGGATAGATTCGCCCGGGGGGGTTGCATCGCGGCGTGTCCGGCGGGATTACGCTACGCTCCATCCCGCCCTACGGTGGTTCGTTTCGGAGCCGCGCAGGAGCGAGCTTGCTCGCGAACGAAAGACTGCCGCGGGCGTCAGCGCAGGCGCACGAACGGCCCCGAGCGCACCTTGGGATCGAACCACGTCGACTTGGGCGGCATGGTCTCGTGCGCGTCGGCGCCGGCATGCGGTCGGGCTCCAGCGCGTGATGACGGGCCGCGGGTGGCGCTGGGGATCAGCCGTTGCTGCGGCGGAACTCTTGCATGAACTCGGCGAGCGCCGCCGCGCCCTCCCGGGGCATGGCGTTGTAGAGGCTCGCGCGGCAGCCGCCGACGCTGCGATGGCCCTTGAGGCTGACCATGCCGCGGGCCTTGGTCTCGGCCAGGAACTTCGACTCGAGCGCCTCGCTCGGCAGGCGGAACACGACGTTCATGAGCGAGCGGTCCTCGCGCGCGACGGGGCTGCGGTAGTAGCCGTCGCTCTCGTCGATGGCCTCGTAGATGAGCCCCGCCTTGGCCTCCGCTTCGCGCTCGACGGCGCGCAGCCCGCCCTTGCGCTGCATCCAATTGAGCACCTTGCCGATGACGTAGATGACGAACACGGGCGGAGTGTTGTGCAGCGACTCCTTGTCGTGGTGCACGTCGTAGCGCAGGTAGGAGGCGAGCTCGCGGTTGGTGCCCTCGAGAATCGACTTGCGCACGAACACCATGGCCGCGCCCGCCGGGCCCAGATTCTTCTGCACGCCGCCGTACACGAGGTCGAAGCGCTCCCAGGGGATGGGGCGGGACATCAGATCCGAGGACATGTCGGCCACCAGGGGCACGTCGACGTCGGGCCAGCGCGTCATGCGGATGCCGCCGATGGTCTCGTTGGAGGTGATGTGGAGGAAGCGCGTGTCGCCCTCGAGCGCGATCTCCCCGGGCGCGGGCATGCGCGCGTAGCCGTGCGCCTCGCCGTCCCAGGCGGTGTAGACGTCGCCGTGGCGAGCGGCGTCGCGCAGGGCTGCCGCGGCCCAGTGTCCCGAGTTGACGTATGCGCCCCTTTGCCCCGTGTGCAGCAGATTCATGGGCAGCATGGCGAACTGCAGGTGCGCGCCGCCCTGGAGGAAGAGCACGCTGAACTCCTGCGGGGCCTCGTACACCTCCAGCGCGAGGCGTATGGCCTCCTTGTGCACGGCGTCGTACTCGGGTGCACGGTGACTCATCTCGATGAGAGACATGCCCGTGCCCTGGTAGTCGACCAGCTCGCGCTGTACCTCCTCGAGCACCTCGAGGGGCAGGGTGCAGGGTCCGGCGCAGAAGTTGTACACGCGGTTGCTCATCTTCTCCTCTCTCCAAGAAGGGGCATTCTCATGCCTGATGATTCAGAAGCCTCCGGCCTTGCGCGGGGCGGCGGGCCTTACTCGGGGCTCCGAGGCTGCGCGCTCCGCCAGTCACCCTTCGCAAGGGGCTCCCCGCCCCGCCTGAACGTCAGCTGTTCCTGCGCTCCGTGACCGACAGGCTGATCACGTCCGCGATGGCTTCGAGCTGGGACGCGATGGCCGGCGTGACGTCGCCGCTCACCTGCATGGTGGCGCACGCCGCGCGCCCGCCCGCAAAGATCTGGTTCTGCATCTGCTCGACGTTGATGTGCGCGGCGCGCAGCACGTCGAACACCTGGGCCAGCACGCCCACCCGGTCATAGTGGCGCACCGAGAGCGTGAATGTGCCCAGCGCCTGGGTCTCCAGGTTCACGCAGTGGAGCACCGTGCCCGCGTCGAACGCCTCCAGGATGCGCACGACCTGCGCGGCGATGGCGTTCTGCGCCTGCTCGGTGGACGCGCCGATGTGGTGCGTGCCGTACACGTTCGGGTGCTGCGCGAGCGCGCCGTGGAACTCGGCCTGTCCGCCCGAGGGCTCGTCGCTGTACACGTCGAGGCCCGCGCGGATGCCCTTCTGGTCCATGGCCTCGATGAGCGCGTCGTCGTCCACGATCTCCCCGCGCGCGGTGTTGATGATGGTGGCGCCCGGCCTGACGTGGGCGAGCAGGTCGCGGCCGATGAGCCCGCGGGTGTCGGCGCTCGCCGGCACGTGGAAGGTGAGGATGTCGCAGGCCTCGGCGAGCTGCTCCAGGCTCTCGATCTGCACGGCGTTGATGGCCGCGAGCCGGGCCTCGGCCTGCGGGCGCCGCTCGGACTTGCGCAGCACGTGCACCTTGAGGCCGAAGGCGTGCGCGCGCTCGGCGACCGCGAGCCCGATCTCGCCGACCCCCACGACGCCGATGCGGCGCCCGTACAGACCCCGGGCCTCGGAGTAGCGCTTCTTGTTCCACTGGCCCTGGCGCAGATCGATGACGTTGTCGGGGATGTGGCGATCGACCGCGAGGATCAGCCCGAGCGTGAGCTCGGCCACGGCGATGGCGTTCTTGCCGGGGACGTTGCACACGCAGATGCCGCGGTCGGCCGCCGCCTGCTTGTCGATGGTGTTGGTGCCCGCACCCGCGCGGATGATCAGAGCCAGGCGGTCCGAGGCCTCGATGGTGTCGCTCGTCACCAGCGTGCTGCGTACAATCAGGGCGTCGTGGCCCGCAATCTCCGCCGGCAGATCGCCGCCCTTGAGCTCGGGCTTCAGCACGCACTCGTGGCCGAGAGCCTCGATCTTCTCGAGGTACTGCTCCTGGAATTTGTCGGCAAAGAGGATTTTCATCGGTTCCCGGCTCCTCGGCGATGGTGCGCCCCAAGCGCACTAAATTCGCATCAACGCGAGCGCTGCCGCCTTCCACGATGCGCCGCGCTCGAGCGCCGCTGCGACATCGCCCCGGCGGGCAAGGCCGGGGAGCCGGCGAGGGCGCGCGATTGTGCCACGCAGGGTCGGGAGCGGCAACCCGACCCGCGGGCAAGGAGCCGGGGCGCGCGGCGGGCTTCGCCTGGGGATTGCGCTTCGTAACCGGAGCCCGACACCGTGTCCGCCTACGCGCTCCTCGCCGATCTCGTGGTGGTGGTCCACGCCGGGTTCGTGCTCTTCGTGATCGGCGGGCAGGTCGCCATCCTGGCAGGGTGGGCGCGCGGCTGGTCCTGGACCCGAAACCCCGTGTTCCGCCTCGCCCACCTGGCCGCCATCGGGTTCGTGGTGCTCGAGGCCTGGTTCGGGGTGGTGTGTCCGCTGACGGCGCTCGAGAAGCACCTGCGCACCCTGGCGGGGATCGCGGTCTACGAGAGCAGCTTCATCGGGTACTGGACCCACCGGCTGCTGTTCTACGACGCGCCCGCGTGGGTATTCACCGTGGTGCACACGCTGTTCGGGCTGCTCGTCGCCGCGAGCTTCGTGCTCCACCCGCCGCGCTGGACGCGATGATCGTAAAACCACTCCCACGCGCAAGGTGGCGGCCCTGGCCGGGAGCGGTGCCCCGGGAGCCTACACCGGCTGGGGCGTCTGGATGATGGAGCCCTGGGCGAAATCGACGCCGATCTGCTTGAGCAGGTCGAGCGTGCGCTCGTCCTGCACGTACTCGGCGATGGTGCGCATGCCGAGCACGTGGCCGATCTGGTTGATCGATTCCACCATGGCCCGGTCGGTGGGATCGTCGGCCATCCCGCGCACGAAGCTGCCGTCGATCTTCAGATAGTCGACCGGCAGGTCCCGCAGATAGCCGAAGGAGCTCAGGCCGCTGCCGAAGTCGTCGAGGGAGAACTGGCAGCCCATGTCGTTCAGCACCGAGATGAAGTGGCGGGCGCTGTCGAGATCGGCGATGACCGCGGTCTCGGTGATCTCGAAGCAGATGCGCTCGGGGTCGACGCGCGACTGCCTGAGGTGCTCCACCACGTAGTCGAGAAACTCCGGGTCGGAGAGCGACTGTCCGGAGAGGTTCACGGCGCAGGTCGCGAGATCGGCCACCGCTTCGGCGCGGTGCTCGAGCGACTCGAAGGCCTTGCGCACCACCCAGCGGTCCACGGAGGGCATCAGGGTGTAGGTCTCGGCGGCCGCGAGGAAGGCGTGGGGCTCCACGATCTCGCCGCGGTCGTCGAGCATGCGCACCAGCAGCTCCGCATGACGCTCCCCCGCGTAGCGCGGGTTGATGGGTCGGATCTCGTGGGCCAGAAGCTGGAAGCGCCCGAGCTCGATGGCCTGCTGCACCTGGCGCATCCAGCGCACCAGGTTGCGCTGGCGCTCGATGGCCGTATCGTCGATGCGATACACCTGGACCCGGTTGCCGCCGCGCCCCTTGGCCGCGGCGCAGGCCGAGGCCGCCGCGCTCATCACGTCCGCGGTGTTGCCGCTGTCGGCGGTGATGGGGATCACGCCGATGCTCACGCTCACCTCGAACAGGCGCTCGTCCCAGGGAAAGCCGATCTCGCGAAACGCCTCGCGCAGCCCCTCCGCGATGCTGCGCGCGGTCTCGAGGTTGCAGTTCTCGAGCAGCACCGCGAAGCGATCGCTCTCGATGCGCGCGAAGCTGTCGATCTTGCGCAGCCGCGGCGCCACCTGCTCGGCCACCTGGCGCAGGAGCTGGTCGCCCGCCGGCGGCCCGCCCACGTTGTTGATGACGTTGAACTGATCGATGTCCAGATAGCACAGGGCGTGGGTCTGGCCGGTGCTGCGCGCCGAATCGAGGCGCGCGCGCAGGCGCGCCTCGAACTCGCGCCGGTTCAGCAGCCCGGTGAGCGGATCGTGCGTGGCCTGGAACATCATCAGCCGGCTCAGCCCGCGCAGCTCGGTCACGTCGCGCACCGTGGCCACCAGGCCGCTCACGTGCGTGCCGTTGGTGCGCACCGGCGAGACGGTCACCTCCACCGAGAACTCCTTCTGGCTCTGGCGGTGCAGGAGCAGCGTGCGCGAGGGCATCTCCAGCGCCTCGCCGCGGCGCACACAGCGATGCACGGGGTCGGCGATGCGCTCGCGGGACTTCTCGTCGATGAGCGCCAGGATTTCATCCAAATGAAGGGTAAGGGCCTCGCCGGCCGGCCACCCGGTCAGCTGCTCGGCCGCCGGGTTCATGTAGACGATGCCGCCTTCGGGGTCGGTGATGATCACGCCGTCGCGAACGGCGTTCAGGGCCAGCAGGCTGCTGGCCGGATCGACCCGGTGGGTAGTCTCACCCGATGTAGCCGCGCCGCGCGCCGAGTCGCGCTGAGTCGAGCGTCTGGCCATCAGGGTCCTTTTCGTGGGGCAGGGAATATGACCACGCGGGAGCAGCCTGTGTCGATCCAGTAGAATTCTAGTCGTTGATTTCGCTCCGCGCGAAGTTGAATCTGCCAACCTGATCAGAATATACGCATCCCGACCCCACCCGTGACGCGACGTCCACCGGCAGCCCGCGCCGCGCCCCTCGACGCCGCCGCGGCCCTCACCGTGGCCCTCGTCTCCGACACCCACGGCTATCTCGACGAGCGGGTGGCGGCCGAGGTCCGCGCATGCGATCTCGCCGTGCACGCGGGGGACGTGGGCGGGGCCGCGGTGCTCGACGCGTTGCGCCCGCGCGGCGCGGTGCACGCGGTCAAGGGGAACAACGATACTGCCGGCAAGTGGCCGCGCGCCGAGCGGCCCGTGCTCGCGGCCCTGCCCGCGGAGCTGGCGGTGACGCTCCCGGGCGGGGTTCTGGTGGTGGTGCACGGGGACCGGGTGCTCCCGGCGCGGCGCCGCCATGCACGCTTGCGCGCCGCGTATCCGGATGCGCGGGCCGTGGTCTACGGCCACTCCCACCGCCTGTGCTGCGATCAGGCCGAGGTGCCCTGGGTGGTGAACCCCGGCGCCGCCGGGCGCGCCCGCACCTACGGCGGTCCGTCGCTGGTGATCCTGCGCATCGAAGGCCGGGCGTGGTCGCTGGAGGCGCGGCGCTTCGAGCCGCTGCCCCCGGCGCGCCCGCGCGCCAGGCGCACCGCCGCCTGCTGACGCCAGCCTCGTTCCCGGCGCTCGCGGCTGGGAATAAAGTTCGGCTATGCTGCGGCCGACTACAATTGAGAATCCGCAGCCGAACGCCTTGACGGTCCCGCGCACCGGCCGCCCGCGGCAAACGCGCGAGGGTGGGAGGCCATCGCGCCGCGAGGCGAGCGCGGACGTTTCCAGGAGCGGGTGACCCTTTGCTCGAACCGATACACATGACCAACGAGATGGGGTTGGTCATCGCGATCCTGCTTTTCCTCATCTACCTGCTTCTGTTCAACGTCGTCCGCATCGACGTGGCCGCCATCATCACCATGGTGCTCCTCGGGCTGGGCGGGCTGGTGCCGCCCGAGCATCTCTTCGACGGCTTCTCGAGCAACGCGGTCATCGCCATCATCGCCGTCATGATCATCGGCGCCGGGCTCGACCGCACCGGGATCATGGAGCAGGTGGCCGGCTACATCCTGCGCCTCAGCGGCAGCACCGAAAACCGGGTCGTGGCGGTGATCGCCGCCGCCGTGAGCCTGGTGTCGAGCTTCGTGCAGAACGTCGGGGCTGCGGCGCTGTTTCTGCCGGTGGCGAGCCGCATCTCCTCGCGCACCGGCATCCCGCTCTCGCGCCTGCTCATGCCGGTGGCCTTCTGCGCCATCCTGGGCGGCACCGTGACCATGGTGGGGTCGAGCCCGCTCATTCTGCTGAACGATCTCATCCGCCACGCCAACACCTCCCTGCCCGCGGGCGTGGCGCCCATGCAGAGCTTCCAGCTCTTCGACGTGGCGCCGGTGGGCATCGCGCTGGTGGTGGCCGGGATCGCCTACTTCGCCCTCGCCGGACCCTACGTGCTGCCGACGGGCAAGGGCACGACCCCCGATCCGGGCGGCACCGCCCGGCACTTCCGCACCGTGTACGGCATCCAGGGCGACATCTTCGAGGCCGTCGTCACCCTCCAGAGCCCGCTCGCGGGCAACACCATCGGCCAGGTCGAGGCGCAGGGCGGGGTGCCCTTCATCCTGGGCATCCGCAACGGGGACCGGGTGCGCATCGCGCCGCCGCGCGACGAGCAGATCTTCGTGGGCACGGTGTTCGCCCTCATGGGCGAGCAGGAGGAGATCCGCAACTTCACCCGGCGCAACAAGCTGGTGTTCCGCAAGGACATGGAAGCCTTCGTCGACGTGCTGAACCCCTCGCGCGCGGGCATCTCCGCCGTGGTCATCCCGCCCGATGCCAACGTCGTGGGCAAGACCATCGGCGAGCTTCAGATGCGCAAGCGCTGGGGCGTGAGCGTGCTGGCGGTGCAGCGCGGCGAGGAGACCCAGCAGGACGACCTGCGGTCGGTCTCGCTCAAGCCCGGGGATACGCTGGTGCTGCACAGCCGCTGGGACGATCTCCACCAGCTCGCGAGCAACCGCAACTTCGTGGTGGTGACCGACTACCCGCGTGCGCTCATGCGCCCCCACAAGGTGTGGCACGCGCTCGCCTTCTTCCTGCTCTCGCTCGGGCTCGTGCTCTTCGCCGACGTGCGCCTGTCCTTCGCGCTCATGGTGGGGGCGGTGGGCATGATCGCCAGCGGCGTGCTGACCATGGACGAGGCGTACCGCTCGGTGAGCTGGCCGACGGTGTTCCTGCTCGCGAGCCTCATACCGCTCGGCCTCGCCATGGAGACCACGGGCACGGCGGCCTGGCTCGCCCAGCAGACGCTGAACCACGTGGGCGGGCTGCCCGTGTGGGGCGTGCAGGCGACCGTCGCCGTGCTCGCCACGTTCTTCACCCTGGTGATATCCAACGTGGGGGCGACGGTGCTGCTCGTGCCCCTGGCGGTGAAGATCGCCATCGGCATCGGCGCCAACCCGGCCCACTTCGCGCTCATCGTCGCGCTCGGCACGTGCAACGCGTTTCTCATCCCCACCAACCAGGTCAACGCCCTGGTCATGGGACCGGCGGGCTACCGGGTGGCCGACTTCATGCGCGCGGGCAGCATCATGACCCTGCTGTTTCTGGTGGTCATGCTGCTTGCGGTCAACCTCGTGTTCTGAAGCCGCCCGCAAAAGGCGCAGGCGGGGAGGGGCGAGCCATGCGGGTTAACATGAGGGCTCGATCCCTGGAGCAGAGGAGGCCGGCATGCTCGGCGCCATCGCCGGTGACATCATCGGATCGGTCTACGAGGGGCGGCCGATCAAGCACAAGAGATTTCCGCTGTTCGGCCCCGGCGCGACGTTCACCGACGACAGCGTGCTCACGGTGGCCACCGCGGACGTGCTCCTGCACGACGGAGAGTACCGCGAGGCCTACAAGCGCTACTTCCGGCGCCACCCGCACGCCGGCTTCGGCGGCAACTTCGCCCTGTGGGCGGCGTCGGAGGATCCCGATGCCTACGGGAGCTTCGGCAACGGCGCAGCGATGCGCGTGAGCCCCGTGGGGTGGGGCCGCACCACGCTGGACGAAGTGCTCGCCGAGGCGCGACAGAGCGCCTGCGTCACGCACGACCACCCCGAGGGGATCAAGGGCGCGCAGGCCACGGCGGCGGCGGTGTTCCTGGCGCGGGCGCGCCAGAGCAAGGCCGATATCCGCGCCTTCATCGAGGAGCGCTTCGAGTACGATCTCGGCCGCTCCCTCGAGGAGATTCGACCGGGCTACGGCTTCGACGTGAGCTGCCAGGGCTCGGTGCCGGAGTCCATCATCGCCTTCCTCGAGGCCGAGGACTTCGAGGACGCGGTGCGCAACGCCGTCTCCCTCGGGGGCGACAGCGACACCCAGGCGTGCATTGCGGGCGCCATCGCGGAGGCCTGCTACGGGCTGCCGGCCTCCATCGAGAGCGAGGCCCTCGCGCGCCTCGACCCGGATCTGGCCGAGATCACCCGCGCCTTCCGCGCCGCCCACATCCCGTAGGGCGGGATGGAGCGCAGCGGAATCCCGCCGAACACGGGCGTGATGAACTCCGCACGGTGGTCTTGCCTACGCGCGCGCCTCGGCCTCCCTTTGAAGCGTGCGCAAGGTGGGGACCGGCAGCTCCGCCGCATCGGCGTGGCGCAGGGCCCGGGCCAGGCGCTCCGGCGCGGAGCGCCCGGTGCACTTGTGCTCGGGATCGGCGTCGAAGGCCTCGACCATCCCCTCCACCAGCCGCTCGCGCGGCAGGCGCTTGCCCGTGAGCCACTCCTGGATGTCCAGCACCTCGCCGGCCACCTGCTGCGCCAGATCGCGGCGCCGCGCCCACAGCTCCCCCACCACGCCGCCCGCGCGCAGCCCGGCGATGTTGGTGGTGAGGATGTAGAGATTCTTGCGCACCAGCTCGAAGAGCAGCTCCGCCTCATCGGCCAGGGTGCGCGCGGGGATGGCGATGGCCTCGAGCGCCTCGACCACCGCGCCGGCCGCGGGGCCGAACACGGGCGTGGGGATGATCACCTTCACGTCCTGGCCGGGCTTTTTCTCGAACCACACCACCGCCACCGTGGGTTCGAGGTCGAAGGGCTCCCACTGCCGCGGCAGGAGCTCGTTCTGGAGCAGCCCCACCCGCTCGCGCCAGGCCTCGGGCAGCGCCTCGAGGGCCGGCGGCAGATCGCTCTCCGCCACCGCCACCAGCGCGATCGCCGGCTCGGGCATGGCCGCAGCCACCGCCTGGGGCGCGGTCTCGCGGGTCACCGGATACACCGGATGCCCGGCGCGCAGGAACCCCCGGGCGAACACGCCGCCCATCTCACCGATGCCGATCACGACCACGGGCGCTTGCAGGTTCACGGGCCTCTCTCCTCGGGCGATGAGCGGTGCGCTCAGCCGCTCTCCTCGACCAGCGCCCGCTCGATGACCACCGGGTTCTGCGGCACGTCCTTGGGAAACGGACCGCCGCGTCCGGTCGGCACCTGGCGGATGCGATCCACCACGTCCATCCCTTCCACCACGCGCCCGAACACCGCGTAGCCCCAGCTCCCCGCGCTCTGCGCGCCGTAGTTCAGGAAATCGTTGTCGGCCACGTTGATGAAGAACTGCGACGTCGCCGAGTGGGGGTCGGACGTGCGGGCCATGGCGATGGTCCCGCGGGCGTTGTCCAGACCGTTCTCCGATTCGTTGGCGATGGGGGCCTGGGTTTCCTTCCTTCGATAGTCAGCGGTGAAGCCGCCCCCCTGGATCATGAAGCCGTCGATGACACGGTGGAAGATGGTGCCGTCGTAGAATCCCTCGCGCGCGTAGCGCAGGAAGTTCTCGACGGTCTCGGGGGCGCGCTCGGGCTCGAGCGCGAGCACGATGGTGCCCATGCTGGTCTCTAGACGCACGTGGGGTGGCTCCTTGGACTGTGCCGATGCCGCGAGCGCGGCAAGGCCGGTGAGGATGACGAGGGCAAGAGCGCGGATCATGTTCAACGGTTCGCGGCCTCCGGGTGAGCGGCGCCCATGATAAAGGCTCGGTCGCGACCGTGGGAAGCGCCGGGGCGCCGGCCTTCTGGGGGACGGCCGCTTCCGCTATGATGCCGCGCGCCCGGGCGCCGAGCCGGCCCCGGGGCGGGGCGCCGCGCGTGCCCGTGCGACGAACGCTAAAATCTGGATTTCACGCGCCGACAGGCAAGGACATGCTGCGGGTCTACAACAGCCTCACCCGGACCAAGGAGCCCTTCGCGCCCCTCGAGGGGCGCAAGGTGCGCATGTACGTCTGCGGCATGACCGTCTACGACTACTGCCACCTCGG
>CAZPFD010000089.1:0-13395 GCA_964585725.1 uncultured Ectothiorhodospiraceae bacterium | reverse complement strand
CCCTCCGGGGTCGGACCAACGCAGCCCGCTGAATACGCTCGATATTGTGCCAAAAATCGCGGGCTATTGCGGCTTAGAACGCCCTTTTTGGGGGTGAAGTGAGCGTTCTAAGCCAATTCTGTGCGGTCAGCACGTCCTTATCCGCGGCCGCTTCTTAGAACGTCGTTTTCATGCATGAAAACGGTCCTCTAAGCCGTATTTGAGGGCCGATTGCGCGGCGTTGTCTCGCGTTTTCAGGGGGTTGCGTTGGTCCGACCCCGCTCCAGGACGCGGATGCGGCTGAGGAGATCGTCTACGTCCACGTAGCACCCCTGCAGATGGCGGCGTCCCGCGGTCGGGTCGAAGGCGGTGCGCCCGTGCAGCACACGGCGGTTGTGGAACACCAGGAGCTCGCCCGGCGCGAGGCGCAGCCGCACCTGGAGCGCCGGGTCGCGCAGGACGCCCACGAATGCGCGCAGAGCCCGGAACAACCCTTCCACCCGGGGAGCCGGCGCATCGAGCGGGCCGATGAGCGAGGCGTTGTAGCGGATCTCGCGCAGCCCTCCGTCGGCGTCCAGCCCGATGACCGGCGCGCGGTGGCTGATGTCGACCTCGTCGTCGAGGAAGCGAAAGCTGATGGGCGTGTGGGTCAGGATCGCGAACGCCTCGGGATCGCGCTGCGCGAGCACCTGCGCCGCGCGGAACCCATCCAGCAGCACGGTGTCGCCGCCCGGCGCCTCGTTGGCGATGCAGTACAGGAACTGGTACCCGGGCGGAAACTCCCAGTTGGGCAGATCCGTGTGCAGCGGAAGCGCGAGCGCGGTATAGGCGTTGTTGCTGGGGTCGGGCTTCGAGATCACGTCGAACACGACACCGAAGTTGGTTTCCCGCAGGCGCGCGATGCGCCGCGCCGCCTCCAGCACTGCGCCCTCGCGGCGCGGGCCGCCTCGCACCAGCGCCACACCCGTATCGCGAAGGGCGGCGAGCCACGCGTGCAGCGCGTCGTCGTGGGCCAGAACCTGGTAGTAGTCGAAGCTCGGGATGGCCTGCCTCAGGCCGGCGTCCCACGTGTGCGGGCGCCGGGCGCGCTCGGCGCGCGCGGCGTCGGAGTAGCAGTGCGCACGCAGCCACACCGCTGCGTAGCGGCTCGGCTGCGCATGGTCCGGCCAGCGGATGCACAGCGCCTCATCGGCCTCCAGGCTCAGCGCCTCGGGTCGCGGCTCCTCGGGAACCTCGAACGGATCGAAGATGCGCTCGAGGGTCTGGGGGTGACGGCACCTCGCGCAGCCGCAGTTGTCGCGCAGCCAGACGTAGTGAAAATCGCTGACGTGGCCGTCGCCCCACTCGAGACGGACGGTGCGTTCGCCGGCGTGCAGCCTGACGACCGCGCGCCGTGCGGCGCGCGCCTCGGGTGAGCCCAGAGTCGATTCGTTGCTCATGCCTTGGCGCCCTCCTGTATCGGGCCGGCGTCCTCAGCGCCGCCATCGCTCGCGAGCGGCCCTTCGAGCGCGTGCTCGCGGGCGGACTCCAGGGCCGCGGCGGTGGCAACCGCCGATGTACGCGACAGATAGACGGCGCGGCTGTGCTCCTCGACGCTCGGCGCACGCCCGATGCGGTATACCGCAAACATCCCGAGCCCGAGATGCGCCGCCGCCAGAAACCAGAAGAACGTGGCCGGACTGACGGAGGATATCAGAACGCCGACCATGAAAGGCCCGAGCACCGCGCCGAGCGCAGTGACCAGCACCAGAGCGCTGCTCGCGGCCACCATCTGCGAGGGTGCGAGGCGATCGTTGGCGTGGGCCAGGCTGAGCGAGTACAGGGGGAAAGACAGACCGCCGAACAGGGCTGCCAGCGCGATGACCCCCCAGACGGAGACGTTGGCGACGGGCACCACCGCGGCAGCGCACACACCCGCGGTAAAGGTCACGATCGCCAGGATCCATCTTCGCTCGAACCTGTCGGACAGGTAGCCGATGGGCCACTGCAGGCAGACGCCGCCCCAGATGGCGGCGGTGATGAAGAGGGAGCTCTGCGCGACCGAGAATCCCTCGAGCTGCGCATAGACCACGCCCATGCCGATGAAGGCGCCGTTGGACAAGCCGGTGACCGCGCAGCCGGCCACCCCGAGCGGCGCGTCCCGGTTGAGGCGCGCCAGGCCCATCTTCTCGGCGACGTCGAAGCGCGGCGCCGGCCCCGCCGTGAGCAGCATGGGCAGCACCGCCACGGAGATCAGAACCGACACCAGCATGAACAGAATGAACCCGGCCGGATCGGCAGCGTTCAGAAACAGCGGGCCGAGACCCATCCCGATCAGCACGATCACGACGTACACCGCGAGCAGCTGTCCGCGCACGGCGTTCGTGCTGCGGTCGTTCAGCCAGCTCTCGGCCACCACGTAGATGCCCGCGTAGCAGAACCCGATGATGAAGCGCACGGCGGCCCAGTTGATGGGATCGACGAGGACGGCCGCCCACAGCGCGGCGGCGGAGGCCAGGGCGGCGAGCGCCGCGAAGACGCGCACATGCCCTACCCGCGCGAGCAACGGCGGGGCCACCACCGAGCCGGCCACGAGCCCCACGAAGTAGCACGACATCACCACGCCGGTCACGGGCGTGGGAAACCCCTCGAGCACGGCACGCAAACCGAGCAGCGGACCCTGCAAGCCGTTGCCCATGGCGAGCAGAGCCATGCCGAGGAGCAGCGACCAGCAGCTCGCCGTCACCGCGAGCAGCGAGTGCGCGCCCATGGCCGGATGCGTTGCGGTGTCGTTGGGAGCGCCGGAAGCGACCGTCATAATCCGCCCGTGGCTACGCCGGCGCGCGTCTTGCGCGGCCGCCGAAGCCGACCACGTGCCGGCGCGGTCGATGGGCGCCATGGCGGCGAACCGAAAGTCCTGGGCCGGAAAGTCCTATAGCAGCGTACATCTTTGCTCCTTGCCGCCGTCGCATGCGTATCTATCCAGGGCGCAATGTCGGCACTTTGAGCTTCAAGCACAAACGATTAATCTCTTGTCTCAGTCCCAGAAAAACTTATGGCGATGAAAGCCCGGAAACGATTGCCTCCCCCCAACTGGCTGCGGGCCTTCGAGGCGGCGGCGAGGCACTTGAGCTTCACCGGGGCGGCCCGCGAACTCAAGGTCACGCAGTCCGCGATCAGCCAGCAGGTCAAGCTGCTCGAGCATTACCTGGGGGAGCCCCTGTTTCACCGCTATCCGCGGCGCTTGGAGCTGACCGAGAGGGGCGAGGCTTATCTGCCGACGGTGCGTCAGGCGTTCGAACGAGTGGCCGCGGCCACCGAGGAGCTGTTCGGCCGCCAAGGGGGGCGGCTGCTGACGGTGAGAGTGAGCGCCGCCTTCGCGGTGCTGTGGCTGGCGCCCAGGCTCGGGCGCTTCCACGCCGCGAACCCGAGCTTCGACCTGCGCCTGAACGTGTTCATCTGGTCCCCGGAGTTCGACTGGGAGGGCGTGGATCTGGAGATTCGCTACGGCGAGGGGCGCTGGCCGGGCTTCAACGCCGTGCGTCTCACCCACGACCGCATGACCCCCGTGTGCGCGCCGGCGCTGCGCGAGGCCCTGGCCGCCCCCGGTGACGTGGGCAGCCACACGCTGCTGCACGTCATCGGCCATCAGGACGGATGGCGGCGCTGGCTGAAAGCGGCCGGTGCGGATCACATCGATGCCGCCCAGGGGCTGCAGTTCGACAGCTCCATGATGGCCTTCGAGCTGGCGGCCGCCGGCACCGGCATCGCCCTGGGGCGCACTTCGCTCGTGGAGGGCTATCTGGCCTCGGGGCGCCTGGTCGCGCCGTTCGATCTGGCGATCCCCGACGAGGAAGCCTTCTATCTCATCTGGCCCGAGCACCGCGCCGAGCACGCCGCGGCCGCAGCCTTCCGGGAATGGCTCATCGAGGAGACCCGCAGCGCCCGGGAAGCCGCCTGACGCCCGGCGCGTTCGATCCTATCCGTCCCCAAGCGCCTGACACGGCGTTTCGTGGCATATGCCACAGTCGCCGTTCGCTATCCGGCTATGCTTATCTCGTTGCGGGATGACGCCGAGGCAACCGCCGCGCCACCGTGAAGAGGAGTTGAGGGTCATGGCGACGAAGAAGAAGCAAACGGGCCGCAAGAAGGCGAAGGCGGCCGCATCTCCCCCTGCACCGCTCGCGCCAGCCGGTGAGCCGGCGCGCACCGTCGTTTTCGTGCACGGTATCGGCAACAAGCCGGAGCCGTCGGTTCTCAAATGCCAGTGGGACCGGGCGCTGTTCGGTTTCGAGCTGGGCGAGCGAAGCCGCCTCGCTTACTGGGTCGACCGCGCGCGCCATCTGACGCCGGCATCTGCGACCTGCGAGAGCGGCGACCGGGTGGACGTTCGGGAGGACTTCGCCGGCAGAACGCTCGGCGTACGCCGCCAGACGGAGCCGGAGCCTGTCGAGGATCTGGTGTCCGGACTTACGACCGAGAAATCCGAGCGCGAGGTGTTGCTGCGCATAGGGCGCGCGCTCGAGGCCTACGAGCCGCAAGCCTCCGAGGAGCAGATCTCGATCCGGGCGGTGGAGGCCAAGGTGCTCCCTCTGCCCGCCTTCGCACGCAAGCTCATCACCCGGGGCCTGACCGAGCTCTTTCTGGACGACGTGCACGATTACTTCTTCGTGCCCGAGCGGCGCGAGCTCATGCGCAAGAGCGTTCTCGAGCGGCTGCGCGCGGGCGGGGGTCCGTTCGTCGTCATCGCCCACAGCCAGGGCTCCATGATCGCCTACGACGTGCTCTCGAGCCTGGCGCCCGATGACTGCGATGTGAGCCTGTTCGTCACCATCGGCTCGCCCCTGGGGCTGACCGAGGTCCAGGATCAGGTCAAGCGGCTGACCGGCCAGACACGACTCGCCGTGCCGCCGTGCGTGCGGCGCTGGCTGAACGTGGCCGATCCCCTCGACCCCGTGGCGTTCGACAAACGGCTCGCGGACGATTACCGGGCCCACGCGGACGTGGGTGTGGAGGACGACCTGGAGTGGAACGATGACAGCCCGTTCCATCCCCACTCCGGCACCGGCTACCTCGAAACCCGTCCGGTGCGCCGGGCGGTGCGGGAGATCGTGGATACGGCCCTGTTTCAGCCGGTGTCGGACTTCGTGATCGCCCGGGATCTCGCGCGCGCACTCGAGAACGGCGCCCACACCGCACGCCACGAAGTGCTGATCGAGCTGGCAGAGATTGCCACCGGCGGCGTGCAAGATCTCGACCGCACACGCGAGCGCGTCGAGAAAGCCATCCGTGAGGTCGCCGAGGGCGTGCCGGAGGAGGCGCTCGAGCTGGATCGCCTCAAGCGCTATGTCGCCGTGAAGCTCACGCGCGAGGAGGCCGAGAGCCTCGCGGCGCGACTCGGCGGCGGGCGGGCGGTCCGGCGTATCTGGCAGAACGCCACGAAGCGCGCCCTCATCGAGGTTTCAGTCAACACGGTCCAGGCGCGCCCGGCGCACGTGGGATACCGCGCACTCGGCCAGGGCGTGAGCTGGGCCGTGCTCGACACCGGCATCTGGGCCGAGCATCCGCATTTCCGCGCGCACGCGTCGGTCGCCGGCCAGCACGATTGCACGAAGCGCGGCTCACCTCGGTCCGGGGACGCTCTGGACGAGAACGGCCACGGCACCCACGTCGCCGGCATCATCGCCGGCGCCCACGAGATTGCGAACAACGGCGCCCCGCGCACGTTCTCCGGCATCGCGCCGCAAGCGAAGCTGCATGTCTACAAGGTGCTCGACCGCGACGGCTCGGGGCGCGACGCCTGGATCATCAAGGCCATCGATCACATTGCGGACACCAACGACCGCGCGGGCCAGCTAGTGATTCACGGCGTCAACATCAGCCTCGGCGGGCCCTTTGACCAGAGCACTTTCGGCTGCGGCCACTCGCCCTTGTGCAGGGAGCTGCGCCGGCTCTGGCGGCAGGGCGTGGTGGTGGTGATCGCGGCGGGCAACGAAGGATTCGCGGTCCTCCAGTCCCAGATGGGCGCCGTCGACGCCAACATGGATTTGTCTCTCAGCGATCCCGCGAATCTCGCCGAGGCCATCGCCGTGGGCTCGGTCCACAAAGAGAATCCGCACACCTACGGGGTCTCGTATTTCTCATCCCGCGGACCCACCGCGGACGGCCGCCAGAAGCCCGATGTCGTCGCGCCGGGCGAGCGCATCCTCTCGTGCCGCCACCGCGTGGCGCCGAATGGGTCAGGCGCCGACGACCTCTACGTTGCCATGAGCGGGACCAGCATGGCGGCGCCCCACGTCTCGGGGATCCTCGCCGCCTTCTTGTCCGTGCACCGGGAATTCATCGGCTATCCCGATCGCGTGAAGGAGCTGCTGCTCGCCAACTGCACCGACCTCGCTCGCGACCGCCCGCAGCAGGGCGCCGGACTGCCCAACCTGATGAAAATGCTCGTCAACGTCTGACCGCCGGGGTCGGACCAACGCATGTCGTTGAATGCGCTCACTATTGCTCCAGAAATACGAGGTTATATCCGCTTAGAACCCCCTTTTTGGGGGCCAAATCCGCGCTGTAAGCCGCACCCAACTCTCTCAGCGCGTGACCGTGGCGGACCAGGACCGCTTTCCGATGTCGGCCCGTCACGCCGAGCCGCGCCTTGACGGCCCCGAGAAACTCCGGGCGTCCCACCGCGACGCTCTCGCTCCAGGCGGGGTCCCGCTCTGCGCGTCCCGCCCGCAACGCGTCCTCGACCCACTGCACGCGCGCCCGCTGGAGCTCTTCCAGCTCCCTTATAGCCAACAAGCCCATCAATGCCTTCAGATCGATGATGCCGTAACGCTTCGGCGGACTCTCGACTTCCCGATAACCGGATGCGGCCCAATCACCCGGATGCCTCACCACTCCCGCCCGAACCATGTTCAGATCGATGTACACCAGGCAGCGCGCCAGGTGCTCGTCGGTGTCAACCGTCGTGGCGTGATAGCGATCTTCCCAGAAAGCACCCTTGCGGCGCTTTCGCCGGTTGTATTCCCGCGCAGTCCGTCCGGCGACAAGCCGCATGCTCGCCGCTATCTCGCCGCGACCCTGGTCCTGAACGAGCAAATGGATATGGTTCGAGGTGACGATGTAGTTGAGCACCCGCAAGCCGTAGCGCTTTCTCGCCTCGAACAGCCATCGCACCCACCTTCGGCGATCCTTGGAGAAACGCAGGAGGAATTCCTGCTTGTGACAGCGATGGGTAATGTGCCAGACGTGATCGGGCAGGAAATACCGATGGGCGCGGGGCATGGCTGCTTCCTCCTTAAAGCGTTCATTTCATCCATGAAACGAGCCTGCTAAGCCCTGTCACCGGGCTGAATCTTCGACGTTATCGCATGTTTTCAAGGCATTACGTTGGTCCGACCCGGTAGGGTGGGCGCCGAGCCCACCCTACCGTTTAAAAGGGCCATTTCGTGTGCGCAAACGACCTTCTAAGCCCAATTTATGGCTCAGATAAGTCAGGTTATCCCGCACTTTCAAGCTGTTGCGTTGGTCCGACCCCCGATGGCGAGCTCGTGGCCGAAGATCATGGTCTTGGGGTGCATGCGGAAGCCCTTCACCTGCTTGTCGAAGCCGGTGATGAGCGAGCGCCACACCGGCTGCACGATGGGGCCGTCCTCCTGCATGATGCGCTCGATCTCGGCCATGATGACGCGCCGCTTGTCCACGTCGAGGGTCGCCTCGGCCTGGGTCAGCAGGCGGTCGAACTCCTTGTTCGACCACTCGGGCGCGTTCCACGGCACACCGGTGCGGAATCCGAGCGACAGGATCATGAACCCGAGCGGGCGGTGGGCCCACAGCACGAAGCCCAGATCGAACTTGTCCCACACGTCCCAGAACTGCGCCGAGGGCATGACGTTGATCTTCGCGCGGATGTTGGCCTCCTTCCACTGCTCCACCATGACCTGCACCGCCTGAAGCTCCCACGCAGGATCCGGCTTGGCGTTGATCTCGATGTCAACGCCGTCGGGGTAGCCCGCCTCGGCGAGGAGCCGGCGCGCCTTGGCCGGATCGCGCTCCATCCACGGCAGCTCGGCGTAGTCGGGATGAATCGGGCACACGAAGTGGTGCTCCGCGGGCAATCCGTACCCGCGCACCGCGACCTCCACGCACCGGCGCGAGTCGGTGGCGTAGCGCATGGCCTGGCGCACCTTGGGATGGTCGAAGGGCTTGCGCTTCACCTTCATCTGCACCACCGCGGTGTTGGCGGTCTTCGCCTCGTGCACCGTCACGTGCGACATGGCATTCAGGATCTCGAGCTGCGTGAACTGCGCCTCGTGCAGGCCGTGGATCTGCTTCGACGCGAGCGCCGCCACCAGCGCGGTCGGGTCGTCGCCCAAATCGATGAAGTGAAGCTCGTCCACGTACGCCGGAGTGCCCCAATAATCCTTGCGCGCCCTGAGCACCGAGCGCTCTCCCACCACGTGCTCGACGAGCTCGAAGGGACCCGTGGCATTGGCGCCAGGACCCCACTCACCGCCCTCCTCGGGATCGAGCATCACGTTGGTGTAGTGATCGAGGTGCTCGGGAACCGCCACCTGCGGCTCCTTGAGGTTGAGGCGCACGGTGTGATCGTCGAGCTTCTCGATGGCGTTCGCATCCCACAGGCGCGTCGACATCACGGGGTTGCCGTCCTTGTCCTTCTTGCCCGTGTCGTACTCCTCCAGCATGTAGGACTTGAACAGCCCGAGCGAGGACGATCCCGTCTTCGGATCCAGCACGTGGTTCAGGTTCCACAGCACATCGTCCGCGACGAACGGCCGCCCGCTGTGCCAGCGCGCCTCGGGGCGCAGGTGCAGCGTCCAGGTGCGCAGGTCCTCGCTCGTCTCCCACTCCCGGAGCAGCACCGGCCGGGTGATGTTGTCCTGGGCGGTGACCGCGAGCTGCTGCACGCACTGGGTGGTCACGTTGGCGGGCGGAACCCACTCGATGGCGTGGGGGCGCGTGACTTCCTGCACGCGCAGCGCGATGCGCACGGTGCCGCCCTTGGGCAGGGCCGCGGCGCGCGCCTCGGGCAGCGTACCCAGGCCCGTGATGCGGCCGGCGGCGGCATACGCCGCCGCCGCCGAGACGCCGAGCAGCGTAGAGTAGCGCAGGAACTCGCGGCGGCCGATCTTGCCCGCGGCCAGCTCCTCCTTCAGCTTGGGAATGTAAGGATGCTCACGGCCTTGCGGCCTTTTCTTGGTCATGGCTCTGCCTCCCTCGTTTTCCCAGAGATGGCGAGCCCCGGTGAGGCGGAGCCAAGGCTCGCCGTCCCGTGAGACGGTGGCCCCGCCCGCCCATAGTACCCGGATTGGTGGGAAATTGAACGCTCAGTCGCCGCCCCGCGGCTCGCGGGCGAACAGGCGCCGCACCATGGGCGCGAAGAACTCGACGGGCAGGGTGTCGTAGTCGGGGTCGAAGGAGGTCTGATCCCAGCGCTCGCAGAAGCGCACGCAGTCGTCGAAGTACCGATGGTGCCGGTAGCGCTCGCGGGCGTTTCGATCCTGGCCGATGTGGTGGAAGTAGTAGTAGCCCTGGAACAGGCCGTGGTGCGCCACGACCCAGTGATTCTTCTCGCTCACGTAGGGTCTGAGAACGGCGGCCGCGAACTGGCTGTGATTGTGCGGCGCGAGCACGTCGCCGATGTCGTGGAGCAGCGCGCACACCACCGTCTCCTCGTCGGCGCCGTCGCGATGCGCGCGCGTCGCGGTCTGAAGCGAGTGCTCGTAGCGGCTCACCTGGTAGCCGGACACCCCGTGCTTCAGCAACGCCAGATGCTCGAGGATGCGCTCGGCCAGCCCCCGCTGATAGCGCTCCTCGTGCTCGCGCAGCAGCGCATAGTCCTCGGCCGTGCCGTCCGACATCGCTCGAAAGCTTACCGTCTTCATGATTCGCACCTCGCGACCGTTCCCATTCGCGGCCAACGGCCACTCCTTTCAGTGGGATTCCATCCGGCCCTACGCGGCGGGATTGCGCTGCGCTCCATCCCGCCCTACGTCTTGCTCGTCATTCGTGATTCGGCTTCGAGCGGCGCTTGCCGGGCTCGCCCGGAACCGCGCCCTCGCCGTAGAGCTTCTCGCGCAGCAGCCGGATGCGGCCCAGGAAGTCGTCGAACTCCATGTACGCGTCCTGAAGATGGCGCCGGCCGCTGTTCGGGTCGAACGCCGCGCGCCCGTGCATGACCCGGTGCCCGTGCGTCACGATCATGTCCCCGCTCGCCAGCCGGAAGCGCACCTGATGGTCCGGATCCAGGATCATCAGGCTCAGCTTCCGGTAGGCGTCGTAGAAGGGCTCCACCCACTCGCCGGGAATGTCCAGGGGCTGGATGAGCTGGTTGGAGAAGCGGAAGGTCTTGAGCTCGCCCTCGGTGTCGAGCTGGATCATGGGCGCACGCGCCAGGGTGTCGCCGTCGCCGGCGTACAGACGGAACTCGACGCCGGCGCGGGTCAGCGTCTCGAACGCCTCGGGATCCTCCTCGCGCAGGCGCGAGGCGATGTGGAAGCCGTCGACGACGATGCTCTCGCCGCCTTGCGCCTCGTTCACCAGGCAGTGGATGAGCTGCACGCTGGGCGGCCAGCCGTAGCTCGGCAGATCGGTGTGCGGGCGCAGCTCGATGGCCGTCTGCGCCACGTTGTAGGCGTCGGGCAGATTGAGCACCTCGTGCACGCGCCCGAAGACGATCTCGCGCACGTACGCCACATGATTGGCGAAGCGCTCCACCTCTCCGGGCACCGCGGGCACGCCGCGCACCAGGGTGAAGCCGTAGTCGCGAAACGTCTCGAGAAAGCGCAGCAGCCCCTCATCGGAGCCCACGACCTCGGCATGCGCGATGGCCGGCAGATCGTCGGCGAGACGCGCGTCCCACAGACGGGGCCGCCGGCGCCGCTGCGCGCGGGCTCGCGGGGAGTAGCAGCGCCCGCGCAGCCACTGCCCCGCGTAACGGCTCTCGTGTCCGTCCTCCGGCCAGCGCAGGTACAGCGACCCGTCGGGCTCGATGCGCGCCTCCTCCGGCGCCACGTCGCGGGGGATCGCCGCGGTCAGCAGGCTGCGCTCGAGCGTCACCGGGTGCAGGCACTCGGGACAGCGGCAGTTGTCGCGCAGCCAGATGTAGTGAAACCCGCTCTCGTGCCCGTCGGGCCAGCGCAGCACGAGGCTGCGCGCGCGCTGCGTCAACGAGACCGGCCCGGTATTCGCTTCGAACGTCATACGCGGGCGGCGGCGCCATCGGCGAGACGGTCGGCGAGGCGCCTCAGAAAGTCCACGCAGGCGCTCATCTGCTCGAGGGTGATGTACTCGTCGGGCTTGTGGGCGTTCTCGATGCTCCCCGGGCCGAACACCACCACGGGCATGTCGGCGGCCTGGTAGCAGGGGGCCTCGGTGCCGAACGGAATGGCCCAGGTGCGGTTGGTGCGCGCCAGCGACATGACCAGCCGCTCGGCCGGGGAATCGTCGCGCGGCTCGAAGGTCCCCACGGCCATGGTCTGCCGGGTATCGATGTCGGCGTGCGGGGCCACCGAGCGCATCGCGGGCAGGAGGGTCTCGGCGAAGGCGTCGAAGCGCTCGCGGATGCGGTTCACGTCCTGGCCCGGAATCGGGCGCACCTCCCAGTGGAAACGGCACGTGCTGGGCACGATGTTGAAGCCCGTCCCGCCTTCGATGGTGCCCACATTGATCGTGGTGTAGGGCGGCTCCAACCCCGGCAGCGGCCGCGTGTGCGCCTTGAGCTCCTCACCCAGCTCGTCCAGGAACTCGAGCAGCCGCGCCGCGACGGCGATGGCGTTCACGCCGCGGTGGGTGAGGCTCGCGTGCGCCTCCTGACCCGTCACCGTGGTCTCGAAAGCGTAATGGCCCTTGTGCGCATTGACGATCTGCATGTCCGTGGGCTCGCCGATGATGACCGCATCCGGGCGGAAGCCCATGGTTCTCAGCGTCTCCACCAGCTGCATGGCGCCGTGGCAGGTGTTCTCCTCCTCGTAGGTGAGCGCGATGTGGATGGGCGAGCGAAGAACTTTGCGCGTGAACTCGGGCACCAAAGCCAGCACGCAGGCGATGAATCCCTTCATGTCGGCGGTGCCGCGGCCGTACAGCCGCCCGTTGCGCTGCACCACCTCGAAGGGATTGGTGCTCCACTGCTGGCCGTCGACGGGCACCACGTCCGTGTGCCCGGAGAGCACCACGCCCGCCTCGCCCGAGCGCGGGCCGATGGTGGCGAAGAGATTCGCCTTGCTGTCGTCCTCGTTGAAGGTGAGCAGCGAGTCGATCCCGTGGCGGCGCAGGTAGGTCTCCACGAAGCGGATGAGCTCCAGATTGGAGCCCTCGCTGATGGTGTCGAAGCTCACCAGCGTGCGCAGCAGATCGGCCGGGGTGTATGCGCCATTGACCATGACCGAACCCGAACGCCTCGCCTCCCCTCACAGATCCAGCTCGAACAGGCGCCCGAGCCCGTGGACGGCTTCGCCGTAGCCGCCCAGGCGCAGGGCATGCCACAGCATGGCCTGGTTGCTCGTCACCACCGGCTTGCCCAAACGTGCCTCCAGCTCGGCCACGATGCCGGTCGCCCGCAGCGCCGTGCAGGAGATGAAGACCGCTTGCGCGTGCTCGCTGTCCACGTCCAGCGCCGCCGCGCGTATGGCGGCGGGCGGGATGGCGCTCATGGCGATGTCGTCCACGAGGTCGAAGCTGTCGAGGCCCACCACCGCGATTTCCCGGGCTTCCAGGAACCCGCGGATGGACTGATTGATCTCGTCGATGTAGGGGGTGAGCATGGCGACCGACGACACGCCGAGGCGCTGGAACGCCGCCATCGCCGCGGTGATCGGGGTGGTGACGGCGATGCCGGGACGCGCGGCCCGGATGCGCGCCGTCACCTCGTCGATCCCCATCACCACCGTGCCGGAGGTGGCCGCGAAGGCGATCACGTCGAGGGAGGTTCCCGGCAGAATGAGCGAGGCCGCACGCGTCAGGTCCGGCATGATGGCGCGCAGGTTGGCCACCGTGCACGGGTTCGCCACCGTGACCCGGCTGACGTAGATCTCGGCGCGCTCGCGGGGCAGCATGCGCCACAGCTCGGCCTCCACCGCGTGGTCGACGCCGAGGGCGATGAGGCCGATGCGCACGCGCTCCCCGGGCCAGGGCTCCGGCGTGTAGGCCACGCGCACCGCCCGCGTGGGCAGCGCCGCTCTCGCCTCGGCCCTCAACGTCTCCCCGCTCTCCATATGCGCCCCTGCCCCCGTCGCGCCGATGCCCCTTCGGGGCTAGTGTCACTACGTCGAGCAGCGTGCGTCAATACGAGGGCCGCCCTGACTGGGCCGGAAACAGTGCTTGTCGCCCGGCGGGGCGGCGAGCCCCTTGCGAGGGTGACTGGCGAAGCACGGAAAAGTGGTGTGTGAAACAAAATTTAAGCCCCACGGGGCCCAAAGA
>CAZPFD010000088.1:7686-13484 GCA_964585725.1 uncultured Ectothiorhodospiraceae bacterium | reverse complement strand
TCCACGGGCGGCTCCTCCTCCAACAAGATCAAGCCGTTGTGGGCGAGCGGGGGTTTGGTTCAGTTTAGACGGTATCCGAAGACGCGGAAACCGGCAGTTGCCACAGCGCACAACGGACGCGCTCTCGTACCCGCACCCCGGCTGGTGGCGGGGCGTATCGCGGCGATGTTAAGAACATAGGTTAAGGACAATCCGCAAGCCTCGCGGTATACGGGATCAGGCTGCGGAGAAAACGGTCAGCCGCTTCTCGGCGGAATCACGCGCTCCCGCGGGGATTCGTGCGGGTGACCGAAGGGTTCGGGGTCATGGAGCATCGCTGCTATTCGCGCCACACGCTCTCTGTACCCGTTGAGATCTGGGTCGACGAACTGTTCGTGGGCCGCTTCTCGACTCGAGACATCAGTATGGGCGGGGTTTTCGTCGAAACGGGCCCGGTCGCGCCGAACCCCTACGATATCGTGATCCTTCGCTTTCGCTTCAAGCAACCGACCACGAGGGGGCGCGTTGCGTCGCAGCAATGCGAGCCGCCCACGGACCACAGCCTCTCCGCCCTCGTGGTTCACCGTAGCGATGACGGCATCGGCCTCATGTATATCGACGAGCACCCGAGCTTTTACCAGCGGCTGGGGTCCATCATGCGTGCCGCCGCTTGCAGGGATGCAGGCCGAACGCCGCTGCGGATTCTCAATCCGAGGGCGCGTCGGCGATGCCTGAGGGTGCTGCGGGGCGGGCGCTCGATCCGGGGAAGCGACCTCTCCCGCACTGAACGCGGACCCCCATCGGGGCGAGCGCGCTGAGAACCCAACCACCGCGCGGGCAGGCCCGACCACACCCCGCATGAAACGTATCCGTGAGACGTATCAACTCCCGTTCTCTTGCAGCCACGCCAGCACCTCGTCGATGTTCCGATCCGGCGGGAACACCGGATAGAAGTGCTTCGCGATGTTGCCGTCCTTCGCGATGAGGGTGACGCGCTTGATGAGCCGCATGCCCTCGACCTCGAGCATGGGCAGGCGCAGGGCGCGCGAGAAGGCGAATGCGCTGTCGCTCAGCAGCTCGAAGGGCAGGTGCAGGCGCGCCGCCGCCTCCGCCTGATCCTCGGTGCTTTGCGTGCTCACGCCGAACACCCGGGCGTTCAGCTCTTGCAGCTCGCGGTGGTGATCGCGAAAGGAGCACGACTGCGGCGTGCAGCCACGGGCGCCGGGGATCTCATCCCAGCCCTCGGGCAGGGACCGATCGGGGCGCCCGGTCATGGGATAGCAGTAGAGCACCACCCAGCCGGGGATGCGCGCCGGGTCGACGCTGCCGCCTGCGGTCGAGGGCAGCTCCACCGACGGCAGCGCGGCGCCCGGCAGGTGATCGCACGCGCCGTCGTCGACGGGGACCGGGAGATCTTCCGGCAGCTCGTATACGTCGTGCATGAGTCCTCCCGCCGCGAGACCCTTAGAGGGCCGTTTTCACCGCGAAAAACAGCACTCTAAGCCCCCAAAACGCACCCTGAGAGACACGAATCATCGCGAACTCAACTGGTTGCGTTGGTCCGACCCAGTGCGCGGACCACGCGCTCGGGGGTGATGGGGAGCTCGCGGATGCGCACGCCGATGGCGTCGGCCACCGCATTGGCGATGGCGGGCGCGACGGGCGTGAGCGAGGGCTCGCCGATCCCCTTCGCGCCGAAAGGCCCGAGCCCGCTGCGCGACTCGAGAATGACGGGCTGGATGTAGGGCACGTCCATGGCGGTGGGGATGAGGTACTCGCTGAACGAGGGCGTGTGCAGGCAGCCGTCGCGGTAGATCATCTCCTCGCTCAGCGCATACCCCTGGCCCTGCACGGTGCCGCCCTCGATCTGGCCTTCCACCGCCGCGCGGTTGATGGCCTGCCCCACGTCGTGGGCGCCCACGCTCTTGAGCACGGTGATCTCGCCGGTCTCGGTGTCCACCGCCACCTCCACGGCGTGCGCGCCGTAGGTGTAGTCGGGGTGCGCCCGGCCCTGGCCGGTCTCGGGATCGAGCCGCTCGGTGAAGGGCGCCCGGTACATGGCGAGCTCCGAGCGCGGGATGCCGTCCGCCGCGCAGATCCTGGCGAGCTCGGCCAGGGTGAGCGCTCGCTCCGGCTCGCCGTCCACGAACACTCTGGAATCGCCCATCTCGATGCGCTCCGCGTCGACCCCGAGCTCGCGCGCCGCGCGCGCGACGAGACGTTCGCGCACCGCGGCCGCCGCCGTGCGCACCGCGTTGCCGGTCATGTAGCACGCCCGCGTCGCGGTGGTGGTGCCCGCGAGCGGCGTGACCGCGGAGTCGCTGTTGTAGATGACCACGTCGCTCAGGTTCACGCCGAGAAGCTCGGCCGCGATCTGGCCGAGCGCCGAGACCTGCCCCGCGCCGATGTCGGTGACCCCCGAGCGCACGACCACGGTGCCGTCCACCTCCACCCCGACCCAGGCCTCGGAGGTGTCGTGCAGCCAGGTCAGGCGGCCGTAGCTCTGCTGGTAGCAGGCCACCCCGCGGCCGACCTTGATCGGGCCCTCGTCCGGCGTGCGCTCGCCGAGGGCCTCCCACGCCCGGGTCATGCACTCGTTGGACCACACCGCGCTCTCGATGGGGACGCCGGTGGAGATGGGATCCCCGGTGCGCAGGAAGTTGCGCCGGCGCAGCTCCAGGCGGTCCATGCCGAGCGCCTTCGCCAGCTCGTCCATCTGCTGCTCGTAGGCGATGCAGGCCTGCGCCGCGCCGAACCCGCGGAAGGCGCTGGTGTACATGTTGTTGGTGGCCACCGCCACGCCGTCCAGGTGCAGGTTGTCGACCCGGTAGGGGCCGGCCGAGGCCACCGCGGCGTAGATGAGCACGTACGGGCTCAGAAAGACGTAGGCGCCGGCATCGGCCACCATCGAGATCTGCATCGCCGTGATCTTGCCGTCCTTGCGCGCGCCGACCTTGTAGCGCATGACGAAGGGGTGGCGCTTGCCGTGCCCGAAGAACGACTCCTCGCGCGTGTACACCAGGCGCACCGGGCGGCGCGTGGCCTGCGCCAGCAGCGCCAGGTAGATCTCGACGGTGATGTCCTCCTTGCCGCCGAAGCCCCCGCCGATGAGCGCGCCCTGCACGCGCACCTTGTTGTGGGGGACGCCCACCGCGTCGGCGATGGCGCGGAAGTGCTCGATGACCTGCGTGGACACGCGCAGGTTGATGACGTCGTTCTCGTCCACCCAGGCCACGCCCGCCTCGGGCTCGAGGTAGGCGTGCTCGATGAACTGGGTGCGGAAGGTGTTCTCCACCACCACATCCGCCTCGGCGAAGCCGCGCTCGATGTCCCCTTTGCGGATGTTCTGCCGCGCCACCACGTTGTCCGTGCCCTGCACCAGGGGCGCCCCCGGGGCGAGCGCCGCCTCGGCGTCGAAGACGCCCGGCAGCGGCTCGAGCTCGTAGTCGATGAGATCCAGCGCCTGCTCCGCGATGGCCAGGGTCTCCGCGGCCACCAGCGCGAGCGGCTCGCCGTGGTAGCGCACCCGCTCCTTCACCAGGATCTGGGCGTCGGTCTTGAGCCTCTGCTGGCCGGTCTGCCCGGGGATGTCGGTGGCGACCAGGCGATCGGGCAGATCCGCGCCGGTCAGCACGCAGGCGACGCCGGGGAGCGCCCTCGCCCGCGACACGTCGATGCGCTTGAGCGTGGCGCTGGCCTCGGGGCTGCGCAGAACCTTGGCATGCAGCATGCGCGGCAGCGTCAGATCGCCCGCGTAGCGGGTGCGCCCGAGGACCTTGCCCGGGGCGTCGGTGCGGGTGAGGGGCTTGCCGATCTGGCGGTACTGGATGTTCGCCGGGTCGTGGATCAGATCGCCGCGGGTGCGTTCCACGCTCAGATCCTCGCCGTTCATGAGCGCTCCTCCCCCGCGCGCCGCGCGCTCGCGGCCTGGTGCACGGCGTCGAAGATCTTGGTGTAGCCGGTGCAGCGGCACAGGTTGCCGCTGAGCGCGACGCGCACGTCCTCGTCGCTGGGGCCGGGGTTGGCGCGCAGCAGCGACTCCGTGGCGATGACGAACCCGGGCGTGCAGTACCCGCACTGCGCGGCGCCCGTGGCCACGTAGGCGTCGAGCACCGGGCGCGCCGCCGCGTCGTCCTCCAATCCGGCGACGGTGGTGACGGGCAGACCCTCCACCGTCCAGGTCAGGAGCAGGCAGCTGTCCAGGGCCTCGCCGTCCACCAGCACCGCGCACGCTCCGCAGTCGCCCTTCTCGCAACCGCTCTTCACTTCGAAGTGGCCGAGCTCGCGCAGGGTCTCGAGGAGCGTCTGGTTCGCCGGCACCTCGATCTGCTCGCGGCGGCCGTTGATCTCCAAGGTCACCGTCTTGCGCTCGAGCATGACTTCTCCTCCTGCCTTCTCAATACGTCCGGGTCTGCATTACGCCCTGTCCGGCGGGATTGCGCTGCGCTCCATCCCGCCCTACGGGGGACGGTCCCCAGCCTATCTCACCTGCGCCCAGGCCTGGCCGAGCAGCCGGCGCACCAGCGCGTGCGTGCAGTGGCGCCGGTATTCGGCCGAGGCCCGGAGGTCGTCGATGGGCTCGCAGCTCTCGGCGGCCTTGCGCGCCGCTGCATCGATGAGCTCGGCGGTGGGCGCCTCGCCCTCGAGCATGGCCTCGGCCTGGTGGGCGCGCGCCACGACCGGCGCCACCGATCCCAGCGCGATGCGCACCCCCGTGCAGTGCCCGTTCTGCGCGCCCACGGTGACCGCGACACCGACCACGGTGATGGCGTCGCCCTTGCGCCGCCCGAGCTTGTAGAAGAGGTTCGCCGCACCGGGATCCGGCGGACGCCACTCGATCGCCGTGATCAGCTCGTCCGCGCGCCGCACCGACTGCTTGAAGCCGGTGAAGTAGCCGTCCAGGGGCACCCGGCGCGTCCCGTTCGGCCCGCGCAGCTCGATCTCGGCGTCCAGGCTCAGCAGGGGCGGCATCACGTCGGCGGCCGGCGAGCCGTAGGCCACGTTCCCGGCCACCGTGGCGGCGTTGCGCACCATCTGCCCGCCGAACACCTTGGCGCAGGCGATCAGGGAGGGCGCCGCCTCCTCCACCCCGGGATGGCGCAGCAGATCACCGAAGGTCGTGCGCCCGCCGATGGCGGCGCGCCCGTCGCCGAGATCGATCCGGCGCATGTCCTTCAGGCGCGCGAGGCTCACCAGCCGCGCCGGGGCGGCGCGGCGATCCCGGATGTCCACCAGCAGATTGGTGCCGCCGGCGAGGGGCAGCACCCCGTCGCCGCCGCGCTCCGCGAGCACCGCCACCGCCTCGTCGAGCGTTTGCGGGATGCTCAGGTCGAATTCGCAACGCAGGGTCATCTCCTCCTCCCTTACACGTCCCAGCCGCCGTCGACGGTGAGCTCCTGACCCGTCACGTTACGGCTATCATCGCTCGCGAGGAACAGGACGGCGTCGGCGACGTCCTGGGGCGTGGTCACGCGGCGCAGGGCCATCTCGTCCACGTACTCCTGGTACACCTCCTCGTAGCTCCACCCGCGCACGCGCGCCTTCTCGTGGCAGAGCTTCTCCATGCGCGGGGTCTGCACGATGCCCGGGCACACGACGTTCACGTTGACGCCGAACTCGCCCGCATCGAGGGCCACCGTGCGCGTGACCCCGCGCACCGCCCACTTCGACGCGCTGTAGGCGGTGCGGTACTTGTAGCCGCGCAGCCCGGAGGTGCCGCCGATGTTCACGATCTTACCGCTGCGCTGCTCGATCATGGTGGGCAGCACGTGCTTGATGGGCAGGAAGGTGCCGCGCACGTTGTTGCGCAGGACGTAATC
>CAZPFD010000088.1:0-7676 GCA_964585725.1 uncultured Ectothiorhodospiraceae bacterium | reverse complement strand
GTCTCGATGGGGCCGGTCACACCGGCCACATTCACCAGGATGTCGATGCGCCCGCCGAAGGCCTCCAGCGCGCGCGCCACCATGGCCTGCACCTGGGCCTCGTCGGTGACGTCGGCGGCGATGGTCTCCACCCGGCGGCCACTCGCCCGCAGCTCCTCGGCCAGCTCCTCGAGCGGCCCCCGATCGCGGGCCGCCAGCAGCAGATCGGCGCCCTCGCGCGCCAGGGTGCGCGTGATCGCGCCCCCCATGCCCTTCGCCGCCCCGGTGACGATCCCCGTCTTGCTCTCGAGCTTCATGGCCTCGCCTCCGCCTTCGTCTCGTCTTCCTGCCCCACCCGGGCCCCCTCGCCGCCGCCCGCGGGCGGCCCGTAACCGCCGCCCCCGCAGCTCTCCACGATGACCAGATCACCCCGGGCGAGGCGCAGGCTCGCCTTCCCGGGGATCTCCCGCTCCTCCCCCGAGGCCGTGATCAGCCGCGCCCGGAAAGGGGCACCGGGCGCACCGCCCTGCAGACCGTAGGGCGGCACGATGCGCCGCTCGAACATCGTGGTCAGTGAAACGTCGTCGGCGAGGATGCGGTAGGCCCGGAGCAGGCCGTCGCCGCCGCGCCGCCGGCCCGCGCCGCCCGAGCCCCGCCGCAGGCGCTGGTACTCGACCCGGATCGGGTACTCCGCCTCGATCACCTCGGCCGGCGTGTTCATCACGTTGGACAGGTGCACGCGCACCACCGGCATGCCGTCGCGCTCGGCGCGCGCCCCCTCGCCGCCGCCGTGGGTCTCGTAGAGGGTCACCCAGCGCCCGTCGGCGCGCCGCCCGCCGAAGAGGAGCAGCCCCGAGGTGGTCGGCCCCCCCGCGGAGAGCAGCGCCGGCACCGCCGGCTCGAGGGCGCGGAACACCGCGTCCGCCACGCGCTGGGCGGTCTCGTGGTTGCCGCCGACCACGGGCCGGCCCGGATCGGGATCGAGCACCGAGCCCGGCCGCGTCACCACGCGCAGCGGGCGGTAGCAGCCGCCGCTCGGCTGAATGTCGGCCCCGAGCAGGGACTTCATCGCGTAGTACACGGCGGCCGCGGCGATGAAGCGCGTCGTGTTGACCGGCCCGCGCACCGCGTCGTCGCTGGCGGAGAAGTCGAACACCGCCTCCTCCCCGCGGATGTCGATGCGCACCCGGATGGCGATGCGCCGGTCCTCGACCCCGTCGTCGTCGAGCCAGTCCTCCCCCTCGTAGACGCCGCGCGGCAGCCGCGCGACGGCGGCGCGCATCTGCCGCTCGGCGCGATCGTGGAGCGCCGCCATCCCCGCGCGCAGCGTGTCGATGCCGTGGCGCTCGGCCAGCTCGTGGAACCCGCGCTCCGCCGCGCGCGTGGCGGCCATCTGGGCCATCGCATCCCCTTCGCGCTCCTCGGCCCCGCGCAGGTTGGCGAGCACGAAGTCGAGCTTCTCCCGATCCACGCCCTCGCGCGAGAACAGGCGCAGCGGCGCGATGCGCAGCCCCTCCTGCCAGGCGTCCGTGGCCCACGGCACGTAGGAGCCCGGCACCGCGCCGCCGATGTCGGCCCAGTGCGCCAGGCTCACCGCGAACCCCTCGATCCCATCGTCCACGAAGAGCGGGCGGATGGCCTTGACGTCCGGAAGATGATTGCCGCCCACCTCGGGCAGGTTGAGAAACCACACGTCCCCCGGGGCCAGGCGCTCGCGCGGCACGCGCTCGAGGAACGCCTTCACCGTGAAGCACATGACCCCCATGTGCATGGGGATGTCGCGGCCCTGGGCGATGAGCTCGCCCGAGGCGTCGGTCAGCGCCGAGGACAGATCCCCCGCCTCGCGCAGCAGCGGGGAGCGGGCCGCGCGCATCACCACCAGCGACATCTCCTCGGCGATGGCCGAGAGGCCGTTGCGCACGACCTCCAGGGTCACCGGATCCATGGCGGCGCTCACCCCGCCTCCTCCCCCGCGTCGATGTGCAGGTGTCTGAAAGCGTCCACCGTCAGCATCGCACCCGGCGGCACCACCACCGTCGACCATGCGTCCTCCACGATGGCCGGCCCCGCGATGCTCTGCCCGGGCGCCAGCGCGCCGCGGGCGTGGCGCGGCGTGGGCGCCGGCGCCCCGGGCGCGAACCACGCGGGCGCCGTGCGCGCCGCGTCCCCCGAAGGCGCGTCCTCGGCGCCCGGAGCGAGGGGCGGCAGCCCGCGGGGCACCGAGACGCGCACCCGCAGCGCCACCAGCTCGCACGGCTCGTCGGGCGCAAAGCCGTAGAGGCGCTCGTGCTCGGTGCGAAAGTCCGCGTCCAGCCGCCGGCGATCCTCGAGCGCCGGGGCGGGCACCTCGATGGCATAGCTCTGCCCGGTGTAGCGCATGAGCGCGATGTGCTCGACGCGCATCTCCTCCGGTGCGTGCCCCGCGGCGGCCAGCGGGGCGCCGAGTCGCGCCACCAGCGCATCGCGGATGCGGACCAGGCCCTCGGCGTCCCATTCGCTCGCGGCCATGCGCACGGTCTGCTGCTGCGCGTAGCTCTTCTCCGCGCTCAGGCAGCCGAGGGCGGAGAACACCCCGGAGAGGTTCGGCACCACCACCCGTTCGATCCCGAAGCTGCGCGCGAGCTCCACCGCGTGCATCGGCCCCGCGCCCCCGAAGGCGAGCAACGTGCAGCGCCGCCCGTCGATACCCCGCTCGACGGTGACGCGGCGCAGGGCGCGCGCCATGTTCGCGTTCACCACGCGCGCGACGCCGAGCGCCGCCTCCACCACGCCGACGCCCATGTCCCGGGCCAGCGGCGCGAGGGCGCGCTCGGCGCGCCCGGAATCGAGGCGCACGCTCGCGCCCAGGCGCCGCTCGGGGTCGAGGTAGCCGAGCACCAGGTTGGCGTCGGTGACCGTCGGCGCCGAGCCGCCGCGGCCGTAGCAGGCGGGCCCCGGATCGCTGCCGGCGCTGTCGGGCCCCACCTGGAGCGCTCCCGTGGCAAGGCGCGCGATGGAGCCGCCGCCGGCGCCGATGGAGTCCACCGCCACCATCGGCTGGCGCAGGGGCCGCTCGCCCACCGTCCGCTCCGAATCGATGTCGGCGCGCGCACCCACCACCAGGCACACATCGGTCGTGGTCCCGCCCATGTCGAAGCTGATGGCGCGCTCGACGTCGAGCTCGCGGCAAACGCCGGCCGCCGCGCTCACCCCGGCCGCGGGTCCCGAGAGCGCCAGCCCCAGCGGCCGCTCGCGCAACGCTTCGGTGGAGGCCATGCCGCTCGCCGAGTGGAACAGATGCAGCCGGCTCGCGTCGGGCTTCTGCGCCTCGAGGTCGTCGAAATAGCGCGCCACCAGGGGCATGACCCCGGCGCTGAGCGCGGTGGTCGCGCTGCGCTCGTACTCGCGAGTCTCGGGGCTGATGCGGTGCGAGAGCGCCACGTTCGGCACGACCTCGCGCAGGCGCCGCCCCAGATGCTCCTCGTGGGCCGGGTTCGCATAGGCATGGAGCAGCGACACCGCCACCGCGTCCACCCCGCTCGCGCGCACCCGCTCGAGCACATCCGCGACGGCTTCGTCGGAGAGCGCGGTCAGCACCCCGCCCCGGTGATCGAGACGCTCGCGGACCTCGAAGCGCAGCGCCTCCGGGACCTGGGGCTGCGCCTTCGGGGGCAGGTCGAGGCGGTACAGGTAGCGGCGGTTCTGGCGGCCGATGGCCAACGTGTCCGCGAACCCTTCGGTGGTCACCAGCGCGATGGGGCTCAGGCGATCCTGGATGATGGCGTTGGTGACAAGGGTGGTGCCGTGGACCAGGTCGTCGACCTCGTCCCAGGCGATGTCGAGCGCCGCGAGCGCGGCGCGCAGGCTGGCCAGATGATCGCCGGGATCGCTCGGCACCTTGGCCGAGAGCAGGCGCCGGCCGTCCGGGCTCACGGCGGCCACGTCGGTGAAGGTCCCGCCGATGTCGATGCCCACCTGCCAACCGCCGGTCATCTCCGCCAAAGCGGTGTCAGACACCACCGATACCCCTCTGCCACGAAAGTGGTGTCAGACACCACTTACCTGCCACTTACGCGAAAGTGGTGTCAGACACCACTTATACGCTGCTTGCGGGAAAGTAGTGTCTGACACCACCTACCGAGTCGCGAGCTCGCGGTCGCGCCGCAGCAGGCTCTCCAGCAGCACCTCCGCGCCCGCGGCCACGTGCTCGGGCGATGCGCTCTCCAGCTCGTTGTGGCTGAGCCCGCTCGCGCACGGCACGAAGATCATGCCCGTGGGGGCGAGGCGCGCCACGTGCATCGCATCGTGTCCGGCCCCCGACGGGAGCTCCATGTAATCGAAGCCCGCGCTCTCCGCGGCTTCGCGCACCGCCCGGATGCAGCCGGCGTCGAATCGGGTGGGCGGCGTGGCGGAGGCGCGCACGAGCTCGTGGCTCAGGCCGAGGCTCGCGCCGATCTCGGCGAGCGCCGCGCGTAGCGCCTGCTCCATCCGATCCAGCGTGTCCTCGCTCGGATGGCGCAGGTCCAGCGTCAAGCGCGCGGATTCGGGGACGACGTTGGGTGCGCCGGGACGTATCTCCACCACCCCGGTCGTCGCACGCACGTCCTCGCCGAAGGTGTCGGTCAGCGCGAACGCGCTCTCGATGAAGCGCGCCGCGCCCACCGAAGCGTCGCGGCGCATCGCCCGAGGCGTGGTGCCGGCGTGCGCCGCCATGCCCTCGATGTGCAGCTCGTACCAGCGCATGCCCTGAACCCCGACGACCACGCCGATGGTCTTGCCCTTGTCCTCGAGCACGGGGCCCTGCTCGATGTGCAGCTCGAAGAAGGAAGCGAAGCGGCGCCCGCCGCACGGGACGTCGCCGCGGTAGCCGATGCGCTCGAGTTCGTCGCCGAAGCGGTGCCCCTCGCGGTCCTGCCGCGCGTAGGCCGACTCCGGCGAGTACACGCCGGCGAACACGCC
Organism: uncultured Ectothiorhodospiraceae bacterium; assembly: GCA_964585725.1. Taxonomy (GTDB): domain Bacteria; phylum Pseudomonadota; class Gammaproteobacteria; order HK1; family HK1; genus CAZPFD01. Next base: position 2,759 of record CAZPFD010000088.1, on the reverse strand, counting down.
CGAGCCCAGCAGCATGGGCTGAAAGCGCGCGCCCTCTTCGTTGGTCCAGTTGACGATCTCGACGGGGTGCTCGGTCTCGGCGCCCAGATCGTTCAGCGTGCGCAGCACCTCGAGGCCCGCCAGAACGCCCAGGATCCCGTCGAAGCGACCGCCGGTGGGCTGCGTATCCAGATGGCTCCCGGCGGCGACCGGCTCGAGCCCCTCGCGCCTGCCCGCGCGCCGCGCGAACATGTTGCCCACTGCGTCCACCTCGACCCGGCAGCCCGCGTCCTCGCACGCCGAGCGGAACCAGTCGCGCACCTCGCGGTCGGCGTCGCTCAGCGCCAGCCGGCACAGCCCTCCGCGCGGCGTGGCCCCGAAGCGCGCCGTCTCCGTGATCGTGTCCCAGAGCCGATCCGCGTTGATCCGGAGGTCTCCCATCCCTCGCTCCCGCAAAAATAGATAGGATTTTTATGGTATTACAAAAGAAACTTGATGTTTCTTCTAATACGAAAGCCTCTTGAACGCCGGTCAAATTGATTGTATTAGTCTACGAACGCACGAGGGCGCTGCAAAGATGTCCACGCAACCCGCCTCTCTCCTGCACTTCGGAGCGCGCCTGAGACATTCGCGCCTGCTCGCGGGTCTCAAGCTGAAAGAGGTCGCGCGCAGAGCGCACTGCTCGGAGAGCCTGCTCTCGCGCATCGAGAACGACAAGACCCGGCCCTCGCTCGCGACCCTGCACCGCATCGTGGAGGCGCTCGGCACCAACATCAGCGCGCTGCTCGACGCGCAGGGCGACGAGCACGGCCTGGTCATGCGCGCCGGACGCCGGCCGATCATCGCGACCGACGGCGCGCGCACCCGCGGCGCCATCCAGTACGAGTGCCTGATCCCCCACGAGGAAGGCCGTCTGCTCCAGGCGAGCATCCACATCGTCGCACCGGGCTGCGGCACCGAGGAGAGCGTGCGCCACCGCGGGGAGGAGGTCGCCTACGTGCTGGAAGGATCCGTCGAGCTGACCGTGAACGGAAAGATCTACGCGGTCGAGGCCGGCGATTCGTTCACGTTCCGCTCGGAGCTCGTCCACGGCTACCGGAACAAGGGCGAGACGGCGGCGCGCATTCTGTGGGTCAACACCCCACCGACCTTTTGAGCGGGCGGACATGACGCGGGCGGCGATGATTTCGAATGGAGGCGGCGCGGCGGAGCGCTCGCCGGGCCCCGTTCCAGAGCCGGCAACTGATGCCACGACCATGAGAGCCTCGTTGCAAGCGGCGCGCCCCATCGTCGAGTTCGACGAGGTCCAGAAGAGCTACGACGGCGAGACGCTGGTCATCAAGAACCTGAACCTGCACGTGTCCGAGGGCGAGTTCCTGACCCTGCTCGGCCCCTCGGGCTCGGGCAAGACGACGTGCCTGCTGATGCTCGCGGGGTTCGAGCCGGTGACCCACGGCGAGATCCGGGTGCGCGAGCGCGCGGTCAACAACGTGCCCCCGCACAAGCGCAACATGGGCATGGTGTTCCAGAACTACGCGCTGTTCCCGCACATGACGGTGGAGGAGAACGTCGCTTACCCCCTCGCGGTGCGCGGCGTCCCCAAGGCCGACATCGGCGCGAAGGTCGGGCGCGCCCTCGAGACCGTGCGGCTCGCGGGATACGGCAGGCGCCGCCCGGCGCAGCTCTCCGGCGGGCAGCAGCAGCGCGTGGCGCTCGCGCGCGCGCTGGTGTTCGAGCCCACCCTGGTGCTCATGGACGAGCCGCTCGGCGCGCTCGACCGCCAGCTGCGCGAGCACATGCAGATCGAGCTCAAGCACATCCACGAGCAGCTCGGCCTGACCGTGGTCTACGTCACCCACGACCAGAGCGAGGCCCTGACCATGTCGGATCGGGTGGCGGTGTTCAACGACGGCGACGTCGAGCAGTGGGCGCCGCCGGAGGAGATCTACGAGCGCCCGGCGAACGCCTTCGTCGCCCAGTTCATCGGCGAGAACAACCGCCTCCTCGGCACCGTGCGCGAGGTCCGGCGCGACGGGGTGTGCACGGTGGAGCTGGGGGACAGCGCCGCGGTGCAGGCGGTGGCGGTGAAGGTCGACGCCGCCGGCCAGCGCACGACGCTCTCGCTGCGCCCGGAGAAGGTGCACATCGACCCGGGCGACGGCGAGCTGCCCAACGTCTTGGAGGGGCGGGTCGAGGAGACCATCTTCCTGGGCGATCAGGTGCGCGTGCGCGTGAGCGTGCTCGGGGCCCAGAGCTTCATGGTCAAGGTCCCGAACGCGCCCCGCCAGCGCAAGCTGCAAAAGGGCGAGCACGTGCGCGTGGGCTGGCGGATCGAAGACTGCCGGGCGCTGGACGCCTGAAAAGTGGTGTCAGAGATGACTTTGCTCGCCCTGCCGGAAAAGTCATCTGTGACACCACGTGATGACGCCGAATAAGGTTCTGCCCGCCCGCGGGCAGGGTACCGGAGGGGCCCCGCGCAGGGACGCACGGAGGGGCCGTTTCTTGGTAAGGAGAAGAAAGACGAAAGCGGAAGGAGGAAGCCATGCGACATCCACTATTGAACGCGGCGACCGCACTGGGCCTGGTGGGCATGTTCGCCCTCAGCGCCCCGGCCGGCGCGCAGAAGTCGCTTACCGTGGTCTCGGGCGGCGGCGCCTACGCCAAGAGCCAGATCGAGGCCTATCACAAACCCTTCGCGAAGGAGACCGGGATCACCGTCAACGCGGCCGACTACAACTACGAGCTCGGGCCCATCCGGGCGCAGGTGGAGTCGGGCAACG
>CAZPFD010000087.1:6479-13677 GCA_964585725.1 uncultured Ectothiorhodospiraceae bacterium | reverse complement strand
GACGACGTCGGTTCGGTCGACATAGAAGGCGTTACCTTCACCGATCCGGTGACCATCGGCGGCGATTCCATCGCCGTGAACGGGACGCTCATCGGGGACGACAATGCAAGTGTGACCCTGGAAGGGCCGGGATCCACCACGGCGTTGAATGCGGATATCGTGACCTCTGGCAACGACATTACGATAAGGGATGCGGTGATCGTGCAGGCCCCCATGGTGTTGCTGAGCACCACGGGTGGTGAGGCCGGCGGTGCGGACATCATCCTGGACGGCACGGTCGACGGCGTCAGCGGCAACGCGCTGACGCTCGAGGCGGGTGTGGGAGACGTCCGATTCAACAGTGATGTCGGTGCGCGCACGCCGCTGGGGGCGGTCGTCGTTAACGGTGCGAACAACCTGAGGATGAATGGATTGTTCATCGCGGGGGACGTGGACGTACTCTATGCGGGCGATTTCACGACAGTCAATCCCTCTCTGAACGTCAGCAGCCTGGAGATTTTCTTCGATCAGAATCCTGACTCGGCGACTTTGTTTGGCACGGTGGCTGGTGCATCGGGGCCGGCTGCCGCCCTGGCCGTGGACGGCCCGATCGGCGACCCGAACTTCACCATCAACGGCTGCATCATCGGGGTGGTTTGCGTGACGGAACCGCCGTTGCCGCCTCAGGTCGAGCCTCATCCACCTCCGTTCGGACAACCCACTCCTGTCATCGTGGAGGTGCCGGCGCCATTCTCGATCGGTGACGCCTATAGCGCGTCCGAGGATCCCAGGGACGTTCAGTTCTCGAATCTCGGCCACGAGGAGCAGTGGGTCGCAGCGCAGCAGTCGCCCGCGACGGGCGAAGAGGGTGCAGAGCAATGACACGTTCAATCAGCTTCGTCTCTTTGATGTTCGGGGCAGCCGCGCTCGCCGGGTGCGCATCTGCACCGGCGCCGGACGACCTGGCCGTGCCCGAGAGCGAGGAGTTCTCGGTGGGCCTCAACCTGGTGGACGAAGAGTGTCGGGCCTACGCGGCCGCAGATCCGGATTACGCCCGGGTGTCGAATCGGGTGTTCAGGATCTTTTGCGGGGAATGGGAGCACCCGAGCGCGCGCATCTTCGAGGTGCCGGTCTCCGACGGCGGTGGACTCGAGCGCTGGGTCGCGGGCGGCTGGTGGAAGAGCGAGCTCGAGCGGCGGGTCGTCTGCGAGCAGAGCGCGCCGACCACGCTCTTCGACGACACAGACGCGCTCATCATGGAGTGCCGGCTCAAGAACGGCGGCTGGCCCTACGCTGCGCTGGCCGCCCCGGCGGGGGATTTCGTCTACCTGGCGGACAGCATTCCTTCGGCCCTGAACGTGGTGGAGCGCACCATCGGCGTGGCGTCCGGCCGCCTTCAACCCGATCAGGCGGAGGAGACGACGCATTCGGCCATGATCCGCCGCCTGGAGGCAGCGCTTGGCGGGCGTTTGTACGGGACGGGCGATTTGCAGACCTACTATCAGCTCATGTCGCTCGGCCAGTACTACGACGGCATCAAGGATTTCGTGAACGCCGAGAAGCGCTATCGGGAAGCCCTGGCCCTGCACGAGCGGTTGATGGGCGCGAACAATCCCGAGTCCATGGATCCGCTCATGCACCTCGCCCTCGAGCTCAGCAATCAAGGACGCTTCGCCGAAGCGGAGGCGGTGTTCGCGCGCGCGGCAACCTTTGCGGAGAGAGCGGCCGACAAGGCGGACTACGCGCGGTATCTGAGCTATCGCGCCATCCACGCCGCCAATCAGGGGAGCTACCAGGAAGCGCTGGCGCTGGCCCGCGAGGCGACATCCGTGCGCCGCGATCTCGCCGTGCAATCGACCACCGGCGCCGCGAGCGCAGCCGTCGGCAGCATGCAGCTCGCCGCGGGCGCCGCCGGTGAGGAGGGTGGTGTGGTGCTGGTGGGAAGCGAGGCCGGGAGTGCCGTCGATGCGGTGCAGAGCATGCACATCGAGGCGGCCATGCTCGAGCGCCTCGGCCAACCAGTGGAGTCGCAGCGGCTGGTGAGGGCTGCGGAAGGCGTGCTGGGCTCAGCCCCGAAGACGCCGCCGCTGTGGGAGCCGAGCCTGCTGAAGCTCGACGGCAGCATCACCGCCAGGCAGGGCGCCTACTCGGATGCGGAGCAGCGTCTGATGGCCGCTATCGCTTTGTGGGAGCAGCGGGCGCCGCGCACCCGTCCGGCGGCGCTCGCGCACCTGGAGCTCGGCCGGCTTTACCGGGAGTCGGGCCGCACCGACGAGGCGCTGGAGGCGTTTCGGACGGCTATGGAGATCATCAAGAGCCGCGGAGGAGGGCTGCGCTACGACCAGGTGTACCCCTACCTGGAGACCGCCTACGACGTCGCCCTGGAGCGCCCGGCGCTGCGTGGACGACTGTACGCCGAGATGTTCGAGGCCAGTCAGCTCGTGCAAAGCGGCATCACGGCCCGCCAGATCGCGCTGGCCGCCGCGAGATTGGCCAGCACCGACAGCGAGGTGGGGCGATTGATCCGGGATCTCCAGGATGCAGAGGACGAACGGCGGTTGCTGGAGCAGGCATACGAGGCCGAGATTGGTCAGTTCTCGAGTGCGGAGCAGGAAGCACGCCTGGAGGAGCTCAGCTCGGAGCTCGTCGCCATCAACCAGCGCATCCAGGAGCTGAGCGCTCAGGTGCAAGCGGCTGCCCCGCGCTACCAGCAGCTCGTCGGCGGCGCCACCGATGCGCAGCGCGTGCTCGAGCTCCTCGGCCCGGATGAAGCGCTGGTGCACGTACTGGTGGGCGAGCCGGAGAGCATGGTCTTTCTGCTGCGCGGCGGGCAGGTGACGGCCTATCCGCTGCGGCTCTCCGAGCGCGAGCTCGCGGCGGCCGTCAATCGTTTGCGGCGCGCTCTGCGGGTCGGCCCCGACGGCGGGCTCACCATCTATGATGTGGAGACCGCCCATCGGCTCTACGAGGCGATCTTCGGGCCGTTCTCCGCGCAGATGGAGGACGTCTCGCACCTCGTCAGCGTGCCCTCGGGTTCCTTGCTGAGCTTTCCGTTCGGGCTGCTCGTAACGGAGCCGCCTCCCGCCGTCAGCCGGTACGACTATCGCGGCGTGGCATGGCTGGCCGAGCGCACCGCCGTGAGCCTGTTGCCGTCGGTACGCTCGTTCGTGGACCTGCGTGCAGTGGCCCAACCGTCAGATGCACCAAGGGCCTTCATCGGCTTCGGCAATTCCGTCCCGTTCTCGCGCGACATCATCACGCAAACGACGGCGACCTTACCGGAGGCGTGCCGGTCCGATCCCGAACGGCTCGAGCGCTACTATGCGCTTGTCCGCGCGCTCGGGCCCTTGCCCGGGACCGAGGTGGAGCTCAAACAGGTGGCCGCCACCTTTATGGACGCCTCGCCGCGGGTCGTGCTGGGCAAGGACTTCACCGAGCAGGCCGTCGCGCAGAGCGCGCTGGAGGACTACCGTATCGTCTACTTTGCAACGCACGCCCTGCTGCCTTTCGAGATCGAGTGCCAGCCCGAGCCCTCGCTGATGGCGTCACCTTCGCCGGGCCACGAGGGTGACGGCTTCATTCAGAGCAGCGAGATCCTCAGATTCGATCTGAACGCGGACCTGGTGGTGCTCTCGGCGTGCAATACGGGCGGACCGGGGCTGGAGACCGGCGGGGAAAGTCTCTCCGGCCTGGCGCGCGCCTTCTTCTACGCCGGCGCGCGCTCGATGCTGGTCTCCCACTGGGCGGTAGAGGACATCGCCACGGCCACTTTGATCACGCGGGTGTTCGAAGGGCTGCGATGGGGCGACGCCATGGCCGCCGAGGCTCTGCGCACGGCTCAGCTCAGCCTCATCGAGGAGGCAAAGGCGCGAAACGATCGCCGGTTCTGGTCGCACCCGTTCTTCTGGGGCGCGTTCACGTTCGTCGGCGACGGTGCGCGCAGCGTGACGGTCGGTTGATGCGGGCGGTCGCGCTCGTAGCACTGTTTTGCTGTGTCTGCCTGAGCTGGACGGCTGCTCGCCCCGCCGGCGCCGCCCAGGGGCCGGCCAGCGCGGAGTCGCGCCTGGCGCTGGTGGCGGGTAACGGCGCGTACACCGGCGCGCCGCTGGCAAATCCCCGAAACGATGCGCGTGACGTCGCGGACATTCTGCGCAGGCTCGGGTTCGAGGTGACGCTGGAGCTCGACGCCGACGAGCCCAAGCTGTATCGCACCATCCGGGCTTTCGGGGACGAGCTCAGACGTCGCCAGGGCGTGGGGCTGTTCTACTACGCGGGCCACGCGGTGCAGGTGAGCGGTCGAAACTACCTGATCCCGCTCGGTGCCGACATCCGCTCCGAGGAGGAGGTGCGCTACCAGGCCGTCGATGTGGGGCTGGTGCTCGCCAAGATGGAGGCGGCCGGCAATCGGCTGAATATCGTCATACTGGACGCGTGCCGTGACAATCCGTATGCGACGGACTTTCGCTCCCTGGAGCAGGGCCTGGCGCGGATGGAGGCGCCGAGCGGAACGCTGGTGGCCTACGCAACGGCCCCCGGCCGCACGGCAGCGGATGGCCGAGGACGCAACAGTCCCTACACCAAGCACTTGGTGGAGGTGCTCAAGCGTCCCGGATTGACGGTGGAAGAGGTATTCAAGCGGGTGCGCAAGGAGGTGATGGGGGAGACCGACGGCAGGCAGGTGCCGTGGGAAAGCTCGTCGCTGGTGGGGGATTTCTACTTCAATGCGTCCCGTGCCGCTCAGCCGCTCGGATCAGGGCCGAGCGCGGCGCAGGAGACGCTGTTCTGGGAGACCGTAAAGGACAGCACCAACCCGTCGGACTTCCGCGAGTACCTGAAGCAGTTTCCGGGCGGAACCTTCGTCGGGCTGGCGCGGAATCGGCTCTCGGAGCTGGAGGGGGACGCCGCCTCGGCGGCGATCGAAAGAAGCGAAACGGAGCGTTTGACATCATTGGCGCCCGCACCCGAATCGCATAAGGGTCAAGCGGGTCCGTCGCGAGAGAGTGGTGGGCTATTCAAGATCGCGGTCTTTCCGTTCTCCGGCGAGGGCGATCGCACATTCATCCTGTTTCCGCGCACGGACCTGATGAATTTCGTGCAGGGGTTCCTGGAGAAAAGTCGCGATACGCTATCCCTGGTCGAGGTCGACGCGAAGCGTTTCGCGGGTAACGTATGGGCGGACAGCGGACGTAGACTCGATGTGGGTTTCGTGGCTGAATCCGGGGCGGGGATCGGGGTCGACGGCGTGCTGACGTACTGGTATCGCACGGTGGGGACCCCGGGTCAGGCGCGGTTGACAGCCTATCTGGTCGACGTATCGCGCCGCCAGGCGTATCGGGCGGAAGGTCCGTGGTTGGCCAAGGAGGCCTTGACGGAGGAGGTCGTCTCGGAGTTCGTGCGCACCCGTCAGCGCTGAGTGAGCTTGAGCTCGATGCGGCGGTTGCGGCGGAAAGCCCCGGGATCGTCGCCGTCGTCCAGGGGTTGGTGTTCGCCGAAACCATTGGCGGACAGCCGCCAGGGTGGTACGCCCTGTGATATGAGAAAGCGCACGACCGAGATGGCGCGCGCCGTCGACAGCTCCCAGTTCGAAGGGAACGCGCTCGTGCGAATGGGTTGGCGGTCCGTGTGGCCGTCCACGCGGAGTATCCAGTTGACGTCGGGCAGCTCGAGCGACAGAGCGTTGAGCGAGGCCGCGACCTGCTCGAGCTGGGCCCGTGCGCCGGACCGCAGCTCCGCCGAGCCCGAATCGAACAGCACCTCGGCCTGAAACACGAACCGGTCCCCCACCACCCGCACATCCTGGCGGTCGCCCAGCACGACCGCGAGCCGCGCGAAGAACTCCGATCGGAAACGACGGAGCTCCGCCAGCTTGGCGGACGAGCCGCCGTCCTTCTCACCGCCATCCGCTTGTCGCTTCGAGTTTGCCGCCGTGGTTTGCAGCACCGAGAGCAGGCGGACCATTTCATCGCCCAGGGCGGCGACCTGAAGATTGGCCTGCGAGAGCTCGCGCTCCTCCGCGCTCAGGCGCGACTGGAGCGAGGTGAGCTCCCCCTCGAGCTCGGCGGCGCGCCGGCGCGCCTGATCGCGTTGGGCGCGGAGCGGATCTAGCTGCGCCGCCGCCTCCTGCTGCGCGGCGGTCAGCCGCGTGAGCTCGGCGCCGCGGTCGTTGAGCTTCGCTTCGAGCTCGGCGACAGTTTGCCTCTGCCGCTCGAGCTCGGTTCGCGTCGCAGTGAAGCGCTCTCTCTCCTGCGACACCTGTGCGGCCAATTGCTCGGCCTGCGAGCGGGCCGACTCGAGCTCGCCACGGACGCTTCGCAGCTCCTCCTGCAACCGAGCCAGCCCGTCTTCCATCTCGTTGGAACGCGCTTGCGCGGTCGCCATCGACTGTTCGAGCTCCTGGGCGTGCCCGCGTGCGGCATCGCGTTCGGTCACGAGCTCTCTGATGCGCTCGTTCGCGGCCGAGAGCTCGGCCGCTCTGCGCCGCGCGGCCTCCTCCGTTGCCGCTAGCTGCGACGCTGTCCGCTCGAGCTGGCGGCGAAGCGCCTGCGCGGTCGTGTCCGCGGTCTGAAGCTCTGTCTGGGCCGACGTCGCCCTCGCGGCCAATCGTTGAATGCGGGCATCCCGATCGTCGAGCTCGCTGCGCGCCCGGGCCAGGCGCCCTTGCAGGTTCGTGAGCTCCGCCTCCTGCCGGGCGAGTGTGCGCTCGCGCTCGGACAGGCTTTGCACCGCCTCCGCGCGTTCGCGCTCTGCTCGTTCCAGCCGGCTGCTCAAGGCTTGAGCTTCTGACGCCCGAGCCCGCAGCCGCTCGGCGGCAGCGGCCAGGTCGTCACGTTCGGCGGTGGCGCGCGCGAGCCGCTCGCTCAGCTGCTTCCGGTCGGTCTCGCCCGTCTGTAGCTCCGCCGTACGCTGCACGAGATCGCGGCGCAGCTCGGCCAGCATGGCCGCCTGCTCCTCGACAGTCTGCGCGTTGGCGTCGCGGGCGCGCGTCGCAGCGGCGAGCTGTGACTGGAGAGTGTCCAGGCGCGCGCCCTCGCGCGCTATCCGCTCGCGCTGCGCCTGCAGATTATCGAGCTCGGCAGTGAGCCCTTCGTTCTCGGCTGTGAGCTGCTCGAGGGCGCTCTCGCGCGCGGCCAGGCGCTCTCTCAGCGTCTCCAGGGTGCCGTCCTGCTCGGTCACGCGCCGTTCGCTCTCTGCGAGCGAGGTGCGGACCTCGCGCAGGGCG
>CAZPFD010000087.1:558-6469 GCA_964585725.1 uncultured Ectothiorhodospiraceae bacterium | reverse complement strand
GTGTTGACGTTCCCCGCTGACGATGTCCTGCAGGGCCGTGGGTACCCGTTTCAGCCACGGCGGCGGCGTCACAGCGCTGCCCACCGTGCCGATCAAAGCGACCAGGATGGCGAGAGGGAAGAAATAATCGTGCCGCCACAGATGGTGGAGCGTGCCCGCCAGCGTCGGCTTAGCCTGCACCGCGTTCATAGGGGCTGTACCTCGGCCCCGGAGTCGCCCCACGACAGGCGAACCCTGGTGGCATCGCTCTCCTTCGCCTGGATGAGATCATCCGCGACAGCCTGCTCGATCCAGCGGATGATCTCTCGCGTTCCGTAGCCTTCCATCGTCGTCCACAGCCGCAGCGTCTCGTTGACGAAGGAAGCGTCGATCTCGCCGATCTCGAGCCCGTAGGTCTCGGCGATACGCGCGGCGTGCAGCGCGATGATCCGGGAGCGGGCCTCCGTAGTCAGAGGCGCTAGGGTCGTCACCAGATCGATACGGGCGAGGAACTCGGGCGCGAAATGGTCGCGCAAGGTGTCCTTGGTGGCGCGGATCAGCTCCTCGGGCTGCTCGTGATAGCGCTGGAACACGGAGCCGAGGTGTTCCTGAGCGGCGTTCGACGTCAGTATGATGATGGCCTCGCTGGCGCTCACCCGAGTGCCGTCGCTCTGCTCGGTACAGGTTCCCTCGTCCAGGATCGACAGGAGCAGCTTCGCCATGGGTGCGTTCGGGGAGGTGACGGCCTTCTCGATCTCGTCGAAGAGCAGCACCGTGCGCGGGTTGGCACGCAGATGAGCGGTGAGACTGCCCCAGGTGCTCGAGCCGGCGAACCCCTTCGGCGAACCGATCAGGGTCTGCAACCCGGCTTCCCCGATGACGTTGGCGCAGTCCACGCGAAACAGGCTGTCGCCCTTGCCGTACAGGTAGTCGGCCAGAGCCTTGGCCATCTCGGTCTTGCCGGTACCGGTCGGGCCGCTCAGCAGCGCCGTGAACACCGGCTTGCCGCGGTTCTGCTGCGCCATGCGGCGGTACACGCCCCGTGCCAGCTGGCGGGCCACCGTCTCCTGGCCGAGCACCCGGGAGCTGAGATAGCGCTCCAGGTCATCCGGGTCGATTCGGTCCGCCGTTGCAGCCGGCGCTTCCACGGCACCCACGATGGGCGGCGCCGACGGCACGGTCCGGTCCGGCGCGGCCGGCTGCGCGACGGCCCTCGCTTGAAGCATGTGTGCGCGCAGCAGCGCCCAGCCGAGATACATCCAGGCGAGCAGGGCGAGTACGGGGAGAGCGGCCAGGATCACACCGTTCTGCGCGATCAGGGCGGCGACGAGCGTCACCCCGATGACGCCATGCCAGAGAAGCGGTTTGCGCAGCGTGTCCACGGCCTACTGGGTTCGTAGCCTGGGCCGGGTTTGCACGACCTCGAAGTGCGCCGATACCGGACGCGCGGTGCCAGCCGCAGCGCCGGCCAGGCGCTCACGCAGGACGGCCAGATACTCGGTTGTTTGCTCGACTTCTTTGCGCAGACCGTCGTAAATGGGCTCGGACGAGCTCAGAACGACTATCAGCTCGCTGCCGAACGGCGGCCCCACCTGCCAGGACTTCTCGCTTCGTGCGGGGTCGCCCAGGAGCAACGGCTCGCCTGCGCGCAGCCAATGTCTGTCGCTGGCAGCGTTGGGAAACATGTGCACCACATAGCCGTCCTGAAGAAAGAAATCCACCGTCAGGTAACGGTCTTCGTCGAAGCCTGGTAAATCGACGACCACGTAGGCCCCATCCGGAAACGTGGTCGTAGCGCGGCCTGTCTCGTCGCGAAGGCGCATACGAGACGCCTCACGGGGCACCGCGCCGTCACTGGCGAGGACATCGACCACGGGGCACAGGTCTTCGTCGAGCTCCACCGCGCTCACCTGGATGGACTGCTGCTCGAAGTAATCCTTCGCCGGCGGGGTCAGCTCGTATCGGGGTCCGCCGCGGCGTACGAATTGGCGAACCCTGAGCGCGCCCTGTGCGTCCCGCGAGACGGCCGCCGGCGCGCAGTCGCTGGAAGGGAGGTGGTGCCGAACGGCGAGCATCATCGCCCGCGGATCGGGCAGGGTCGCCGGACCGGTCACTGCCTCGAAGCCCGCGATCTGCGATTTCGCCCGAGCGAGGTCGGTGTCGGGCAGCATCGACGCCAACCTCTCGCGCAGGGCGCCCGCGGCCAGCGCCTCCACCCCATCCGAGCCCGCCGCGAGGGACAGCCAGACGTAACCCTGTTGCAGGTCTTTCCCCGCGTCCAGCCCTGCGACCCGGTAGAGGCCCAGGCGATACTGGGCCGCCGGGTGTCCCCTCTGTGCGGCGAGCCGCATGTAGGCCCCCGCGAGGCCGAAATCCTGCTCGACGTCCTCGCCGCGCTCGTACCTGTCGCCGAGCTCGAAGAGCGCCCCCGCGTCGCCGCCCGACGCAGCCGCCGCAAGCGCCGCCAGCTGATCCGCTCGGGCGGGGCCCGGTGCGCTCGCCAGCAGCGCGCCCAGGGCCAGCGCACAAAAGAAAAGAGACTCACTGCGCTGCAACACGGCCAAGTTCCGGTTCTGTAACGGCGCACGCCGTCGGCACTGATAGGTGCAATGTTCCGTGAGATGAAGCCGTTCGTGCAAGGGCTTTCTGTGGATGGTGAGGGCGGCAATTGACAATCGCTGCGGGCCCGCTAGATTAAGTGTTCGGAGGAGCTTTCCTTGAAGAACTGACGATCATGCGCGATGTGGGTGAGGGCGCGCCTCCGAGCCGCGTCAGTCGCGCCGTCTCTCGCCCCTGCGTGCCGGAGGAGGTGCGTCATGAGCATGTCAGTAGCTCGTCGTATCGTGTTGCCGTTTGCGGGGATCCTGGGACTGGCGCTGATGCTGCCGCCGGCTCTCGCGGATACGGAGATGGGAGGTGTCCAGGTGAAGGAGTTGTCTGACTCGGCGACCACGGATGAAATGATCGATGCCCTCACTCCTGAAGCACCGGGGCCCGACATCGCCACCCGCGGCTTACGCCCCGTGGAGGAAGCCACGAAGCCCAAGGCGGTGGCGCTGCAAATCCCCTTCGAGTTCGATTCCTACAAGCTGACCGGTGAGGCCAAGGGCGTTCTCGACAAGCTCGGCGCGGCGCTGCAGTCGCCGCAGCTCCGTGACCATGCGTTCACGATCGAGGGGCACACCGACAGCGTTGGAACCGCGGCATACAACCAGCGCCTCTCGGAGCTGCGGGCATGGGCGGTCAAGCAGCACCTCGTGGAAGCGTACCAGATCGACCCGAACCGCTTGCACACCGAGGGTAAGGGGGAGAGCGCTCCCTTGGACCCGTCGGACGCGACCGGCGCCCGCAACCGCCGCGTGCAGGTGGTTCTCGAGAATCCCTGACCGGGTCCGCGCGCGGAAGGGCGCGCGAATCAGGGTGCGGCTCGGCCGGCGCCGCGCACGAGTCCCTCGAGCTCTTGCGCAATGGTGTTCGCGCTCGCTATCTCGTCGAATCCGGCGTGCTGCTGCGCGAACACCTGTGCTTCGGTGCGGTAGTGGGTGTCGCCCAGCAGTCTGTCGAGCAAGCCCGCGTAATCCGGTTGGTCGATGTTCGGGCCGACCATCAGCGCTGCACCCAACCGCGACACTTGGCGGGCATTCAGAAGTTGCTACAATTGGATAGGTACCAGGAGCAGCGGACGTCCTGCCAGCAATGCCGCCGCGATCGCGGCATGGCCGGCGTGGCAGACAACCGCATCGCACTGTTCGCATACGGCTGGAAGGTTGACGGGTTCCGTGGAGATGTAAGTTGTCGGCGAGCGCAACCCCTCGATCGCCTGGGGGGAAAGCCCCGGTGCGTGAATCAACGTTGCGTACGGTGACTGTGCCAGGTGTTTCACCAACGACTCGAAGCGCACGCTACCCGGGTGAATGTAGGCGAAGATGCGTGGGCCTCGATCTCCGGGCCATTGTGGCTCGTTGCTGGAAGCATGGAGTCCGCGTGGACCCCAGTAATGCAACCCGTCACGGTAGCCTCTGAACGGGTCCAGCTCGGGAAACGTGCACAGGAACTGCCGCTGTACGCGAAACAGCTCTGCCGACGTGCTCCACGTCGTGGTCGCGCCCAGCGCACCGAGCACTGCGTTCATCACCAGCAATACGCGCCGTTCGCTCTGCTCAAAGCGCGATGGGGGAATGTTCGCATCAGGGAGCAGTGCCGGTAGCGGGGTTACGGGCGGCGGACAAGTGAATCCGGAGCCGATCATCGCCCGCGGCATGCCGAGCGCCGCAGCTGAGAGCAGGGCGGTCGGTGCGTGCTCGGCAAGGAGCACGTCCGGACGCACCATCTCCAGAAGGCGGCACCAGGCTTTGGCGACGCCGAGCAACCCGGATTCGTCCAGATAGCCTAATCGAGACAACACCTCTGCGTGATTGGCGGCGGGTGGCAGGCCCCGCCTGCGCGGCTGCCACAGCGGCGCCTGCATGAGCGGGAAACCGTGGACACCCAAAGTGGCCTCCGCGCGCGACAAGTCGCGCAGGGCGAAGTGGACCTCATGGCCCCTATCCCGCAATGCCAGGGCGAGGCGCTGCAGGGACCTCATATAGCTCAGTCCCACACCCATCTCCCAGGCGATCAGGAACCGGCTCATCGGTTCGGTCCGGGGTAGTCGGCGTTGGAGGTTGTGACGGGAAGAGCGCCGAAGTAGGGACGCTCAGGCGAGGGGGCGATGCCCCGCGTATCGCACGGAGTCAGTCATCCTCGGGCGGGGCGACCGAAACAGCCAGAGGATCCAGCTTCACCACGAGGGGATTCTTCTTTCCCGGCTGCACCTCGGCGGCCGAGCGCCACGCCGCGTGCTCGATGTCGCGGTAGGCGGCAACGATCCCGACGAAAAGGGTTTCGGGGTGGAGCTCACGCTCGACCACCGTCTGTTCTCCCGGGTTGAACTCCAGCACTTCCATGTACTGCAGATCTTCGCCCAAGAGGTCCATACCGTCTTCGTACAAGGCGAAGAAATCGGCATTCTCGAACGCGGCGAGTGACGTCAGCTCGTAGAGCCGGATCACGATCGGTGAAGGGCGGCCACTCGGATCGGGGTTGAGTCCGGGGGACGCCTCGAACGTGGCCTCCATCCTCGTGGGCTTCGGCTCGAGAAACTTCTTGACTACGTGGCTGCCGATGACATCCGCGGTCTGCCAACAGCCCGTCAGTGCGAGAGCGCACGCGAGTATCCCCGTGCCTCTGATCAGTTGCGTGACCATGGAATCCTCTTATCGTCGGCGTCAGCCGATGCGTTGATCGACGTTCAGCTCGAAGACTTCCTCATCTTCGCTGCGCTGCGCAGGCGCGCGGATTGCTCCTCGTACTCTCGGGCGAATTCTTCGCCGAAGAATCGATCGAACTCCTCCTCGGCTTCGCGGGCGATCTGCGCGTATAGCTCTGCGAACAGCTCCCACGTCCTCGCCTTTCGATGCATCGGAACCATGCTGTCGAGCACGCTCTGCTTGCGTAGCCGTTCTTCCAGCAATGCGGGATCGAACCGTGCCAAGACTCGTTTTAGGGCCGCCTGCATGCCCGCCATGACTGCGACTTCGTGCGACTTGATGTCGTCGAAGGCCTCCCGTATGGCGCTCACCGGGGCCATGTAACCGCGGCCCTGCGGGACCAGGAGGCGGAATAGCGCCTCCTCCACGTCGGGTGAGAACTTCAACGGATTGTTCTCGACCGGCCGGATGGTCGTCATCGCCACGCGCAGCTCGTGCCTGATATCGTTTCTCGCCCGGAGTACTTCGAGACTCCCTTGAACCGCCTCGCGCAACATCTCTCCCGCGGTTCGCATGATTTGAGACGCTTTCTCATCGGAGATGTCGAAGTTCTCACATCCTGCCGCAGCCAGAAACTCTCGAAGAAGCGCTGCTTGTGTGGAGGCTTCGGGTTGGGTACGCGC
>CAZPFD010000087.1:0-548 GCA_964585725.1 uncultured Ectothiorhodospiraceae bacterium | reverse complement strand
GTTCCGAGAGGCTTCTTCGCAGGCGTCGGCCCGCGTTCCCGGGATTCAGGCCGTGGACCTGTACGAGATTCCGCAACGCCTTCGTCCTTTCGAAGGAGAGAGTCTTGTCGGTCGTCCGGAATGGGTGAAGAGCGGATGACATCCGGGGAGGCGGACTCATCCCAGTCCTCTGGGATCGCGCCTCCAGGACCTGACTCCTCCTGAGCGGACGGCTCTGCATCCCAATCCTCGGGGATGATTCCATCCTCTTCGGGTACCAAGCTGGGCGGTTTATAGGGCTCGTGGATTGGGGCGACGTGATCGCTTTGAGCGCTGTGATTGGAGGTTGGCTGTGAAGGCTCGTCGGCTAGAAAATCGTCTGTGTCCACGTCCGATGCGTGGTCCGGCGAAGCGAAACCGGACGTGTCGTCCTGTTCCGCAAATGGGTCGGCCAGCAGTTCGTCTAGAAAACCCTCGGACTCGGGATCCGACGTTTCCGTCGGAGTGGCTTCGACCCGTGACTGCTGCCCGCCGATGACAAGCTCCTCGTAATCGTGCGGGTCGGACGG
>CAZPFD010000086.1:10684-13771 GCA_964585725.1 uncultured Ectothiorhodospiraceae bacterium | reverse complement strand
GGGTCAGTGGTATCCCTCGCCCTCCACGACCTTGCCGCGAAAGATGCGGTAGGTGAAGGCGGTGTACCCCAATATCACCGGCACCAGGATCACCGCCCCGACCAGAAGAAAACCCTGGGATTCCGGCGCTGCGGCGGCCTCGGCCACGGTCAGCGCACGCGGGACGGCGTAGGGCCAGAGGCTGACGGCGAGACCGACGAATCCGAGGAAGAACAACGCGACGACGAGCACGAACGGCGCGAGCTCGCGGCGCCTGGTGAGAGAGTGCCACAGGCTGACGGCCACGCCGAGCGTAACGATCGGAATCGGGAGCAGAAACAGGAAGTTCGGCAATGAGAACCAGCGCGCGGCGACCGCGGGCTCGGTAAGCGGCGTCCACACACTGACCAGGCCTATCCATGCCAGCACGATGAGCAGCAGCCAGCGCGCGGCCAGATACGCCCACTCCTGGAGCGGCCCGGTCGTCTTGAGGATGAGCCAGGTCGCGCCGAGCAGCGAGTATCCGCACATCACCGCGAATCCGGTCAAGAGGCTGAACGGCGTCAACCAATCGAAGGCCCCGCCTGCGTACTCACGCCCGCTCACCTCGAACCCCTGGATGAACGCGCCGAGGATGAGGCCTTGGGCGAAGGCCGCCAGTGACGAGCCGAAGTTGAAGGCCCCGTCCCAGACGCCGCGGCTGCGATGCGACTTGAACCGGAACTCGAAGGCCACCCCGCGGAAGATCAAGGCGAACAGCATCGTCAGCACCGGAATGTACAGAGCCGGCATGAGCACGCTGTAGGCCAGTGGAAAGGCGGCGAACAGCCCGCCGCCGCCGAACACCAGCCAGGTCTCGTTGCCATCCCATACCGGTGCGACGCTGTTCATCATCGTGTCGCGCTCGCGCGCATCCTGCCCCCACGGGAACAGGATCCCGACGCCCAGGTCGAATCCGTCCAGGACGACGTACATGAGGATGGCGAAGGCGAGAAGTGCGGCCCAGATGATCTCCATCGTCGCCTCCCTCCGCCTCAGCTCCCCGGGAACCAAGCCGTGCGTACCGGCTTCGAAACCGGCCGCTCCGTCTCATAGGCCGGCCCGGTGCGCACCAGCTTGAGAAAGTAATAGAGAAACGCCAGCAGCAGTACCCCGTAGACCGCGACGAACAGCGACAACGAGCTGAGCACCGCCTGCCGCGACACGGGAGAGGCAGCTTCGGCCGTGCGCAGGAGCCCTTGCACGACCCACGGCTGGCGTCCCATCTCGGTCACGACCCAGCCGGCGATGGTGGCGATGAAGCCGAGGGGCGCCGTGAAGACGCACAGCCGCAGGAACCAGCGGTGCTCGTAGAGCGTCTTGCGCCACCGGAGCCCCAGCCCGATGAGCGCCACCGCCAAGAACAGGGTCCCGATGGCGAGCATGATTCGGAAAGCGAAGAATACCGCCGGCACGTAGGGCCGATCCTCCGGCGGCACCTGATCGAGGCCGGCGATCTCGCCGTCGAGATGGTGCGTCAGGATCAGGCTCGCCATATTCGGAATGCCGACCTCCATGTGATTGGTGGCTTGCTCCTGATCCGGCAGCGCAAAGATCAGGAACGGCACCCCCCGCTCGGTCTCCCATACCGCCTCCATCGCCGCCACTTTCATGGGCTGATCGCGCTTGACCTGCAATCCGTGCAGGTCGCCGACCAGAATCTGCGCCGGCGCGAGCACCGCAGCGAACCCGAGCGCCAGGGAGAAGCACCGCCGCGCGAGCTGGAGGTGATCGCCCCGCAACAGATACCAGGCGGCCACTCCCGCGATGAGAAAGGCGGTGGTCAGCAAAGCCGCGAGCAGCATATGCGCGAATCGGTACGGAAAGGAGGGGTTGAATATCGCCTGCGACCAGTCGGTCACGTAGAAGACGCCGTCCTCGACGCGAAAGCCCGCCGGCGTATGCATCCACGAGTTGGCAGACAGTATCCAGAAGGCCGAGATGACGGTGCCGAGTGCCACCATGCAGGTGGCAATGAAATGGAGCCGGTTACCCACACGATGCCATGCAAAGAGCATGATCCCGAGGAAGCTCGCCTCGAGGAAGAAAGCGGTCATCACCTCATAGCCCAGCAACGGGCCCAAGACGTTTCCGGTGGACGCAGAGAACACGCTGAAGTTCGTTCCGAACTCGAACGACAGCACGATGCCCGAGACAACACCCATACCGAACGAGACGCCGAAGATCTTGACCCAGAACCGGTAGATGAAGAAGTACAGCTCGTGACCGGTCCTGAGCCACAGCGCCTCGATGATGGCCAGAAACACGGCCAGACCGATGCTCAGGGTCGGGAATATGATGTGGAATGCGAGCGTGACCCCGAACTGGATTCGAGACAGCAGGACGGCGTCAAGGTCCATGTACGCCTCGGTCTCTTATTTTCCGTGCAGTCGTTGCGAGCGGGATCATTTTACGGCAGAGGCGGGTGTGCGGGCAGATCCACATCCGTAACGTAACGGAAAAGCCCGCGCCGCAGCACCCCCGGGCCGTCGCTCAGTTCGTTTCATCTTCGCGTGCATCCTCGGCGAAGAGCTCCTCGAGCTCCTCCGCCGCCTGCTTCGCCAGGTACATCATCTTCTCTTCATCCTTGTGCAGTGCGTGGTGGGCGATCAGCCGCCGCTCATCGTGGGTCTTGAAGGTGCTCACGATCGTGTCGCTGTCGCGTTTGGAGAGCCCCAGCCCCTGCAGCACCTCTCTGGCCAGGTCGAGGCTGGAGAGGAAGGTCTCGCGGCGGATGGCCTCGATCCCCAGATCCATCAGCTGGTAGGCATGCTTGCGGTTGCGCGCTCGCGCGTAGATCTTGAGGTTCGGGAAATGCCTGCGCACGGTCTCGGCGGTGCGAAGCGACGCCTCGACGTCGTCGATGGCGAGCACGAAGACCTTCGCCAGGTGGGCGTTGGCGGCACGCAGCAGCTCGAGGCGCGAGGCGTCGCCGTAGTAGATCTCGTTGCCGTATTGGCGCACGAAGTCGACTTGATCCGGATTCACCTCGAGCGCCGTGAAACCGATCCTCTTCGCCCTCAGGATGCGCGCGATGATCTGGCCGAAGCGTCCGAAACCGGCGATGAG
>CAZPFD010000086.1:0-10584 GCA_964585725.1 uncultured Ectothiorhodospiraceae bacterium | reverse complement strand
CAGCGCCGTCGCGCAGACCTGCGACCCGCCCAGGCCGAACACCGAGCGACGCAGCGCCCAGAGTCTGCGGGGCTGAAGCTCCAGCCCGATGACGAAGAGCAGCAGCACGACGCCGAGCTCGCCCAGATGCAGGATGCTCTCGACGTCGCGGACCAGACCCAGGCCCCAGGGCCCGATCACCATCCCGGCTGCAAGGTAGCCGAGAATGGCCCCGAGTCCGAGCCAGCGGAATACCGGGACCGCGAGGACCGGGGACCCGAGGAACAGCGCGGCTTGCGCGAGCGCAGACATGGCGGCTCTCCCTCCGGAAGGTGGGCGGCAGCATACTCCAAAAGGGCGAGAGGCTGCCCAGGAATCCCGTACCCGTTTCGTTTCACTTTCGCTAAAGAGCCCCGTCGAGGAGGCCGATACGTCGGATGGAACGCACCCGCGTCGAGAGCCGCGCACAACCCTCCATCCAGCCGCATGATTCAGCAAAGGATATTGACTGCCATCGGCCTTGCGGCGGCGCTCGGCTTTGTCGCTCCTTCGGGGCATGGGGCGGATTCCGTGACCACCATCCCGATGGTCCAGAAGGACACGGCCACCTACTACGTCCAGGGGTCCATCGGCGGCTATGGTGAGGTCGAGCTGATGGTGGATACCGGAGCCGGCTATACGACGATCAACGAGGAGACGCTGGCCGTGCTGCTCAATGCGGGAGAAGCGGTCTACGTCAAGAGCCTGACCGGCGTGATGGCGGACGGAACGCGCAAGGAGCTGCCGGTCTACCGTCTGCGGCACCTGGTCCTGGGCAAGCGCTGCATCCTGCGCGACGTCGAGGCCGCCGTGCTCCCGCGGCGGACGCGCCTGATACTGGGGCTCAGCGCGCTCGAGAAGGCGGCGCCCTTCGTGTTCTCCACCCGCCCCCCGCGCCTGTCACTCACCAACTGCGACGCCTGGCCGTCCGGGGAACGACGAGCCGGCGTCGAATCCGCGCCTTCCTGATCTCCACTGGCGGTTCGCGGCCGAGGCCGCTGCTACGGGGATTCGAGCGACACCGCGGCCGGCTGCCGACGTCTCACGCCTGGCGCACGCTCGTCTTCGGCTGCTGGGGGAGCGCCTCTCCCTTGGAGGCGAGGGCGAGAAAATCGCGGGCGGGCACCGGCTCACTGACCAGATACCCCTGGAACTCGTCGCAGCGCCGCTGCCTGAGAAACTCGAGCTGCTCCTCGGTCTCCACACCTTCCGCGACCACGTTCAGGTCGAGACTGTGGGCTATGGCGATGATGGCGTCCACGATCGCAACGTCGTCCGCATTGTTCGGAATGTCGTGCAGGAAGCTGCGGTCGATTTTCAGCTCGTCCAGCGGGAAGCGGCGCAGGTAGCTCAAAGAGGAGTAGCCGGTGCCGAAGTCGTCTATGGAGAGCCACACCCCCATGCGCTTGATTTCCTTCAGCGTCCTCACGTTGTCCTCGGGATCCTCCATGATCATGCTTTCGGTAAGCTCCAGGCACAGGGAATCCCCTTGCAGGCCGCTGCTCTCCAGAGCATGGCGTATCGTCAGCAGAAGGCGGTCCGCATTTCGAAAATGTTGAGCCGACACGTTCACCGAGATGCGCGGTTTCCCCTTCTTTAACGCCTGCCATCGCTGGCTCACCGCACACGCGGAATAAAGCACCCACTCGTCGA
Organism: uncultured Ectothiorhodospiraceae bacterium; assembly: GCA_964585725.1. Classification (GTDB taxonomy): domain Bacteria; phylum Pseudomonadota; class Gammaproteobacteria; order HK1; family HK1; genus CAZPFD01. The sequence goes on along the minus strand of CAZPFD010000086.1, from coordinate 8,913 downwards.
ACGGCACGATCAGCCCCGATTCTTCGGCAATGGGGATGAACTTGTCCGGCAGGATCATCCCCAGCTTCGGATGCTTCCAGCGCAGGAGCGCCTCGCCGCCGGTGACTCGCCCCGTCTCCACGTCGATCTTGGGCTGAAAGCGAAGCGCCAGCTCACGTCCCTCGATGGCCTTTCGCAGCCGATTCTCCAGCTTCAGCCGCTGCACGGCCTTCGCGTTGAACTCCTTGGAGTAGTACTGGTAGGTATTGCCACCGCGCTCCTTCGCTTGGGACATTGCGACGCCGGCGTGCTTGAAGAGCGTGTCCGCGTTTTCGCCGTCGGCCGGATACACGGCAGTGCCGATGCTGGCGGTGATGGAGATTTCGCGGCCCCCCAGGTGCAACGGCTTTCCCAGCACGGAGACCAGCCGGCGCACCACGACGGTGGCCTCCTCCAGGCGCGCGATTCTGGGCAGAACCACGGCGAATTCGTCTCCGCCCACGCGCGACACGGACTGAGATCCCTGGGCGTCGTTCGTGCCCGGCAGAGTGGCCTCGGCGTCGCGCAGACACTCTTCCAGGAGGTGCGCCACCTCTCTCAGAAGCTCGTCGCCGAACCTGTGGCCCAGCGTGTCGTTGATCTGCTTGAAACGATCCAGATTGATGCGCAGCAAGGCGCACTGGCTCGATTCGCTCTGGGCGTTGGCGAGCGTCTCCCCGAGCTGTTTCATGAACAGGCGGCGGTTGGGCAGCCCCGTCACGGCATCATAGTTGACGAGGCGATCCTGATAAGCCTTCGCGGCGAGCGTGTTGCGCAGGCGAAGAGCCAGCTCGCTCGCATCCACCGGTTTGGCCAGGAAATCCGTGGCCCCGAGCTCCAGAGCCTTCAGCTTGGTCTCCGGATCCGTAGCGGACGTGAGGATGATGACCGGGGTGTGCTTCAACGCTTCCTGGGATCGGATCCAGGTGAGAATCTCCAATCCCGTGATCCCCGGCATCATGACGTCCAGCAGCACCACATCGGGCATCTTCTTCGGTAACAGGCTGAGGGCCGGCCCCGATTCGGTGGTGGTCACGAAGTTCTCGTAGCCCGCCTCCTCGAGAAAGGTCTGCAGAATCTCGATCATGGTGGGCTCGTCGTCCACGATCATGATCGTGGCCCACTTCATGGGTTGAAGCTGCTGGCTGAGCTCACCCGTTACCTCGTCGGACGGGTCGGTTGCAGCGGGCTTAAGGGCCGTATTCGTGCTCATGTGGCGTCCAGGGACGTACGAGTGCGTAGTCGAGTGTCGGCGTGCGAGCGCGTTTTCTTGAGCCTTGACGGCATCAGACAGGCGCTACGACGCGGCTTTCTGCGCCGGAGGCGCCCCCTCTTCGTGATCCGGGACCTCGAGACGCCGCGCCAGCGCACGCAGCTCATCGAGCACCGCCTGGGTCCCCTCCTCGCGTCTCGCCTTGGCCAGGTCCTCGAGCCTCCTGGCGGGCTCGGTGAAGGCGTCGAACCCCACCGTTCCCCCGGACCCCTTCAGCCAGTGGGCCAGCGCCGCGAGCTCGTCGAAGTCCCGTCGCTGCCAGCTCGCATCCATCTCGGCGAGCTTCTCCTCGAGACGCTCGGCGAACTTGGCGATGGTGGCCCGAATCCGCGGGCCGCCGCCGGCCAGGCGCGACACCAGCGCTCCTGCGGCCCGGGGCGGCTCGGCGGCGCGCCGGGGCCTTTCGCCGCCCACTGCGCGTACCGGCCTGCGCGCGGCGGGAGCAGACTCACCCTGGCCCGGAACCTCCAGGCGCTGCGCCAGGGCATGCAGCTCACCCAGGACATCCTCGATGCCTTCTTGCTGTCGCGCCTTGGCCAGCCCCTCGAGGGCCTTGGCGGGCTCGGTGAAGACATCGAAGCCGACGGTCCCCCCGGAGCCCTTCAGCCAGTGGGCCAGCTCTCCGAGCTCGTCGAAGTCCCGCCGTTTCCAGCTCGCATCCATCTCGGCGAGCTTCCCGTCGAGGCGCTGCACGAACTTCGCGATGGTGGCCTGAATGCGCGGACCGCCCCCCGCCAGGCGCGAGACCACGGGCGCCGCAGGCGCATCGCCCGCACCCGGGCTCTCGCCGGCCGCTGCGTCCGTACGGGGCGCCCGCTCCTCGGCCCGCACCTGCCGGCCGCCCAGCAGCTCGGCCAGCGTGGCGAGCAGCAGGTCGATATCGATGGGCTTGGTCAGATACCCGCTGCACCCCGACGCGAGGCACTTCTCCTCGAACCCCTTCATGGCATTGGCGGTCAGCGCGATGATGGGCAGCTTCAACCCGGCGCGGCGCAGCAGGGACGTGGCCGCGTATCCGTCCATGACGGGCATCTGCATATCCATCAGTACCACGTCGAAATGCTCGCTCTGGGCCCGTTCCGCACCGACCTTGCCGTTCTCCGCCCCCTCCACCTCGAGCCCGGCCTCTTCGAGGACCAGCTTCACGAGCTCGCGGTTCTCCTCGCCGTCGTCGACCACGAGCACCCGCGAGCTCGGGAATTCCCAGGCCATCGCTTCCTGGTCGGTGGCTTCCGCACCCGCGGAGAGCGCCTCCTGCGGCTCGAGCATCCTGACGCCTTCGAGCGCACCGGGATCGAAGGTGACGCTGAAAACGCTGCCCTTGCCCACCTCGCTCGTCACCACGATGTCGCCCCCCATGAGCCGCGCGAAGCGGCGGCTGATGGCGAGGCCCAGACCCGTGCCTCCAAAGCGGCGGGTGACCGAGGTGTCGGCCTGGACGAAGGGATCGAAGATGGACTCGAGCTTGTCCTCGGCGATGCCGATGCCGTTGTCGATGACGTCCACCGCGTAGCGGGGTTCACCCGATGCGGACGTCAAGCGCATGACGACCTTGACGCCGCCTTCATCCGTGAACTTGATGGCGTTGGAGATCAGGTTGGTGACGATCTGGCGCAGCCGCGTGGGATCGGACGTCACGCTCTCGGGGAGCGCGCCTTCCGCGTCGAGCTCGAGCGAGATGTCCTTCTCCTGAGCTTTCACGGCCAGCACGTTGACCACCTCGTGGATGAGAAGGTGGGGTGCGCACGACAGACGCTCCACCTCCAGACGACCGGACTCCACCTTGGAAAGATCCAGCACGTCGTTGATGAGCTGCAACAAGTGCTCTCCGCTGGACCGGATCGTATCGAGGTGCTTGCGGCGATTCGCCTCACTCTTCTCATAGCCTCGACGCAGGACGTCGGTGAAGCCGAGGATCGCGTTCATCGGCGTGCGAATCTCATGGCTCATGTTGGCCAGGAACTCGCTCTTGGCGCGGTTCGCGGCCTCGGCGTCCTCCTTGGCCTGGCGCAGCTCCGCCTTGTTCTCCTCGAGCTGGGTGACGTCGTCCAGGCTGATGAGCACGCCGCCGTGCTTCTCGCCGGCGCCGAGCACGGGTGAAGAGTTCACGATGAAGGTGCGCAGCTTGGATTCACTGTCGCGCAGATGCACGATCTCGTTTCTCTGCGGGGAGCCTTCCAGGAGCGCCTTGCGCCAGGGCAGGTCCGCAGCCGCCACCGGCGAACCGTCGGAGGCCGTCCATTCGAACGCCGACGCGCGCTCGGCGAGCAGATCGTCCGGCGTGCGGCCGACGATGGACGCGAACGCCTGGTTCGCGAGAACGATGTTCTCTTTCAGATCGACGACCATGAGGCCCTCGGCAAGGGTGTCCAACGCCGCGCGCACGTGGGCGGGGACCGCTTGGGACGGGTCGAGGTGCCTCAGCACGCGCCCCAGGTAGTAGTAGAACGCGACGAAGACGGTCAGCGCCAGGAAGGCGGTGAGCTTCGTGAGCGGATGCGCGAGCACGCCCAGCCACCCCGAGGGCACCAGCGGCTCGTAGCGCAGCTCGACCTGGCCCCATTTGCGATCGCCGGACCAGATGGGCACCTCGAGCTGGGTGTCGGTGGAGTGGTCGGTGGAGGTTTCCTCCCACGTGTGATCGCCGACCGTCACGACGGGCTCTCCGTCCGCCCTGCGCACCGCCGCCGAGAGGATGTCGGGGTTGCGTTCCACCAGAAGCTCGAGCGTCGCCTCGAGCCGCCGGCTGTCGCGTTGGATGATCAGCGTGGAGGCGTTCACGGCGATGGCCTCCGCCAGCGCCGCCCGTCCCTCCCGCTGTGCGCCGAGGCGGTCGGGGACGAAGCCGAGGAACACCGCCGCCAGCAGCAGGGTGATCAGCAGCGACGTCTGACCGAGGGCGATGTGGGTCTTGGCCGATAGCGAGCGCATGACGGCTGGTTCTTCCGGTCAGAAGCTCTTCACATCACTGTGCGCGCGTCAAGCTGCATCATTCGCCGGATCACCGCCCGCGGACATCTCGTTGCGGTCCAACGAAGGCTCCTCGGGCGGCGCCGCATCCGCGCGCCGGCTGACCAGGGAACCGAGGGACTCGGCCTCGCCGCCCTCGCCGTCCTCGCGCCCGCGGAAGCGCGTGAGCACCGGCAGCGGGTCGATCACCCGCCACGCCGGCATCGACGAGAGCAGGCTCGCGAACAGCAGCCCCCCTCTGACCAGCCACAGCACGTAACCGACCGAGAGGCCCGTGGTCACCGCCACCGTGGAGCCGACGACCGTGGTCTCCACGCGTACCGTATCCCTCACCTCTTCGCGTACCCGATCCAGGCTCTCTTTGAACTCCTCCTGGCCCGGCAGCGACGCGATCTCGTGGGCCGCCGTCGGCGCGCCCGCGAAGGCGACCATGTCCAGGCCCGGGTCGGGCGCTCCCTGCGCCGCCAGCAGGCGCGCGGTCGTCCGCTGATGCGAGCGATCGGCGACTGCACCGGCATCGCTGTCGCGGGCCTCCAGGATCGGCGCCGATACGGACGGCGGCGTCGCGCTTCCGGTGTCGGCGGCGCCCGGGTCGCCGGCCGCCGGCGGCACACCGCCGCCCGGAGACGGGGTCGAGCCCGGAGAGTCGGTGGACCCGCCGCCGTCGCCGCCGGCATCGGCGTCGCCGCCGGTGTCCCCGTCGCCGGTGGTCGGATCCGACAGATCCGGCTCCTCCACGTCAGGCGGCGGGTCGTCCGTGTCGTCCGGCTCGGGCACCACCACGGGCCCGATACCCGTGTCGTCCGAATCGTCGGGCGGGGACACGGTCACGGCGAAGGTCTGGCCCGTGAGCACGTTGCCCTGGCTGTCGTCCACGCTGAAGTCGAAGCCGTCCGAGGTGCTGTCGGGGTTGTCGCGCACGTACACCAGATCTCCGGCGTCGATGTCCGCCTGTGTGAAGCTGGTGATCGCCACGCCGGGCGCCGACTTGAGCTCCAGGTGCCCGTCCGCGAGCCCGCCGGTGACGGTGTAGGTGACGTCGGCCGGGAGCTGCTCGCTGTCGTTGTAGCGGAGCTCGGTCGAGATGATGGTATCGGAGGTGCCCCCGGACGTGGTGCTGCCGGTGTTGACCGAGAGAACCGGGGCGTCGTCGTCCACCGGAATGACGGTGATGGTGAACGTCGCCGGCCCTTGTACGCCGGAAACCCCGTCGCCGAAGGTGAACGTGAAGCTGTCCGAGGTGGTGTTGGAGTCGTCGTGAACGTAGACCACCCGGTTGTTGTCGATGTCGTCCTGCGTGAAGGCGGTGATCGCCGTACCGGGCGCGGTGGTCAGCTCCAGCCGGCCGTAGCTCGGGCCCGCGGTCAGCTGGAAGCTGATCTGTGCGGCCGCGTCGTCCTCGTCCGTGGCCCGGAGCGTGGAATCTTCCACAACCCCGCTGCCGCCCTCGCTCACCGTGAGGCCCGCGTTGTTGTCCAGCACCGGCGCCTCGTTGACCGGCGTCACGCTGACGCTGATGTCCTGCACCGCGGCGCCGCCGTTGCCGTCGTCCACCGTCACCTGAACCTGGTACACGTTGTCCGCGTCCGCGTCCGCAGGCGCCTCGAAGTTCGGGGCGGTGTTGAAGCGCAGCGCGCCGGTGGCGCTGTCGATGGAGAACAGCGCGCCGTCGGCCCCGCCGGTGATCGAATGCGTCGGTGCCCCGCCGTCGACGTCCGTGCTCGTCACGGTGAGCACGGCCGTGGTGTTCTCGGGCACGGCGGGCGCGGCGGTGGAGGTGATGACCGGCGGATCGTTGACGGGACTGACGCTGATGTCGACGCTGGCGGTGTCCGAGAGCGGGCCGCCCGCACCGGTGTTGCCCTGATCGTCGGTGGCGATGGTCAGGGTGGACGCACCGCTGAAATCCGATGTCGGGTCGAAGGTGAGACCATCCAGTGCAGCGTTGATGTCGGCGGCGGTGCCGGTGAAGGTCATGGTGGCGTCGCCCGCACCGCTGCCCGCCGAGAAGGTGAGCCCGGCGGTGCCGGCCAGCGTCAGAGTGCCGTTGGCGACCGAGAGCGTAACCTCGAGATCGCCCGCGCCCACGTCCGGATCCGAGACCGAGACGACGTTCCCGTTGGCGCTTGAGAAGACGAGCGCGGTGTCCTCGACGGTCGTCTGTGCGCCGGGCACCGTGCTCACCGGCGGGTCGTTCACGGCGGTCACCGTGAGGGTGGCAGTGGCCGTGTTGGAGGCGTTGGTGCCGTCGGTGGCGTAGTAGGTGAAGCTGTCGGTGCCGTTGAAGTCCGCCGTGGGCGTGTAGCTGAAGGATCCGTCGGTGTTCAGCGTGAACGAGGCGGCATTCGACGGCCCGCTGACCAGCACCGCAGACAGCGGGTCGTCCTGCGGGTCCAGATCGTTGGCGAGCACGCCGTTGCCCGCATCGACGCTCAGCAGCTCATCCTCGTCGACGACGTAGTCCCGGGTGCCGACGGTGTAGAGCCGCGAGATGTCGGCGCCACTGAGCTGCCCCCCGAAGACGGCCACCTCGTCCAGGGCGCCCGTGAAGAAGTCGTTCGCGGGTTCCACGCTCCCCGGATCGCTGTTCGTGGTCCCCGCGCCGAGGGCGATGGGCTCGAAGTTGCCGGCGCCGGCGGTGACGCCCGTGCCGCCGGTGTAGCTGTTGGTATCGACCAGGGCGCCGTCGACATAGAGCTTCATCCCGCCAGCGCCGAAGGTGAGGGCCACGTGATGCCACTGGCCCGCGGTGACGGGGTTCGTCGACTCGACGAAATGGCTGTCGGATACCGCGTTCTGCAGCCGACCCCTGACGGTGCCGGTGTCGGTGACCCACAAGGTCAGGTGGCCGCCCGTGCCCAGGCCCGTGTGGTCCTTAGAGAACAGCCCCTGATCCAAGCCGGTCACGGCGTCCACGTTGAACCAGAGCTGCACCGTCCCGCTGTCGAGCAGGTAGTCGTTGGAGTGCGGGATCTCGACGTAGCCGCTCCCGTCGAAGCGCACGCCCGTATCCGTATCACCGGCGAGGGCGCCGGCCTCGCCCAGAGTCACGCTGTTGTAGGTCCCGCCGTTCCCGGTGCTCCCCGAGTCGCCGGCGGCGGTACCGGCGGATTCCCCCAACCGCCAGTAGCTGCTCGGATCGAAGGACTGCACGAGCGTGCTGAAGCCGCCCGGATCATCGTTGGCGGTGGGCGCGACGGGGTCAACGCCGATGGAGATGGTGTCGGTATCGCTCCTGGATCCGCCCGTTCCCGTCTGGCCCTGATCGTCGGTTGTGATCGTGAGACTGGCGAGCCCGGTGAAACCCAATACCGGATCGAACGCCAGGCCATCGAGGGCGGCATTCACATCGGTAACGGTACCGGTGAAGGTCATGGTGATGTCCCCCGTTCCGGTGCCGATGGAGAAGCTGAGCCCTGCGGTGCCTGCAAGCGTCAGGGTGCCGTCGGTGGCGGTCAGGGTCACCTCGACGAGGCCGCTCCCGGCATCGACGTCGCTCACCGAGATCGGGTTGCCGCCGGCGCTGGAGAAGACCAGCGCCGTGTCGGCGTCCGTGCTCTGCGCACCCGGAACGTTGTTGACCGGCGCGTCGTTCACCGCGGTGACGTCGATGGTCATCGTGGCGGGTCCGGAATCGGCGGTGCCGTCGGAGACGGTGAAGCGGAAGCTCGCATAGCCCGTGCCGCTGGCATCGGGCGCGGGCGTAAAGGTCAGATTCCCCGCCGCGATGTCGGCGACGTCGATCACCTGTCCCGCCGTGACGGCCACCCCGGAGAGCTCGAGGGAGCCCGCGCCGGGCAGCGTAGCGACGGTCACCGACTGCAAGGAATCACCCGCGTCGACGTCCGAGAAGCCGAAGTCGGCGGCCGAGAACACGTAAGCGGTGTCCTCGTTGGTGGTCACGGTGTTGTCGGCGGCCGCCGGCGCATCGTTGACCGCGATGACGTCGAGGGTGGCGGTCTCGGTAGCGCTGCTGAAGGCGGTGGTGCCGCCGTTGGCGGAGACGTCCACCGCGGCATCGCCGCTGGCGCCGCTGGTCTGGTCCCAGGCGCGGAAGGTGATGTCGCCGGCCGGGCCGTTGTAGTCGGGGTCGGGCACGAAGCGGATGAGCGCCGCGGTATCCAGGAGCACCGCCGAGGTGTCGCTCACCGCGCCGAAGTCGGTCCAGCCCGAGCCCGCGTCGTACTGCCAGGTGCCGTTGGTGTCGTCGGCGCCGATGACGGCGATGCCCTCCACCGCGCCGGCGTCCGCATCGGTGATGCGGTCGCCCCCGGCGCTGGCGATGACGGCGGAGACCGTGTCGCCGGCCGGGTCGGTGTCGTCCTCGTCGACGTCGGTGAGCACCATGGCGCCGGAGCTGTCGAGCACCGGCGCATCGTTGACCGCGGTGACGTCGAGGGTGGCGGTCTCGGTCTCGGCGCTGAACGCGGTGGTGCCGCCGTTGGCGGAGACGTCCACCGCGGCATCGCCGCTGGCGCCGCTGGTCTGGTCCCAGGCGCGGAAGGTGATGTCGCCGGCCGGGCCGTTGTAGTCGGGGTCGGGCACGAAGCGGATGAGCGCCGCGGTATCCAGGAGCACCGCCGAGGTGTCGCTCACCGCGCCGAAGTCGGTCCAGCCCGAGCCCGCGTCGTACTGCCAGGTGCCGTTGGTGT
>CAZPFD010000085.1:2694-13832 GCA_964585725.1 uncultured Ectothiorhodospiraceae bacterium | reverse complement strand
GCACTGTGGGCGGGGAAAGTAGTGTCTGACACCACTTTTCCGCGCTCCGCCAGTCACCCTTCGCAAAGGGCTCGCCGCCGCGTGCGGCCGTTTCTGGGCAGAGCGTGTTCAGCTCTCGGAGCCCGCGCACCCGCCGGGACATCCTGCGCGGATGCGCGCCACGGTGCTCTCGATCCACTCCTCCGCCAGCCGGTTCACCTCGGCAGCCGTGCGACCGGCGCTCTCGATGCTGGGCCCAATGATAGTGCGGATGGTGCCGGGGCGCTTGATGAAGCCCCTGCGCGGCCAGTAATCGCCGGAGTTGTGGGCGACGGGCACCACGGGGACGCCCGTGTGCTGCGCCAGCATGGCGCCTCCGATGCGATACGGGCGCCGCTCGCCGGGCGCCACCCGGGTGCCCTCCGGGAAGATCACCACCCAGCAGCCGTCGCGCAGGCGGGCGCGGCCCTGCTCGATGACCTGGCGTGCAGCGCGCCGGCCGCTCTTGCGGTCGATGGCGATGGGCTTGAGGGCCGCGAGGCCCCATCCGAGCAGCGGGACCCACAGCAGCTCGCGCTTGAGCACCCACACCTGTGGCGAGAATATGCGCTGGAGCGCCAGGGTCTCCCAGGCCGACTCGTGCTTGGCAAGCACGATGGCCGCGGTGGCCGGGATGTTCTCGCGGCCTTCCACCTGCTGATGAATGCGGCAGGTCTTCTCCAACCACCACAGATTGACGTGCGTCCAGCCGGTGATGCAGCGATAGCGCAGGCGGTAGGGCAGCGGTCGTACCAGAAGCGCGACGGGCGCGAAGGCGAGAGTCGTTACCAGCAGCCCGATCGAGAACAGAAGGGAGCGCAGGAACAGCACCCCGAACGGGGGTAGGGGCGCGCGCGGCCCCGGCTTCTCATCGCACATCGGTCAAGCACGTCCCGTCCCAGCCCGGGTCGCGAGCGCGGCTGCCGGGCGCTCAGGGGGCTGCGCAGGCGCGGACAGGAGACACATCAGCGAAGCGCGCCGCGCTCGAGCTCGGCGTCGACGAAGGCCGCCAGATCGTCGTAGACCTCCAGGCCCTCGAGGTCGGCCAGCTTGCGCTCCGTGCGCTGGCCATCCCCGGTACGCACCAGTACCGGGCGCGCGCCGGCCGCACGGGCCGCCTCGATGTCGGGCTGGGAATCGCCCACGACAGGCACCTCCTCGAGCGGGATGTGCAGGCGCTGGCCGATCTCCAGCAGCAACCCCGGGCGCGGCTTGCGGCAGCGACACTTGTCCCCGGGCCGATGCGGGCAGAAGAAGATGGCTTCCACGTTACCGCCCACGTCGCTCAGATGATGGTGCATCTTCTCGTGGATCCGGTTCAGCGCTTCGATATCGAACAGCTGCCTGCCCAGCCCCGGCTGATTGGTGGCGATGATGACGCGGTAGCCCGCGCGGTTGAGCTGCGCGATGGCCTCCAGGCTGCCGGGTATGGGCTCCCACTCCTCCGGGGATTTGACTTGCTCCGGAGAGTCTTGATTGATGACGCCGTCACGCTCGAGGATGGCAACTCTCACACTGTATACCGGGAGCTGGCTTCACTCCGTCTCTTTGCTCTGCAGCCGTGAGATGTCCGCGGTTTCCAGAAAAAGCGTGCTGATGCTGTTGAGGAGTGCCAGACGGTTGGTCTTGATCCGCTCGTCCTCGGCCATCACTTTCACCGAGTCGAAGAAGTCGTCCACGGTCTCTCGCAGACCGGCGAGGAGCTTCAACGCACCGCTGTAATCGCCCCGGCCGAGCAGATCCCGCACTCTGGGGGTCAGCCCCACGACCTTGGCCGCCAGATTCCACTCCGCGTCCTCCGAGAATAGCCCATCGTCGACCTGTTGGGGGAGCTGCCCGTTGGCCTGCCTGAGGATGTTCTGAATGCGTTTGTTGGCGACCGCCAGGCTCGCCGCCTCCGGCATCCTGCGGAACTCGTCGACCGCTCGCACGCGGCGCGCGAAGTCGAGGGGACGCGTGGGCCGCCGGGCGGCGACGGCGGCGAACACGTCCGCGGTTGTTCCCTGCTCCAGGAAGTACGCCCGCAGCCGCTCCAGCATGAACTCGTAGAGCTGGCTCACCATGGGGTGCATCTGCGGCAGCACCTCGCGGTAGCGGTCCGTGGCCGCGTTGATCAGCTTGGGCAGGTCGAGATCCGTCTCTCCCTCGATGATGATGCGCAGCACGCCCAGGGCTGCGCGCCGCAGCGCGAAGGGATCCTTGTCTCCGCTCGGTGGCTGGCCGATGCCGAAGATGCCCACCAGCGTGTCCAGCTTGTCGGCGATGGCGACCGCGCGGCCCACGCCGCTTTGCGGGACGGCGTCGCCGGCGAACCGGGGCATGTAAGCCTCTTCCAGAGCGGCGGCCACGGGTTCGGGCTCGCCGCCGCGCTCGGCGTACTGCCGCCCCATGTAGCCCTGGAGCTGCGGGAACTCGCCGACCATCTCGGTGAGCAGGTCGCACTTGGAGAGCAAGCCCGCGCGACGGGCCTGGCGCACGGCTTCGGGCGGCTGCCCGGCCGCGATGGCCACGTGCGCGGCGAGCTCGGACACGCGCTGCGACTTGTCGTAGAGCGATCCCAGCCGCTCGTGGAACAGGACCCCTTTCAACTTCTCGAGACGGTCCTCGAGAGGCGTTTCCAGGTCACTCTTGAAGAAGAAGGCGGCGTCCTCCAGGCGCGGCCGGATGACGCGCTCGTTGCCCGCCTGCACCGTCTCGGGGCTGATGCTCTCGATGTTGCTGATGGCGATGAAGTGCGCCCGCAGCCGCCCGTTGCCATCGACCACCGGAAAGCAGCGCTGGTGCTCCTGCATGACGGCGATCAGGACCTGCTCGGGCAGCTCCAGGAAACGCTTGTCGAATCCGCCGGTGACTGCCACGGGCCACTCCACGAGGCCGGTGACCTCCTCGAGCAGCGCCTCGCTCACCAGGCCCTGGCCGTCGAGAGCGACCGCGCTCTTGCGCACCTGACGCAGGATCAGCTCCTTGCGGGTATCGATATCCGCCACCACCCGTCCGGTCCCGTACAGGAGGCCGCTGTAGGCGGTGGGGCTCTCCACCCGAATCGGCTCGGGATGGTGAAAGCGGTGCCCGCGGGTCTCGCGGCCGGTGGTGACGCCCAGTATCTCCGTCTCCACCACCTCGTCGCCGAACAGCAGCACCACCCAGTGCACCGGGCGCACGAACTCGACGTCCAGATCGGCCCAGCGCATGCGCCGGCGGATGGGCAGGCGCTCGAGCGCCTGGAGCACGATGTTCGGCAGCAGCATCGAGGTCGGCTGGCCCACCTCGGTGGAGCGAAACACGAGCCACGCCCCGTCCTTGCCGCGGTAGCGCTCGAGGTGCTCGAGGCTCACGCCGCAGGAGCGCGCGAATCCCAGGGCCGCTCTGGTCGGGTTGCCCTGTGCGTCGAAAGCCGCATCGAGCGCCGGTCCGCGGCGCGTGACCTGGCGCTCCGGCTGGTGGGTGGCGAGCGCCTGAACGACCACGGCCAGCCGGCGCGGTGTGGCGTAGGTCGTGACCTCGCCGTGGCGCAGATGCGCCGATTCGCAGCCGCTGCTCACTTCCCGCCCGAAGGCCTCCGACAGCTGCCTCAGCGACTTCGGGGGCAGCTCCTCAGTCCCGATCTCGACCAGGAGGTCCCGCGCCTCAGCCATGGACTGCCACCTGCGGCCCGGGCTGCCGCAACAGCGGGAAGCCGAGCGCCTGGCGCCGCGCGTGGTAGATCTGGGCGACGGCGCGTGCCAGGCCGCGCACGCGCAGGATATAGCGCTGGCGTTCGGTTACCGAGATGGCCTGGCGCGCATCGAGGAGATTGAAGATGTGCGAAGCCTTCACGACCATCTCATAGGCGGGCAGTGTGAGCTTCAGGTTGATGAGCTTGCGGCACTCCTGCTCACAGTTCTCGAAGGCAGCGAACAGCATCTCCACGTCCGCGTGCTCGAAGTTGTACGCGGACATCTCCGCCTCGTTCTGGCGGAACACGTCGCCGTAGGTGATGCGCCCGAGGGGGCCGTCGGTCCATACCAGGTCGAACACGCTGTCGACCTTTTGCAGGTACATGGCGATGCGCTCGAGCCCGTAGACGACCTCGGCCGTCACCGGACGGCAGTCGCGGCCCCCGACCTGCTGGAAATAGGTGAACTGGGTCACCTCCATCCCGTTCAGCCACACCTCCCAGCCGAGCCCCCAGGCGCCGAGGGTGGGCGACTCCCAGTCGTCCTCCACGAAGCGGATGTCGTTCTCCAGCGGGTCGATGCCCAGCATGCGCAGTGAATCCAGATAGATGTCCTGAACGTCCAGGGGAGAGGGTTTGAGGACCACCTGGTACTGGTAGTAGTGCTGGAGCCGGTTCGGGTTTTCCCCGTAGCGCCCGTCGGTGGGGCGCCGGGAGGGTTGCACGTAGGCGGCGCGCCAGGGCTCGGGACCGATGGCGCGCAGGAACGTGGCGGGATGGAACGTGCCAGCGCCGACCTCCATGTCGTAGGGCTGGAGAAGCACGCATCCCTGCTCCGCCCAGAAGCGCTCAACGGCCAGAATCAATCCTTGGAAGGTCTCGAGGTTGAGCTCGCACGCTTCTTGCAAGTGGTTTTCCCCTGGATCGAGCTGCCCCCCCGCAAGGAGGGCGAAGTATACCGTGCGCGGACAACGCGATGCACGCGCACCCCGCGTGCGTGCCGGCGCGCCCGCGCCTCCCGGCCCTGCGCCCGCGCGCTTGCCGGGTATGTGTTGGTCGGATACTTTATGCCATTTCTTTATAGGCGTTTGGATCTGTACGTGCGCTACCCACAGGATTTCGACGTCATCGTGGTCGGCGGAGGGCATGCCGGCACCGAGGCAGCCATGGCGGCGGCCCGCATGGGCGCGCGCACCCTGCTCCTCACCCAAAGCATTGAGACGCTGGGCCAGATGAGCTGCAACCCGGCCATCGGGGGCATCGGCAAGGGGCATCTGGTCAAGGAGATCGACGCGTTGGGCGGGCTGATGGCACGGGCGGCGGACACCAGCGGCATCCAGTTCCGCACGCTGAACGCCCGCAAGGGGCCGGCGGTACGGGCCACCCGGGCCCAGATGGACCGTGCACTGTATCGGAGCGCCGTGCGCCGCGCGCTCGAGGCCCAGCCCAACCTGAGCCTGTTCCAGCAGTCGGTGGACGACCTCGTCATCGAGGGCGAGCGGGTCGCGGGCGTGGTGACGCAGATGGGCCTTCGCTACACCGCGACCTGCGTGGTGCTCACCGTGGGCACCTTCCTCGGCGGGCGTATCCACATCGGCGACGCCAACTATCAGGGAGGGCGCGCGGGCGATGCGCCGGCCAACGCGCTCGCGCGGCGGCTGCGCGAGCTGCCGTTCCGGGTGGAGCGGCTCAAGACCGGCACACCGCCCCGCCTCGACGGCCGCTCGCTGGACTTCGATCGCCTCGAGCTCCAGCCGGGGGATGTGCCGCGCCCGAGGTTCTCGTTCCTCGGCGCTGCGCAGGACCCTCCGCGCCAGATCCCCTGTCACATCACCTACACCAACGAGCGTACCCACGAGATCATCCGGGCCGGTCTTCCCCGCTCGCCCATGTTCAGCGGCGCCATCGAAGGCGTCGGCCCCCGCTACTGTCCCTCGGTGGAGGACAAGGTCGTTCGTTTCGCAGGCAAGGCGGCACACCAGATCTTCGTCGAGCCCGAGGGGCTCGAGTCGCGGGAGGTGTACCCCAACGGAATCTCGACCAGCCTGCCCTTCGACGTTCAGTACGCGATGGTGCGCACCATCGCCGGCTTCGAGCGGGCCCACATCACGCGCCCGGGCTACGCCATCGAGTACGACTTCTTCGACCCTCGCGATCTGCGCTCGTCGCTGGAGACCCGGCATCTGCGCAACCTGTTCTTCGCGGGGCAGATCAACGGCACCACCGGGTACGAGGAGGCGGCGGCGCAGGGTCTCGTGGCCGGGCTGAACGCCGCGCTGCGCGTGCAGGAGCGCGCACCCTGGTGCCCGCGCCGGGACGAGGCCTACATCGGCGTGCTCATCGACGACCTGATCACGCGGGGCACGACCGAGCCCTACCGCATGTTCACCAGCCGCGCCGAGTACCGGCTCCTGCTGCGCGAGGACAACGCCGATCTGCGCCTCACGGCGTGCGCGCGCGAGCTCGGACTGGTGGACGAGGCGCGCTGGCGGCGCTTCTGTGAGAAGCGCGAGGCCATCGGGCGCGAGCAGGCGCGTCTGGCGGGAACGTGGATGCGCCCGGGCGACGCAGCCGCCGGGGAGTACGCGCGCGTGCTGGGGCGTCCCGTCGCGCACGAGCATTCGCTCCTGGAGCTTTTGCGGCGGCCCGAGGTGGGCTACGGGGCTCTGATGTCCCTGCCCGGGGCGGGCCCGGGGGTCTCGGATGCCGAGGTGGCCGGGCAGGTCGAGATCCAGGCCAAGTACCACGGCTACATCGAGCGGCAGCAGGAGGAGATCGCGCGCACCCGCCGGCACGAGGAGACGCCTTTGCCCGAGGACCTGGACTACGCGCAGGTGCGTGGACTCTCGGCCGAGGTGCGAGAGAAGCTCTCGCGGCACCGCCCGGCGACCCTCGGGCAGGCGTCGCGCATCGCCGGCGTGACCCCGGCGGCGGTCTCCCTGCTCCTCATTCACCTCAAGAAGCGCGCTCTCGTCGCGGGCGAGACGCAGCGGCGCAAGCGCGCGTGAGCGCACCGGCGGCGCCGGTGCGACTCGCAAGGTCCCTCGTGGCGGCCGAACGCACGCCCACCTCCGAGTCTCCGCGAGCGGCCCTGGACGCGGGGCTGGCCGCAGCGGGCGTGGAGCTCGACGAGGCCTCGCGCGCGGCGCTCATACGCTACGTCGAGCTGCTCTCGCGTTGGAATCGTGCGTATAACTTGACCGCCGTGCGCGCTCCGGTGGACATGGTGCGGCGTCACCTGCTGGATTCCGTGGTGATCTTGCCGTATGTTCACGGCCGACGGCTTCTCGATATCGGCACGGGAGCCGGACTGCCCGGGCTGGTGGTGGCGCTCGCGCGCCCCGATCTGGAATGCGTGCTGATCGACAGCAGCGCCAAGAAGACCCGCTTCTGCCGGCAGGCCGTGGCGGAGCTGCGTCTCGCCAACGTGGAGGTGATACAGGCGCGTGTCCAGGCGTACCGCCCGGCGCGTCCCTTCGACACCGTCGTCGCGCGTGCCTTCGGCAGGCTGGCCGCGCTCGTCGCGCACGCCGAACGCCTGTGCGCCCCGGGGGGGCGGTTGCTCGCCATGAAGGGTCAAACGCCGCAGGCGGAGCTCGCCGAGCTGGGCGCGTTGCGGGATCGGGCCCGGGTCGTGCCCTTGCACGTGCCCGGCCTCGATGCGCGGCGACACCTCGTGATCGTCCCCTGCGGCCCGGAAGGTTAGACAGAGCTGCGTGCGTGCTCACGAACTGATGCCAGCGCCGGGGGTGGAGAGCCATGGGCAAAGTCATCGCCATCGCTAACCAGAAAGGCGGCGTCGGCAAGACCACGACCGCGGTGAACCTCGGGGCCTCCCTGGCCGCCGCTCGGCGTCGCGTCCTGCTCATCGACATGGACCCGCAGGGCAACGCCACCATGGGCAGCGGCGTGGACAAGAGCGCGCTGTCGCTCTCCACCTACGATGTGCTCATGGGCGAGGCGCCCATGTCGGAGGCTCTGATCCACGTCGAGTGCAGCAAGTACGCGTTGATCCCGAGCAACGCCGACCTCACGGCGGCCGAGGTGGCGCTGCTGGAGGAGATCGGGCGGGAGCTGCGCCTGCGTCAGGCCCTGGAGCCGGTCAAGGGCGACTATCACTACGTGCTCATCGACTGCCCGCCCGCCCTCAACATGCTCACCATCAACGCGCTGGTGGCCTCGGACGCGGTCATGATTCCCATGCAGTGCGAGTACTACGCCCTCGAGGGCTTGTCGGCGCTGCTCAACACTATCGAGAAGATTCGCAAGCTGCTCAATCCGAGGCTGCGCATCGAAGGGCTCCTGCGCACCATGTTCGACCCCCGCAACAACCTCTCGAACCAGGTCTCGGCGCAGCTCATGCAGCACTTCGGGGAGAAGGTCTACACCACCATCATCCCGCGCAATGTCCGTCTGGCCGAGGCGCCCAGCCACGGGCTGCCGGCGCTTCTGTACGACAAGAGCTCGACCGGCGCCCTGGCGTATCTGGCGCTCGCCGGGGAGGTGGTGCGGCGCGACGGCGCATTCCTCAAGGCGGCCGTGGGCTGAGCGCTTGGGCGTCGCGGCGGATGTGGACATAGGAGAGCGGGGGGGAGAGCAGGGGGCGAAGCCCTAGCCATGGCCAAGAAGAAGGGACTGGGGCGGGGTCTGGACGCGCTTCTCGGCGGCGCCGACATGTCGGCCGTTCTGAGCGGAGGGGACGAGGGCGAGTTCAGGCATCTGCCGCTGGAGCTGGTCCGGCGTGGAAAGTACCAGCCGCGCTCGGCGCTGGACCCTCAGGCCCTCGAGGACCTGGCGCGCTCCATTCGAGCGCAAGGCGTGGTGCAGCCCATCGTCGTGCGCCCGCTGTCGGACGGCGTGCACTACGAGCTCATTGCAGGCGAGCGGCGCTGGCGCGCGGCGCAAACCGCCGGTCTGTCCGAGATCCCTGCGGTGGTGCGGGAAGTTCCCGACCGCGCGGCGCTGGCCATCGCGCTCATCGAGAACGTGCAGCGCGAGGATCTCAACCCGGTGGAGGAGGCCAAGGCGCTGCGCCGGCTCACCGAAGAGTTCGAGATGACCCACGAAGCGGTGGCCAACGCGGTGGGTCGCTCGCGCGCGGCGGTTACCAATCTGCTGCGGCTGCTCGATCTGAACGAGGACGTGCGCGCCCTGCTCGAGGCCGGGGACATCGACATGGGGCACGCCCGCGCCCTGCTCGCGCTCTCCGGCGAGGCGCAGAGTCACGCCGCGCGCACGGTGGCGAGCAAGGGCCTGTCCGCCCGGGAGACGGAGCGGTTGGTGCGCCGCCTGAAGACGGACCGGGCCGAGGGTGCACCGGCGCGCAGGCAAAAGGATCCCGACGTGCGCCGCCTGGAGGACAAGCTCTCCGAGCGGCTGGGGACCGCGGTGGCCATCCAGCAGGGTCGCCGCGGCAAAGGGAAGCTGGTGATCCAGTACACGAGCCTCGAAGAGCTGGACGGCATTCTCGCGCGCATCAAGTAGCGCTGCGGGTGCTGGCGGGCGGATCCGCGTTCGCAGCCGCGCAGCGGCGGGCCACGGGCTTGGTCCCTCCCGCGCGCCACCCTGCGCGAGGCACATGGGCGAGGGTTCACTGCCTGTGACGGTTCGGTCGGCGCCTCCCTGCGATTGATCGATATGCGGGCGCAAACGTATACTGCAAAACTTTGCTGGCAGGGTCGCCACGTCCCGAAGAAAGAACAGTTCACCGGGGTCGGCGCAGGTTCTTTGCGATAATAGGGGCCGAGATCCCCACGGACGCGCCGGCCGACGAGACTTCCATGAACCTCCAGCAGGCCGACGCGCGCCGGCTTCTCGGGATCCAGGCCGTCCTGGTGGTCGTCGCGGGAGCCGTGTGTCTCGTCGCCAGGGGCGTCCCCGAGGCCCAGTCCGCCCTTTACGGCGGCGGTATCGCCCTGCTCAGCGCTTGGATGCTGCAGCGTCGCGTGCGCCGGGCGATCAGCGTGGCCAGGACGCATCCGGGCAGGGAGACCACGGTCCTCTTCATAGGGGCCCTGCAGCGATTCCTCATGGTCGTGGGGTTGTTCGCCCTCGGCATGGGATGGCTCGGACTGAATCCGCTGCCGATCCTGATCGGCTTCGGGGTGGCGCAGATCGCCTTTTTCGTTCAGCACATCGGCGGCGAGCAGCACACGGCCGGATGATCTGCTGCGGGATGAGACAAAAGGGGGCAGGGCGGAGCGAGCGCAGTGAGCGGCGGAGGATACACCACCCCTCGGGACGACTCGGTCGAGTACATACAGCACCATCTGACTAACTGGTGCATCGGCTGCGGTCCCGATCACAAGCCGGACAGCATCGTCGATTTCACGGTCTTCTTTCTGGACGCGTGGCTGGTGGCGGCGTTGCTTGCGGTGCTCGTCGGCTGGATGGCATGGAAGGTCGGCAAGAACCTCGATCACGAGAACCCGACGGGGCTGCAAAACGTGATGGAGGCCCTGGTCGAGTGGGTCAACCAGCAGGTCAAGGACCTCTTCCCCAAGGCCAGTCCCATGATCGGACCCATGGCCCTCACGATCTTCGTGTGGGTCTTCGTCATGAATTTCATGGACCTGATCCCGGTGGATCTGCTGCCGTGGATCGCGAGCCAGGTGGGCAAGTACGTCTTCGGCGCCGACCCCTCCCACGTCTATCTCAAGGTGGTGCCGCCCACGAACGTGGACATCCCGATGGGGCTTGCCACGACGGTGTTTCTGCTCATCGTCTACTACAACATCAAGGCGAAGGGGCCCCACGGCTACGCCAAGGTGTTTCTCACCCATCCCTTCGGAATCTGGCTTTTCCCCGTCAATATCCTGATGACCCTCATCGAGGAGATCGCGAAGCCGGTCAGTCTGGGGTTGCGTCTGTTCGGAAACCTCTTCGCGGGCGAGCTGATGTTCATGCTCATCGCGCTGATGCCGTGGTGGATACAGTTCATCCCCGGGGGCGCGTGGGCCATCTTTCACGTTCTGGTCATCACGATCCAGGCCTTCATCTTCATGATGCTGACCATCGTGTACCTGTCTCTCGCGCACGAGGAGGCACATTGAACGTGCGCGGAACTGCACGACAGAGGCGCCTTGATGGCGCGGCACCATAAGGCATCTCCGCGCACTTAGACCAGGGGCGGCGCCGGAGAAACCGGGTTCGCGCTACGGATACTTGGAGTACGGGAAAGGAGACAAGAGGAGACCGCTTCGATGAGTCCTGAGCAAATCGTTTTGCTATATGCATCCACCGCCGTTGGGGTGGGGATCATTCTGGCCGCCGCCGGTCTCGGATCGGCGCTCGGCTGGGGCCTGATCTGCGGACGTTACATGGAAGGCATCGCCCGGCAGCCGGAGCTGCGACCGCAGCTCCTGGGCCAGATGCTGTTCACGGGCGGCCTGATGGAGGCGTTCCCGTTCATCGTGCTGGGTATCTCGATGTGGTTCATCTTCGCCAACCCCTTCGTCGGCGCCGC
>CAZPFD010000085.1:0-2594 GCA_964585725.1 uncultured Ectothiorhodospiraceae bacterium | reverse complement strand
CCGATAACGGAGGTCAGAGGTGAACATAACGCTGACGCTCTTCGCCCAGATGGTGACCTTCGCCATCCTGGTCTGGTTCGTCATGCACTTCCTGTGGGAGCCGGTCCTCAACATGCTCGAGAACCGGCGCAAGCGCATCGCCGACGGCCTGGCGGCTGCGGAGCGCGGGCAGCACGAGCGCGAGCTCGCCGAGAAGCATGCGCGCGAGACCTTGAACGAGGCTCGCGAGCAGGCGAAGCAGGTGATCGCGCAGGCGCAGAGACGGGCGGACGAGATCGTCGAGGAGGCGAAGGACGAGGCGCGCGCCGAAGGGCAGCGCCTGCTCGAAGCCGCGCGCGGCGAGATCACCCAGGAGATGAACCAGGCGCGCGAGGCGCTGAGGGGCGAGGTGGTGCGGCTCGCCATGACGGGTGCGGAGCAGGTGCTCATGCGCGAGGTGGATGCCGCCGCCCACAACGAGGTGCTGGAGAAGCTCGCAGCTCGCCTGTAGAGTGAATCGAACCGATGGCGGAAGAAAAAACCACCCTCGCACGTCCTTACGCCGAGGCCGCCTTCGAGCAGGCGCGCGAGGAGGGCGAGCTGGACGCATGGTCGGAGGTGCTGCAGTTCCTGCGCGCCGTGGTCACCGACCGCACCATGGCGGGCATCATCGCCGACCCGCGGGTCGAGAAGTCGAAGCTCGAGAAGCTGCTGCTCGGGATCGGCGAGCCCCGGCTCTCGAAGACGCAGGCGAACTTCGTGCGCCTGCTGGTACATTACCGGCGCCTCATGCTCATGCCGGAGATCGCTGCGGTTTTCGAGCGGCTGCGAGCCGAGGAGGAGGGACGCAGCCGCGTGGAGGTCATCTCGGCATTCGAGCTCGACGCCAAGTATCGGGAGGCCATTGCCGAAGCCATGTCGAAGCGGCTCAAACGGAAAGTTGATGTATCGGTGCGGGTCGACGAATCCCTCATCGGCGGTGTGGTCATTCGCGTGGGCGACCTGGTCATCGACGCGTCTTTGCGCGGACGGTTGGGCCAGCTCTCCAACGCGCTGGCGTGAGACGGATGGAACGCGGGGCGGTTGCGTTGCCTGTTCGGGGATATACGGCGCCCTAGCCGCGGACGAGGGCGGGAGAAAGAACCGCCCCCCTTGCATTTAGAGAGGTCGAGCGATGGCAGTCACCCAACTCAGTGCGACCGAGATCAGCGATCTCATCAAGCAGCGCATCAAAGACTTCGAGGTCGGCGTCGAGGCGCGCAGCGAGGGCACGGTCGTGAGTCTCGCCGACGGCATCGCGCGCATCCACGGCATCAGCGACGCCATGGCCGGTGAGATGATCGAGTTCCCACGCAACACCTACGGCCTGGCGCTCAACCTCGAGCGGGACTCGGTGGGCGCTGTCATCATGGGTGACTTCGAGCACATCTCCGAAGGCGATACGGTTCGCTGTACGGGTCGTATTCTCGAGGTGCCGGTCGGAGAGGGGCTCCTCGGGCGCGTGGTCAACTCGCTCGGCCAGCCGATCGACGGCAAAGGCGAGATCGAGACCAAGCACACATCGCCCATCGAGAAGGTGGCGCCGGGCGTCATCACGCGTCAATCGGTCGGACAGCCGGTGCAGACGGGGCTCAAATCCATCGACTCGATGGTGCCCATCGGGCGTGGCCAGCGCGAGCTCATCATCGGCGATCGCCAGACGGGTAAGACGGCGCTGGCGATCGACACCATCATCAATCAGAAAGACTCCGACATCAAATGCATCTACGTCGCCGTCGGGCAGAAGGCGTCGTCCATCGCCGCGGTGGTTCGCAAGCTCGAGGAGCACGGCGCCCTCGAGCACACCATCATCGTGGCCGCGAGCGCATCGGAGTCGGCGGCGATGCAGTACATCGCGCCCTACGCGGGTTGCGCGATGGGCGAGTACTTCCGGGACCGCGGAGAAGACGCGCTCATCGTCTACGACGACCTGACCAAGCAGGCCTGGGCGTACCGGCAGGTCTCGCTGTGCCTGCGCCGGCCGCCGGGGCGCGAGGCGTATCCGGGCGACATCTTCTATCTCCACTCCCGGCTCCTGGAGCGCGCGGCGCGCATCAACGAGGAGCACGTGGCCAAGATCACCGACGGCAAGGTCAAGGGCCGCACCGGCTCGTTGACGGCGCTGCCGATCATCGAGACGCAGGCGGGCGACGTGTCAGCGTTCGTGCCGACGAACGTGATCTCGATCACCGACGGCCAGATATTCCTGGATACCGATCTGTTCAACGCCGGCGTGCGCCCCGCCATCAACGCGGGGCTCTCCGTGTCGCGGGTGGGCGGCGCCGCTCAGACCCCCATCATCAAGAAGCTGGGCGGGGGTGTGCGCCTCGCGGCTTTAGCGCGCCGCGATCCGCCTGCACTCGGCGCCCTCCTCGGGCGTGTAGGGGCGGTCGAGCACCGCGCGCAGCGCGGCCGCCAGGCTGTCGCGGTCGCGCGGGACCACGTGGCTGTACCTCGCGCCGGCGAGGATCTCGCGGGGCCCGAAGTCGCAGTCCGCGGCCACGACCGGCGTGCCGGCGGCCAGGCTCTCGACGATCACGTTGCCGAACGGCTCGAACCGGGAGGTGAGGAGGAGC